>JADLBV010000114.1 GCA_020847545.1 Phycisphaerales bacterium
CCACGCGCACCAGATCAGCACCTGCCGCCGCCAACTTGTGAATCTCCGCCACCGTGGCGTTGATGTCGTGGGTATAACCGGCCGTCATGGTCTGCACCGAGACCGGCGCATCGCCCCCGATGCGCACAATCCCATGTTTCGCATCGCCGACAACGACTTGGCGGGTCTTCCTGCGGACAATCATGCTGCTACTCCAAATATTCCCAAGATATTGCAATTTATTGGTTGCAACCGCCCGAAACATCCCAGTGGGGACGGTGCTTACTGGCCGGATGGTAAATGTTCCTTCGGTGCGGATCAATGCGCCGGATTGTCAAAAGTTTGCTGGGGTTCGTTTGTGCCATGTAAATTCAGTATCCGCACCACATCGCCGGCCAGCAGATCCGAAAAGAATTCATTGCCCGCCTCGTTCAGATGATGATGATCCGCAAACATCGTATCCGGCAGCCGGCCGGCATAATCCACAAACGCACACCCATATTCCCGCTGCAATCGAACAACAAATTCCATGTACTGTTTTTCCACCGTCGGCGTATAAAACGCGCGATGATGCGATGAGACCGGAATCCCCACCAGCACCGGTTGAATGTTGTTCGACCGGCACAACCCCAGCAATTCCTCAAATTTTCGCGGTTGGATTCCCGCAACTTTATACCGCTTGAACCACTTAAAATAGTCGGTCTCGTTGCTTTGACCCATCTGTTCCTTGGGATTTGGAAAAACCCAGGGCATTCCCGCATCCGGCCGGCCTGTAATCGCCTCGGCCACATCGGTGAACAACCAGTCGGTCAGTTGGACATTGTGGCGAAACAACGGGAAAAACAGCGACGTGAAAACCCGATCCATCGCGCGTGATTTGGCCGCATCTGGAATGGATTTGATGATGTCCATCCGTGTCATCTGGCGGAGAATCTGAAATTTCATCCACGGGACGTACCGATTGACGGTCTCAGGGCTGATTTCAATCACCGCGATTCGCGGGTGGCATTTGATCTCCAGCAGATGGGTCAGCACAAAGTTGAATGTGATCGCGTCGCCGGCCGGAATTGCGGCGTTGTAACCGCTTAAACGGTCATCCCCGCTGTATTTTTTCAGGCTCGCGCTGAAACGGTCCGTATTGATCCCGATCCCAAACCTTGAACTTCCCATCAATACAACGGTGGGTGATTGCGCGCCCGTTGACGCGTGGGCCATCACAAATGCCGCCTGTGGGAATCGAAACCGCAGCGGGCACAGATCAACCAGCAATCCGCCGGCCATCGACGCCAGGACAAACAAAACCGATGCCCAGGCCACCGCACGCCTGCCGCGCGCAGCCAATGCCAATCGACGCCGGCCGGAACGCACTCCACTGGCCGCATCGTCTTGGGTTTCAGAACTGGAAATAGATAAAAGCCTTGACATCTTCCGGACTCAACAATTGGGCAATCACCAACGCCGCCGCCAGCCCCGCACCCAAAATCGGCGCGGCCAGCCTTCGTTCGATTTTCTTGATGTTCACAAATGTACCGATCAGGTGCGCCACCAACAAAACCCCAAGTGCCGTCAGGGTGATGCGCACTTCGTTGGCCGTCAGGGCCTTGCCTTCAAATGGCTTGAACATCCGTTTGATGATCAACCACGCATCGCTGAAGGTCTGTGCCCGAAACAGCACCCAACCGACACAGGTACACAAAAACGTAAATGCCACCGACAGCGGAACCAACCCCGCGATCCTTCGCTTGGATTTACGCCACGCACGGTGAATCACCAGCAGCAACCCGTGATAAAAACCCCACGCCACGAATGTCCATGCCGCCCCGTGCCACAGCCCTCCCAGCACCATGGTGATCATCAGATTCCGATAGGTTTTCCATTTACCTTGCCGGTTTCCACCCAGCGGAATGTACAAATAGTCGCGCAGCCAGGTGGAGAGTGAGATGTGCCATCGGCCCCAGAATTCGGCGATGTTGGATGCGAAATAGGGCATGTTGAAGTTGTTGGGCAGTTTGAACCCCAGTGTGTGGGCCACGCCGATGGCCATGTCGGTATATCCTGAAAAATCGCAGTAAATCTGAGCTGAATACCCCAATACCGCCAGCCAGATCGCCGTCGATCCATACTGGCCGGGCGTCGCGAAGACCGGGTCGACGATGATCGACAAATTGTCCGCGATGACGGCCTTTTTGATCAGCCCCATCATGAACAACTGCGCCCCGAATTGCAGCCGGTCAAAATCAAACGTCTTTTTCTGTTTGATCTGCGGCAGAAAATGGTGCGGCCGGACAATCGGCCCGGCGATCAGGTGGGGGAAAAACAGGATGTAGAGTAGATAATCCAGCCAGTCGCGCACGGCTTTGGTTTTGCCCTGATACACCTCGACGATATAGCTGATGGCTTCAAAGGTATAAAACGAAATCCCCAACGGCAGGATGATCCCATAAGCCGGCGCGGCCAACGGTATGCCCAACATGCTGAAGACCGAGTCGGCCGAGTGGATCAGAAAATTGCCGTACTTGAAGAATGCCAATATCCCCAGGTTGATCGCTATGCTGACAATCATCAGCACCTTGCGCCTGCGGGCGGATGGGGTCTTCTCCAGCTTCAGCGCGATGAAAAAATCGACCGATGTGGACCCCAGCAGCACAAAAATCAGCCACGGGTTCCATGTCGCATAAAAAACGATGCTGGCGATGACCACCACCCCCATGCGCAACCGATGTTCCTTCACGGCCCAGTAAACCGCGAAGGTGATCGCAAAGAGCGAAACGAATGCGAATGAGTGAAACAGCATGATGTTGATTCGCGCCCAGGCCCAAAAGGCCGGAGCATACCGTCACGCACAAACGGGTGACAAGCAATGGCAATGACCATATGGCAAATTATTATCCTGCCAACCGGTCATGTGGACGATTCCTCGGCCTGCGGCAGGTCTTTGAGATTGTTCAGCCCGAACAGCTCAAGAAACCGCTTGGTTGTGCCATAAAGGATCGGCCGGCCGGGAAGTTCGGCCCGGCCGGAGATCTTCACCAAATGTTTTTCCATCAATGACCGGATCGTCTCGCCGCACGCCACCCCGCGAATCGCCTCGACATCCGCCCGCAAGATTGGCTGTTTATAGGCGACGATCGCCAATGTCTCCAACGCCGCCCGCGTCAATTTGGCGTCGATCTCCTTTTGATGCAGCTTCTTGAGCGTTTCACCAAATTCCGGCAGTGTCAGCAATTGAAACCCGCCCGCCACCTGTTCAATGCGAAAACTGCGCCCGCTCTGTTCATATTGCTGATTCAACTCCCGCACCGCCCGGCGGATCGGCTTGGTCGAAGGCAACCCCAGCAATTCCGCCAGCCGGCCGGCCGTCAGCGGATGGTGTGTGCCGAAAAGCAACGCCTCCATCGCCCGTAAATCCACCGTGATTTCGACTTCTTCCGCTGTATCATCGGCCGGATCAGCCGTTTCTCTCACTTCACCGTCCGCCGGCTCGGATGCGGCATCTTCCTGCAACAACGGTTCCTCAACGGATGATTCGTGTGGATCGTTCATTGTCATCGTTTCTATACCCGCATTGAGTTATACAGCGCCTCGTTGTTTTTGTGTTTCCCCAGCACTTCCAGCAGCGTTTTCATCGCCATGGTGGGGGGCATGTTCAACAGGTGTCGTCGCAGCGCGCGGCTGGCGGCCAATTCACGTTCGGTCAGCAACTTCTCCTCCTTGCGCGTGCCCGATTCGGTGATGTTGATGGCGGGGAAGATCCGCTGATTGGAAAGGTTCCGGTCCAGCGTGATCTCCAGGTTTCCTGTCCCCTTGAATTCCTCAAATATGACCTGATCCATCCGGCTTCCGGTATCGACCAGACAGGTGGCCATGATCGTCAATGAGCCGCCGTTTTCGATCTTGCGGGCGGCTCCGAATAGCCGTTTGGGAATCTCCAACGCGCGATTGTCCAACCCACCCGTCATCGTCCGTCCGCCACCAGGCCCGCCGACGTTGAACGCCCTGCCAAGCCGTGTCAGCGAATCCATCAGCACGACAATGTCGGCTCCGAATTCAACCTGCCGTTTGCACCGTTCGATCACCAACTGGGCCAAATCCAGATGTTTTTCCACCGTGTTGTCGTTGGATGAGGCATAAACCATCCCCGGCACATTTCGGCGCATGTCGGTCACTTCTTCGGGGCGCTCATCCACCAGCAGCAGCACAAGCTGGGCGTTGGGATAATTGGCATGAATCCCGCGTGCGAGATTTTGCATCAGGATCGTCTTGCCCGTGCGCGGCGGGGCGACAATCAGGCCGCGTTGTCCAAACCCCACCGGCGCGATGATGTCGATCGCCCGCGTGGTGTATTCGGCCGGGTTGTGTTCCAACTTCATCGCCGGCTGTGGGTCCAGCGCCGTGGAGTCATACAACGCCGCGCGGGCGATGTATTCATCGGGTGTGCGTCCTTCGATCGTGTGGACGCGCTTGAGCATCTTCCCCTTGGGGTCCCCCTTGATCATCAAACCGGGCCGCAATTGCAGTTCGCGGATCATTTGACGCGGAACCACCACGCCCCCGCGCAGGGGACGCAAGGGTTGCATCGGATCGCGAAGCTGGCCATCGCGTCGTTCGTCCGTGAACTGGAGAATCCCTTCGAGTTGCTCTGTGGACATCCTCAATCCATTCATCTGTTGGATCATGATTTTGTGGATCGGCCTTGTTCCTCAACCGCACGGGGAAAAACCCGCCTCGGCCGAAGTCCGGCTGAAAACCTCTCAGATTCGTGCATATCTACCCGCCGTCGGTCATTCCATTTGGCCGATGCCCGGATCGGGATGGTTATGTGCTATACACCCGCTCATCGCACCTGATTTTCATGTGCCGCGTATGTTGTTCCATCCTTGAAACCAACAAGCTCTGGATACGATGGGTGAAAGCCCCTCTGCTTTAACCTATAATACACAAAAACCATTTGGAGTAAAATATGGACTTGCAAACAAAACTTCAGGAAGACATGAAAGCCGCCCTCAAGGCCGGCCAGAAGGACCGTCTGACCGTCATCCGCATGTTGCTCAGCGATGTCAAAAACATCGACCTGATGCCCAACAAACCCACCGCCCAGCAGGCGGTTGAGGCCTACGGCAAGAAATTGCGAAAGAGCATGGAAGAATATCATCGTATCGGCCGGGCAGATGAAGTTCGCAAATTGCAGGAAGAACTCGCGGTCGTCGATGAATATCTACCCAAAAAAGCCTCACCCGAAGAGACCCAGCGGCTGGTGGAGCAGTTTTTGGCTTCCAACTCCTTTACGGAAAAAGACTTAGGTCGAGCGATGGGGGCCTTTATGAAAGCCCACGGCCAAACCATCGACGCCGCCATCGCCAATGCCGAACTCAAACAACGCCTTCAAGGCAAATAACCCTTTATATGACAATCACTTAAGAAAGGAACGCACATGAGCGATCAGATTCTCCAAGCCGGCCAAAAAGCCCCCGCATTCAACCTCTCCGCCAGCAATGGCCAGACGATCAATCTCGTCGGTTTTCATGATAAATCTCCGGTGGTCCTTTATTTTTATCCCAAGGCCGACACCCCCGGCTGCACCAAGCAGGCGTGTGGGTTCCGTGACACCATCAACCAGTACAAAAAGGCCAAAGTCGCCGTGTTGGGAATCAGCCCCGATCCGGTGGGCGATGTCCAGGCTTTTTCGGACAAATTCACGTTGAATTTCCCGCTCTTGGCGGATGCCGATCACCAGGTGGCCGAGTCTTATGGTGTTTGGCAGGAAAAAAACATGATGGGCCGCAAATACATGGGTGTGGTGCGGACCACCTTCATCATCGGCAGGGATGGAAAAATCGCCCACGTCTTTGAAAAGGTCAAACCCGAAGGGCACGAACAGGAAGTCCTCAACTGGCTGGCGGCCAACCCGCTGTGAAAATGGGAAGAAAATAACAGGGCAATCGCATTTATATTATTAGCGGTATTCATAAGGCCCGCAGAGCCTCTTTATCCCCTCCCCCGGTACTCCGGGGGAGGGTTAGGGTGGGGGTTTTTCCTCGAATTCGGCGATACGGCCCC
>JADLBV010000115.1 GCA_020847545.1 Phycisphaerales bacterium
GCTGGAAGTGATGATCGCGATGGCGGGATATGACATTCCGATGCGGGCGCTGCGCCAGCAGGTGGCCAGCGCCATTCAGGTGATCGTGCAGGCCCAGCGCCTGCCCGGCGGCAAACGCAAAGTGACCCGCGTCAGTGAAATCACCGGCATGGAAGGAGAGCAGATCCAGATGCACGACCTGTTTGTCTTTGAACAGGCCGGCGTCACCGAGGATGGCCACGCGCAGGGACGATTTACCTGCAACGGCATTCGGCCGCGGGTGGCCGAGCGCATCGAAAACCGGGGCATCCGGCTGCCGATGGACCTGTTCCAGCGTCGAACCATCGAAGGATAAGCCGCACCCGACCCAGCGAGGTTGAAGATGATGATCGTACTTCCCATTTTGATCGCGTTGACGGTCATGCTGATCGTCTGGGGCGTCTGGCAACTGATCACCGGCGGTTTGACCGGCGAACAGCGCCGGCTGTCCCGCCGGTTGAGCCTGGAAGGCGGGCGGCCTTCCGAGCAACCGGGCCAGCGGACCACCATACGGCTGCAAACGGATGTCACCGGCTTCTCGGCCGTGCTGGTTCGATGGCGGCCGATGGCGGCGCTGTATCGCCGCATCCTGTATGCCTATCCGGCGATGTCGTTGACGCGGTTCCTGGGCGTGGCGGCCGCGATTGCGTTCTTTTCGGCATTGATCGTCGGCGCGGTGCTCGGATCGTTGTTGATGGGCGTGCTGGCGGGCGGGATCGGCGGCTATGTGCCGTTTTTCCTGCTGAGCAACAAGCGCACCAAACGCCAGCGGCTGATCGCCATGCAGATTCCCGAATCCCTGGATTTTCTCTCGCGCATCCTCAAGGCGGGCCACAGCTTGAGCACCGGCTTGCAGATGATGAGCCAGGAACTGCCCCAGCCGATCGCCGCGGAATTTCGCCGCTGTTATGACCAGCACAGCCTCGGCCAGTCCCTGGAAGACTGCCTGCGTGACATGGCCGCCCGCATCGACTCGACCGATTTCGCATTTTTCGTCACGGCGGTGCTGATCCAGCGGCAGACCGGCGGCGATTTATCGGAAGTGCTCAACAACATCAGCGGCATGATCCGACAGCGCGTGCGGCTGCAACAGCACGTCAAGGCCAAGACGGCCGAGGGGCGGTTCACCGGCTATATCCTGGTCGCTTTCCCGGCGGTGATGTTCGTGGTGGCGTACGTCATGAATCCCGACTATGCGAAAGTGCTGCTGCAAACGTCCACCGGCCTGATGCTGCTGGGCATCGCCTTTGGATTGCAGATGGCCGGATTGTTTGCCATTCGCAAGATCACAACTGTCAGAGTGTAGACGACAACAGACAATGGAGCGGATCACATGGACCCCAAACTGTTATTGCTTGGATGCACATTCGGAGCGGTGACGCTGATCGCGTATCTCGCGTCGATGTTGCTGCTGCGCAGCGGCGAGGATCGTGCGCTGCGCTCGCGGCTGACCGGCCTGGAGACCGAAGCGCCGGCCGAAGAAGGCAAAAGCCGGTTTGTCTCGCTCTTTGACCGCGTCAGCCAGGCCGCCGCCAAGCCATTCATGCCCAAGTCGCGAGAAAAGCAATCCGCCCTGAGGCGGGATCTGGGCTATGCGGGGATTTATTCACCCTCCGCCATCAAGCTGATGACGGCGTGCAAATTCATCTGCCTGATCGCGGGTCTGGGGTGCGGATACCTGTTGGACTGGATGATGGGCACCTCCATGTTGGCGCTGCCTTTGGGCGGAATTATCGGCTACCTGGCACCCAGATTGTGGATGCGGCTGGCGGTCAAATCCAACCAGAAGGCGTTGAATTACGGCCTGCCGGATGCCCTGGATTTGATGGTGGTCTGCGTGGAGGCCGGCCTGACGATCGACGCCGCCATGCAGCGGGTGGGTCAGGAGATGCAGATCGCCCATCCCTGCGTCAGCCGGGAATTGTCGATCGCGCACATGGAGACGCGCGTGGGCCTTTCGCGGGCCGAATCGCTCAAGAACCTGGGAACGCGCACCGGTTCGACGGCGTTTCAGTCGCTGGCGGCGATGCTCGTGCAGGCTGACCGCTTCGGCACCAGCATCGCTTCGGCGTTGCGGGTACATGCCGAGAGCCTGCGCGCCAACCGCCAGCACGCCGCCGAGGAACTGGCCGCCAAGGCCTCGGTCAAAATGAGCTTCCCATTGGTGCTCTTTATCTTCCCGGCGACGTTTATCGTGCTGGCCGGGCCAACAGTCATTGGATTGATGAACAGCGCCTTATTTCAGTAGTCGATTCAACCGATGCAAATAGAAAGCGAGTGATGGACATGAACAAGATGATTTTCAAACTTCGCAACACCGGCCTGACGGCCCTGGGATTGGTTCTGCTGGCCGGATGCCACGGAAAGGCGAACAAGACGCCCTCGGCGATGGATTTCCCGCCGCCCGATGAGGTGCGGTCAATCAACCGGTTCAATGATGCCCAGTCCGCCGCGGGGGCGCGCAATGATGCAACATTGTATCCGGCGCATTTCAACGGCGCGGCACTCAGCTCGCTGGGCGCGCACAAATTGGATGACATGATCGCCGATGATGATGCGTGCGAGCCGATGACGGTCTATGTGAACCTGGATGAAAATGACGCCCGCACCGAAAAACGTCGTTCGGCGGTGGTGGCGTATTTGAAGGATTCGGGCCTGCGGGATGAACAGATCAAGCTGGCCGATGGCCGCAACCCGGATGTGCATTCGCCCTCGTCGCTGGGCGCATCGAAACTGTACAAAATCGAAGATGGAAAACTCGCCGATAACGCCCAGCCCGCCGGCGAAGATGGTGCAGGTACGGCAGCCCCCGCTGCAAACAGCTCCGCCGGCGCGAAATAGCCGGCGGATGGACTGTTGACGGCGTCTTCCGGAGTGGAGAGCAGGGGTGCCCAATCGGTGGGCCATGGAACCCAAGCCCATAAAGGCTTGTTTCCATGGCCTGCCGTCGTTGTTGCTTGGAATGATTGTAATCCTTGCGTTTGCAGGAGGTTATAGTTGGTTCGGTTGGCTTGATACCAATCAAACCCAGGTGTCCTTTCGGTCGTATTGATCGGTGAGGTGCTTGACGGACGAATTGGATGGGGCATACTAGCCGCGCCCCCTCGATGGCGGGTTTTATGCGTCGATATCGGCATTTACTGGCTGCGGTGATCGTGACGACGGCATTGTGCGTCGATCGCGTCGGCGCGCCCGCATCCGCGATGCCGCCGCAGTTTGTTCAGTTGGCCCGCCAACTCGCCGGCCGCTTGGGGGCCGGACTGCGCAAGGCCGCGCCGATGGCCCGGTTGTCCCCCGCACCCCGGCATCATGTCGCCGTGTCGCGGCCGATGGTGGTGGCCGGTGCGGTTGAAGCCCCCGTTCATCGTGTGGAATGCCCGCCGTTTCGATTTCGCCTGCCTCCGCCGGCTCTGATCTGAGCGTTACTTTCTTTGATGTCGCGGCCGCATGGGCGGCGTGCGCATCGTCTCCTGTTTTGTTATCCGGCAAGTTTCAACAATTCCATCAGGTGTTCTCATGGCTGTGAGTTTCGGCAAGATATTGACAAAGGTGTTCGGCAGCCGCAACGAGCGTCTGCTCAAGCGGTATTACCGCATCGTGGATCAGGTCAACGCCCTGGAAGCGAAGATTCTGGTCCAAAGCGATTCGCAGTTGCGCGACCGCGCCCGGGAGCTGCGGGCGGGGCTGATGGCGGGGAAATTGCTTTCGATGGACGTGCTGCCCGAGGCGTTTGCGCTGATTCGCGAGTCGATGGACCGCCACATCGGCATTCGTTCGATCTTCAATCCGGAAGAAAACTTCGATCCCGACAAGTTCGACGATGCGATGCTCCAGGCGTATGACCAGGTGCAGCAGCGGATGATCAACACCGGCGAGTCGTGGCAGCAGGTGCCGATCCCGACC
>JADLBV010000116.1 GCA_020847545.1 Phycisphaerales bacterium
CAGGGCGGTGTCGATCATCCGCCCCACACGTCCGGAGGGCTCAAGTTCAACTTTGACATCCTTCTTCACTGGACTGACAATATGCCAAGTCAAACTCGATTGCGCAAGCGCAAGATTCTGTAAAATGTGGCGAGAAAATACCGGACGGCATTGGCCTTGGCCCACCCTACACGCCATTCGCGAAGTGCGGATTGTCTCTGACCCGATCCTTTTCGCAAGCGGGACAGATGAACCGTCGAAATATGAAGTGTCAAAACCTCTGGATACTGCCCATTAATGTCCCGCCGCCTGTGGTTTACCTTCCTGGGCCGGTTCCTCATGGATGGGAAGCGGGCTGATGACCTGCACCGGAATTTCCGGCGGCAGCAGTGTTTCCAGCCGCCGTTGGAAATGTCCTTTGATCAAATGGTACAGCGCTCCCTGTCGGCTGGTCCCGATCAGCACCTTTTGACAGCCGTAAATGGCCGCGTTTTCGGCCATCAGGACGGCCGCATCCGGGCCGGTGTCATAAACGGGCAGGATCGGCACACCCATTTCATGGCCGAGTTCCAGAAATTTGGCGAAGGTCTTCAACGCCGCCAGGTCGTTGTCGATGTTCATGCGTTTTTCGTATTTATATGACAACGCAACCTGTCGAATAAAACAGACGACCAGTGTCGCTTGGTTCCGTTCCGCCTCGGCGATGCTGGCGGCGGCAAGCGATTCCGATCCATAGGTTCCCAACAGAAGCTTTGGCCGAACCATCGCCTCCGGCGAGAGCTGTTCCATGATCGCCTGTCGCAACAAACTGGGCCGGGTTCCTTTGCGGTTGCTCCACCATTTGGTGATCCCTCGTGCGGACAACCCCACCGCCATCACAATGATGACAAACACCAGCGCATGCAATTTGGTGAATGCCAGGGTGACCCAGATGATCAATAGAAAGGCCCCCAGGAGAATCATCGGCGCTTTGCGGTGCATTCGACGCAATCGTGGATGAAACGCGCACAGCGACACGTTGATTGCCACCGCGCCGATCACGCCGATGGCGTACAACGCCGCGAGGCTTTCCAAATCATGGCTGATGATCAGTACCAGGATTGGCACGCCAGCCGCCACAATCGCCGGAATCCATGGAACGCCGAACCGATTCAACGCCACCATGAATTGCGGCAGTTCCCCATCGCGTGCCATCAGATATTGCACTGAAATCATGTCGGTGATGGCCGTGTTTCCCGCGGACAAAAGTAATAAACCACCGACGATGCGCACCCCCCATTCACCCCAGGCTCCGACATACTGCCCGCTCAAAAAAGCCAGCATGTCGTTCACATGCTGTTCGCGATCCATCGGGAAGATCGCCACCATGAATATCGCCAACAGAATGTTGAAGATCGCCACTTCCAGCGCGACAACCCAAATCGCCTTGCGCGCGGTGTGGGCCACCGGCTTTTTCATCACACCGGTCAGATTCGCGATGGCCTCCACTCCCGACAATGCCAGCACGATCGATACAAAGGCCACCCATAAATGTGCCGTTGAATGATCCAGACTCCCGATACGATGCGGCAATTCCGACCAGGCGATCTTTCCAGAAAAAATCGCGCTGACCGAAATCAACAGGGTGATGAAGACCATCCCCAAGGCCGCGAAAATCGCAAAAGCCCCTGTGTGCTTGGGGCCAAGCAAATTAAACAACCCGATCACCGCGATGGCGATAATCGCCCACAATCCCGGCGAATCCCACGCCAGCAACTTGTCTCCCGGCGGCTCCTGCGTACTTTCATAGAGTGTCTGGATTGAACTTTGATAGACCGGGTCGGGGGATAATCCAATGAGTTGGTCCCGTTCCTCAATGGTCATCTCCCGCTCAAAAACCACCATGCTCTTTCCGGTAAAAGTCAGGTGGTGGGTCAGGGGGTCATACTTTAATAATTTGTGAAATATCGGCGACGATTCCACCCCCGCCGGCAATGCTTTCAATCGGACATGTTTTTGCTCGCGGTTGGCCTCAACATGGTCCCCCGCATCCTGAACCTTGATGCTTTTGCCCGTGTCGGCGGCGGCGCGGGCTTCTTCATTCTGGACGTGTTTTTGTAATGGCAGTCCAAAATAATGAAACCCATCCAGGACGCTCAAGCTGGCCGTCACCGTGTAATCCGCGAATAAAAGGAGCGCCCCGATCACCGCCAGCGTCCGGCTGCGGCTTTTGGCGGCCGTGTAGACGCCACCCCCATCGGGATAAATCCGACAAATCTGCGTATACGCCCAGCCGACCGCGACGATCAGCAGGCTCATCAGCAAGATTAAGTAAAAGCTGGTTCGCCCGGCGAACAAAAACGCCAGCCCCAGCACATACAATCTGCTGGTTCCCCAATCGCCGAACAACAATCCCGCCGCCTGAAGCCAACCCACGTTTCGAGGACGTTCACTGGCAAGCAACGACAAGGCCGCGGGTTTTTCGCGGCCGTTCTCCGAATCGCTCATTTTTTTAATATCCGAACTCAGGCAATCGACTTTTGTTCGCGGTCCTGCCAACGAACCTGAGCCGATAACCTGTTCACCGCACGACGTTTGCCCGGAATCGGCCGGCGATTGGTCATCATGCCGGCCGCAGGAGGAGCTTGACGTTGTGCCCTTTCAGGACAGCATCAATGCCGGTTTCCCCGGCGAAATAATCGCTGGGATCAGGGCCTTGTGCTGTCGATCGCCTGCGAGGTTAGCTGACGGGCTAGGGCCTGAAAGTGCCCCGGAATCTTTGCTGCGATTCCCGCGCCCCGGGTCCGGCCGGTCCTTCGCCCGGCCGCGACCTAAATGGGTTCCCCGCACCAGGCCATCGGCCCGGTTTCGGCGGTCACTAAGACAATACCGTAAACCTCAATTGGCCGGGTTGTCAAATCGTGTGCTGTTCATAACCCTAAAAAACTTGACAGTTTAACGCCCTCCATTACGATATTTAGTGTGCGGGAAAGACCTTGCAATCCAAAAGGGTTTTTCTTTCATAGCGGACTTCGATTTTACAGCACTGGCGGACAGCAATAGTCCAAGGAGCCACCTTGAGCGCCCTCACCAAATTGTTTGTTGTACTACTGGTTGTATGTTCGATGCTATTGACGGCATCGGTGGTGGTATTCGTCAACAAAGTTGAGAATTTCGCCCAGACCAATAAGCAGCTCGACGCCCAGCTTTCTGAAGCCCGTCGGCTCAAAGAGCAGGCACAGGCCGACTTGTCCGCCTCCAATGTGCGGGCCGAGGAGGCGATTGCCCAGGCATCCCGCCAGATCGGCGATAAGAACACGCAGATCAATGCTTTACAGCAAAAAGTCGCCGAGCAGGGTGTGCAGGTGGCCGACCTGTCGAGCAAGGTTCAGTTGCAGGCGTTGGCGTTGACTCAGGCCACCGAAGGACAAAAAGCCGCCCAGGACATGGCCGGCCGGTTGCACGATCAGACCGGGACGTTGCGGACCACGCTGGATCAGTTGACCAAAAACAACAGCGATCTTAATGCCACGGTCTCCGACCTGACCAACAAGCTGGAAGTCACCACGCGTGACCTGCGGTTTACCCGCGAACAGTTGACCGAGGCTCAGAACAAGAGCGAAAAACTGGCCGCCAAGGTGCGTGATCTGGGTGGCAATCCCAGCCAACTGGCATCGGCCGGGACCAAGGCCGGCGCGCCGGCCATCAATGGTGTCGTCCGCGATGTTCGCACCATCGAAGGCGTTCCCTATGCCACCATCTCGGTTGGCTCGTCCGATAACGTCACCAAGGGGATGCAGTTCAACGTCATCGACCGGGATCACGGCGTGTTCCTGGGTATTTTGACCGTGGACACCGTTGAACCCAATGAGTCGCTCGGCCGGCTTGAAGGCCCGCGCACCGGCGATATTCGCACCGGCAGCGAAGTTCGCACCCAGTTGTAACCCAACCCCCAACTATAGACCCCCAGATTCGGGAGCTGTCATGAGTCGAGCTGCTACGGGAGATACGGTTGTCGTCAAGCCCTCCAACAACGTCTATACCGTGTTGGTGGTGGTCGCGACGATTGTTGAAATCCTCGGCCTGATCGTTTTGTTCACCCGCGCCACCACGATTTTCGGCACCGGCCTGCTGGGCTGAATATTGGATTTGCGGCCGCGGAAAAGGAATCTCCGCCCCTGCCCGCCGAATCGTTCCAGTTTCTTGATCCCGGTCCATTGGTCGATGGCGATCTGGAATTGATCGCTCCGCAGTTCGCATTGATCGACCATGTTCTGGCCGGTTGCCAACATCCCCTGACAGTGCGTGATGATCCGGCCGAATCGAGGGTCTCCCGCCAGCAACTGATCGAATTTCTGGACAATTCCCCCAATGGCCACCAGCCGGCCGACCCGATGAACGGCATCGTTCCCTCGTACCATTTCTGGATGCGGCTGAATCAGCCAAAATGGGATTATTCGACACAAGGTCCGCTGTTGCACCTGGCGGGGGGGATGGGATTTCGGGTGGGACATACACCGGATATTGAGCTGTATTACGGCCACATCGGCTACCACGTCTTCCCCGCGGCCCGCGGTCATCATTATGCAATGCGATCAGTGCAACTAATCCTTCCGCTGGCCCGTCGGCATGGATTTCGGGCGCTGTGGATCACCTGCAACCCGGAAAATGTTGCTTCCCGTCGAACTTGTGAACTGCTGGGGTGTGAACTGGTCGAAACGGTTGCGGTTCCATCCAATCACGCTTTGTACCTGCGCGGGGAACGATTTAAGTGCAGGTATTTGCTTAGAACATGAGTCGAACGTCGGCCGCAAACAAGGGTCGAAAAATTCGTCGGTTCCAGACAAACCCCCGCCCTTGTCGATAGTCTATCATCAAGTATGCGGCCGCTTCGCCGGATGGGCGATGGAAGGCGGCTGGCGGTTGGGTTGGCGTTGGAATCCGTGAAAGGATTGACCGGCCCGACGGGTCCTTAAGAATCTGAGATAGATTCCAAATGGATCGACAAGCAGGCGGCCGCATGCTGTTGCGGAGGAAACCGTCAATTATATGCAAAGCCCCTTTTCGGGTTTTGGCCTGAATCCGGTCGAATTGTCCGATCAGGCCACATTGGACGCATATTTCCAGTCTCTATCGTCCCCACTATCGGATTATACTTTTTCACAAATTTTTACCTGGCGCAACAGCCTTCGGATGCTCTGGAAGCAGATCGACGGCCACCTGTGCCTCTTCGCCAACGGCAGCGGCGACCTGACGTTGCTCATGCCGCCCATTGGTCCGGGCGATGCCACGCGCGCGCTGCGGTCGGCGTTTGAGCTGATGGACCAGTACAACGCCCAGGCGGGCGTGCCGGGCAACAGCCGGGTGGAATATGTCAGTCAGGAGCTGTTGGATCGGCTCGATCCGGCCGGCCTGGAGGTTCGCCCGCAGGGGGCCGATTACATCTACGATGTTCAACGGATGATCGATCTGGCCGGCGGCGATCTTGCCAGCAAACGACAGGCGAAAAACCGATTTATGCGCAATTACGCCTGGCGGGTGGAGCCATATCAGCCGGCCAGGCATCTGGATTCCTGCCGGTTGTTGCTGCATTCGTGGAAAAATTTTCAGGATCAGCAACATGGCGGAGCGGATGGGTTGTCGGCGATCAAACGACAGAAAGAGGCTCTTGCGTGTGATTTGACACTGGAATGGGCCAATGAGTTAAACCTTTGTGGGATGGTGGTTTACGTTCGCGATCCGTCATACAGCCCGGCCGATGATGGGTGGGCGATTCGTGGGTTTACATTTGGCGAAAAATTGGGGGTGGATCAGAGCAGCATTGTCGTCGAGAAGACCGATCTTGCGGTAAAGGGGCTGGCGCAATTTATTTTCAGCGAATTTTGCCAGAGATACTGGAGTCATCGCCCGCTGGTGAATGTGGGGGATGATTGGGGCTTGGAGACTCTGGCCTGGACCAAGCAGAGTTATCGGCCGGTGAAAATGCTGCAAAAATATGTTGTGCGACAAGCCAAGGTGGCGATGGCAGTGGTGCCGACCGCGCCGGCGCCGCGGGTCCGCGAGGCGCAAAGGGAGGATTTGTCGGCCGCGCTGGCGCTGGAGGAATCATGTTTTCACCGTGACCGTTTCAACAGGCGGCAATTGCATTATTTACAGCAACGGCGGACGGCGATTTTTCTGGTGGCCGAGGCGGAGGGTCAGGTGGTCGGTCAGGGGATTGCGTTGATTCGACAGCATCGACAGGGGTTGTCCGGTCGGATTTACAGTCTGGCGGTGGATGAGAAATGGCGGGGCCGGGGGATCGGCAGGCAACTGCTGGAAAATCTGGTCCGTCGATTGAGTGATCGGGGAGCGAGGCGGATTTACCTCGAAGTGGACCAGCAGAACGCGGCCGCCCTGAAGCTGTATCAACAGTTGGGGTTTCGGTGCATCGGCAAGCTGGCCGACTATTACGGGGCAGGCAGCGACGCTTTGCACATGATGTGGGAGTTGCCGATCCGGCTGGTCAGCGCGGCATAGTCCAAAGCCATGTTCCCTGTGTGAAATAGATTTCCTTTTCACCCGCGGCCAGGGATTGGATGCCCTGTGGGGTAGTCAACATGGTTTTGAGCAGGGGGGCATCCCCATCGTCGAGTTGGACGATGTAGTTGCCGACGGCGAACCATGCGTGGCTGTCGCGGGCGTCGCGGCAATCGACGGCCGTGGGTTGAATCGGTGACGGCCATGACATCGCGGGGGATAGTTCCATGCGTTCGCGGTTGAATTTCAGCAGGCCCAGGTTGGTTGCGATCCAGATGTTGCCGGTGTTGGGGATGCGGATCACCTTGGGTTCGCCGCTGACACCTTGAAGCTCCTGTTTGAAGATGATTTTTTCCGATTGCGGGTCGAATACGAAAAATTGGATCGGTTTGGCGGGTCGGGTCAGGCCATTGAAGGAATTGCTGGTGACGCCGTAGATCGATTTGTCATCGCCGATGACCGATCCGATGGAGATTTCAGGGGCGATCAGGTCTGAACTCCAGGCGCGGGTTTGGCCGGTGGCGATGGTGTATTCGCTGATGCCGCCGCTGGGTTGGCCATAGGATGCGGACCAGCCGGAATAGAGTTTGCCGCCCGGTCCGATCGTCAAACCACCTTGCGGGCGGATCAACGAGTGCAATTCAGGGGTGTTGTATTGGGCCAGTCGTTTGGGGTTGGTGTTGTTCCATTGGTCCCAGGGTTGATTGGGATCCCAGACGCTCAGATTGCCGCCGCTGTAGGAGACGAAATAGAATTTTCCGTCGATCCAGTGGCCGTCATACACCTCACCGTTGCCATCGACGACCTGCGGGGTGTTTTGATGGAGGTTGCGATTCGGGTCGAAGCGGAAAAGGGTTTGCCCCATGCTGGGGCCGCCGGTGACGCCGCCGCTGGGGTCGAGGCGGATGAAATGAATCCCCACCGGCGGGGCATCCTGTGTCATCTGGATCGGCTGGATGGTGGTGGTCATCGGGGAGGCGACGAAATAATCCTGGCCGCGGATGCCGATGACGCGGTCCTGCTGGTCCAAGCCGACAATTTTTCCGCCACGAAGGGGGAGGTCCCAGATTTTTCGGGGCGCGGCGCCGCTGTCCAGAACATAGACCGCGCCGTCGCTGGCGGTGATGATTTTGCGTGCGGCGGTGGAGGCGTCGTGAATTCTGACCCATGTGGTGTTGGCGGGAGTCGGCAGGTCCACATCCTTGAATGCCTTGGCGGCCGAATCAAATTGCTGCAATTTGCCTTTGATGGTGGCGTAGACGATGCCGTCGAGGGTGATGAGCCTTGGCGAATCGGGATGAAGGTCGATGAAACACTGGCTGTTGTCTTTCAGGTTGTAGGCGACGACGCCCGATTTTTCGCTCATCACCGAACAGAGGAGCCAACCATCCGAGGTGGCGCCGACAAAGCGGACATAGGTGTTGCCTTCAGGCCCCATGTGGCCACGGTCTTCGGTGGGGTTGGTCTTTGGGTTGTATCGTTAGGCGTGGCAGGTGGGATAGCTGCCGAAATAGATGTTTCCATCCGGCCCTTTGGTGAACTGCCATGCGTAGAGATTGGTCGATTGCGGGGAGATCTGGTTGACCAGCACCTTGCGCTGGCGGAGATCAACCGGGATAAGAAACAGCGGTTCGAGCGATTCAAAGAGGAACTTGTCGGGAGTCAGCTCGATGAAATCCCATCCACCAGAGCCGGCGGGGAATCGCAACACATCGGTTTTGGCGTTTTCGTAGTCGATCAGGAGGGCTGCGCCGCTGCCGGGGCTGGTGCAACTGTTGATGATGAGCAGCGGCCGGCCGGTGTTGGGGTCGATGATGATCCGCTGTTGCAGGGGGCTGACATTGCGGGAGGGTTCGCCCAGCGGTTTTGCGTGGATTTTGCCATCGGGCGATGAAATGTTCTGCATCTTCCGCTGAGTTTGGGCATCATCGGTCATTTTTTCAACGCTCACATCGTCAAACCAGACCCGGCCGACGGCGTCGTTCATCTGCAATTGCAGGATCACCACATCCGCGGGGATCGGCAGGCGATAATACACATCATATTCGGTCCAGTTGGTTTTGCCGGAGATCATCGGGGCGTTGTTTTGCCCCGGTGTGACGGTTAGAAAATTTTCACCGGCGGGTTTTTGTGCGGCGATGATCGCGCCGACGGTTCCCTGGGTCAGGTCGCTGCGCAGGGCGAAATGGAAGCGATACAACCCCGGCTCGGTGGGCAGATCGCGCCGGCCAAAATAGGCGTAATGGCGGCCGGCCGCGGCCGCTTCGGGGGTGATTTCCAGCAGGCCCGAGTGCTTTCCGGCGAAGACATCCGGTGCATCGGTTGTGCGGAACACTTTTGCATCGGGGGCTGAGGAGAGAATCCATCCATCCAGACCGGATTCAAACCCGCCGTTGGGCAAAGTGTCCGCATGGGCAACGCAGGCCAGGCCGGCAGACAACAGGCCGACAACGCAGCGAAACAATGGTGACATGGGACTCCTTATTTCAGTCGGGAGAGCAGGTTGTCGCCGGCGATGGCACGGCGGGTTGGGTCTGAAAGCTCAAAATGATCCAATTTCATCCGTGCGGCTTTGGCGTGCAGGAATGGTGAGTGGCTGCCGAAGACAATTCGGTCCATCGGCAGATCGCCATCGAAGGATGCAAATGTGTCGCAACCATCCAGAAACGAAAAATCGACCAGCAGGTTCGTTGAGCCTTCGGCCAGCCTGGCGATTTCACCGCCGTAGGGGCACAAGGCGATGGTCGGAAGGGCTGAAAATTGACGGCTGAATTGTGCGACTTCGGCGGCGTCAACGCCGCGAACCTGCATGAAGATTGGCTGGTTGCGCTCATCGTTGACGCGCATCTGGATCAATATAGGCAGCGACAATTCACTTGCCGCCGCGCAAACCTCCATCATCAGGGGAGATTGCAGCGAATAGCCGTGATAGTTGGGGAACAGCTTGATGGCCGACAGGGGAAATCGGCGTTTTGCATCGACGAGGGCGCGTCGCCAGTTGGCCAGCAATGGATTGACAGTTTTGACGGGACGAAAGCGGGGGAAATCGGTGAGCCTTTCAAACAAGGCCAGATCGTGGGTGTCGGGTTCGGGGAAGAGGATCGATTCAATGGCCGACAGCCAGACTTCATCGATGGCCAGCGAGGAGAATGTCTTCTCCTGCTCGGCCAAATTCCGATCGGTGAAGGCCTGAATCGGCCAGAATCCCGCCCCGGCATTTACATCAATGGTTCGCATAAACTTGGGTTGGTTGTGGCTGGAGATTGAAAAGGGATTGGGCGTTGCGGAACAAAATCCGGTTGCGGTCCTCATCGGACAATCGGCTGCCCAGGATTCGGCCCAGTTGGGAAGGCATCCCCCGTCCCATCATGTCGGTGCCGAAAAGAATTCGTCCGCTGCCAAGCGTTTGTATCGCGAATTCCAGCGTGCCGGTGAAGGGTTGCGAGCCGGAGGTGTCGATCCAGACATTGGGCAGATCGGCGATGTCGAGGATGCCGCGCTGGCCGCACCCTTCGAGGTGGGCCATGATGATTTTGGCGTTGGGGAATCGACGCGCCAGATCGGCGACATCGTGCGGCTCGGATCGCCCTTGTTGCATCCGAACGTCAACATCGGGCATATTCCAGAGATTCAAAGACCAGGAATGGTGCAGCACCGGCACATCGAAGCGGATCGCCTGTTTCATCACCCGATCCAGCAGGGGACTGCGGCAGTTGACATCAACTTCGAGCTTGATGCCGCCAAATCCACTGATGCTCAGGCAGCGTTCCAGTTCTTCATCGACAAACTGTGCAGGCAGGGTGGGGTTGATGAAAGCGAAACCGAAAAACCGGTCCGGCCGGTCGGTCACCATTTTGGCGGTGAAATCATTGACTATGCGGACAGAGGCTTCATCCTGTCCCGGCATCACGTCGTACCCCAGCAACCCGCTGTACTGCACGCCGTAATGGTCCATGTGCCGGAGCATCAGGTCGATGGCCTGATCGGGTGTCCATGGCTTTTGATGTTTGCCAAAGGGTTCGGGGTGGGTGTGAATGTCGATGATCGGCATGATGTTTTCAATGGGCCGGCGGGGTTTAATATCCGCCCAGTTGCTGAATGAACAAAACCAGCGGATATCCCGCCGCGATCTGTTCCGGCTCAATCGCTGATCGAGGGATGAACGTCACATGTCCATCCAGGAACAGGGTATTCCATCCCTCCTTGTGATTCCATGTGCTGTATGGATAGCTGATTGGAAAGAGTATCCCCTGATCGATCAGCACCGCCGTCTGGGCGGCCGAACGGCCTCCGGGGGTTTTCTGTCCAAATCGCCAGCACGCCACATCCGACCATCCGGCGGCAGGAGGCTGTGGATACCCATCCGGCGGGCAAAAGAGATAAAAATAGGAGATCATGCGCGTATACGCGCCGACCGTGGCCAGTCCTTCGCCATTGTTCGTCCGGTTGGGTTGATACGTCTCATCGGCTGGGCAAAAGAGCGGGTCGAGCGAAGGCAGATAGGCCTGATTGCCCATGCCATAGAGGGGCTTGTTCACCAGCAGCAACAGCGTTCCGTAATCAACATTGCCGCCGAAGCTGACGATCGGGCGAAATGAACCATCGTATCGCGGCGGCAGCCAACCCTGGTTGTCGTTGCCGTACATCCGCATCGCCAAGCCGATTTGGCGCATGTTTGAGGCGCAGGAGACTTTTTTGGCCGATTCACGCGCCTTGTTCAAGGCCGGCAGCAGCATCGAGATCAAAAGAGCTATGATGCCGATGACGACCAGCAATTCCACAAGGGTAAACCCCGTACTGCCGGTTTGGCGATGCGGATGACGATGGATCATCAGTACCTCGGCGATTGAACAAATTCGGCTTATTTTCGACGGCGACCCAGCAACAGGGCGCTGCCGATCATGCCCAGCACCGAGAGCGTTGCAGGTTCGGGGACGGCCGAGAAGGTCAGCAATGGCCGGCCGGCGGTGTCATCGGAGGAACGGAACTGGATGGCCGTGCCCAATGAGTCGCTGTTGATGATCAACCCCGCGTTGGCGACATCAATCCAGTGTTGGATGAGCGATTGCGGGATGGTCAGGTCCACGGTTGTGTTGTATGCGCCGCCAACTCCGCTATCCACGGCCGTGTGGTCGTACCCACCGGCTCCTGCGAGTCCATCGCCACCCACCCAGGGGGAGGTGTTGGAAATACGATATTCATAGGTGACATCACCCAGGTCGGCCGGCGCATAGCTGGGATTGTCACCCTGTGACCATCCCGCGTTGGCATCGGAGATCGCAAAAATGCTGAACGGCACGCCCACATGGTTGTCGGCCATCGTCAATGTCAGCGTGGCATCGCCGGTGACGGTTTGGCCGGCCAGCGAAGAGAGATCAAAACTCAAGACATCCAGATGAACGCCGTGGGAGTAAAGGGTAGGACTGCCGCCAGTATTCACACCGCGGCCAAGGCCGCCCGCATTGGGATCACCGGCATAAAGTGAGGCATCCTGAGTGCCGTCGTACCCGCCGAGGCCATCCTGGAAGGTATATACGGTAGCCGATGCCAGTGGGGCCAGCATCAAAAAGCCCGCCGCAAATCCGAGCGCCGATTTGGTTACACTTGCCGCCATATCTCATCTCCTGAAAAAGACGTTGTTGCTCCAATAGACGAATTGCACTGGTATAAATTATGACACCGGCAGGAAGACTTGTCAAGAAAAATATTGATTCAGAATATAGCAGATCGAATCGAGGTGAAATTATTTCATAAATACTGGACAATAATAGAGAAACGAGTATATTGAACATGCTATAAGGTGCTATATATGCCAGTGATGCGGCAATTAAAACAAAGCAAGGCGCGCGAAGAGGTGCTTCGGCGTATCCAGAATGGCGATTATCGCCCCGGCGAGCGGTTGCCATCCGAGCGGGTGTTGGCGCGTGACTTGGGGATGAGCCATATTGCGTTGCGTAAGGGACTGATGGAGTTGGTGGAGGCGGGGGTGATTGTTCGTCGGCCGCGGGTGGGGGCGTTTGTGCAGCAGACCCGGCCGTTGGAGCTTTCAACCCGGCTGGCGATTGTGGTCCCTGATTACATGGGACAGGGACACCCCTTTTTGCCATTGTTAATGGGGGGTGTGTTGTCGGGGTTGGACCAGCATCGCCACGAAATTTCGATTTTCACCTACAAGGCCGGCACACAGTTCTGGAATGAGGCCGGCGAGAAGATGGTGGCGCGGGGGATTCATGGGGCGATCATCTTCACCAGTTACATCATTCCGCTGGAAGAATTGCAGAAACTGGAGCGGTCTGGCATCAAGGCGGTGCTGTTGAATGTTACAACCGCCTGCCCGCGTTCACGGATTTCGACGATCACCGTCGATCTGAGCCAGTCGATGCGCGAGGCCATGCAGCGGCTGGTTGATCTGGGACATCGGCGAATCACCTGGATGTCGTATGAGATCACGGCATTTCGGGAATATGAAGAGCAACTGGCGGCGGAATTTTCCCAAAAATATGACCTGCATGAGCCATCCAATGTGATTCGCAGGCTTGGATGCGAGGCGCGGGATTATGACCAGTGGGAGGCGATATTGCAGGGTGAAAACCGCCCAACCGCGATGATTCTTCAAGATGAGTTCATGGCTCACGAGGTGTATCGCGTCTGTCATCAATTGGGGTTGCGCGTGCCGGATGATCTGTCGCTGGTGGCGTTCGCCGATGCGCTGCCGAGGTCGTATGTTGTTCCGTTGAGCGCGCCCGACACGGTCAGCTCGTGGAACGCGGCCGCCCAGCGGGCCGCCGAACATCTGCATTATCTGCTGGAGACCGGCGAAAAGCGCACGCTGGAATCGACCTTGCACGCCTCCATCCAATGGAAAGCATCCACCGGGCCGGCGCCGGTGGAGAGCGCTCTGACCACATCCTGAAATGTCCTTTAATAATCAGGCTTTGATTGGCGTTACGGGCTGTGGGAGCAGTTCGATTTTGACCCGGTCCACCCGTTGCGGTTCGGCCATGAGGATGGTGTAGCGTGTGCCGGCGTGTTCAAAGACCGCACCGGCCTTGGGGATGCCGCCGAGGGTGTTGGAGATGAACCCTCCCAGGGTGTTATATCCGGCGTCTTCGGGGAGATTCAGGCCCATCAGGCGGTTGATTTCATCGATGTCGATACGGGCATCGGCCTCGGCGGCGTTGTCGTTGAGCCGTTTGAACATGGCCGGCTCGACCGGTTCGTGTTCGTCGCTGATGTCGCCGACGAGTTCCTCCAGCACATCCTCGATGGTGATCAGGCCGGCCGTGCCCCCATATTCATCGAGAACGATCGCCAGATGAACCTTTTGCAGGCGAAAATCCTGCAACAGGTCGCGCAGCGGTTTGGTTTCGGGGACATAAAACGCCTGTCGCATGGCGGTGCGGATGTTGAACTGTTCGGGGGGCTGGCCGAGATGTTTGAGCAGGTCGCGGGCGTAGAGGATGCCGACGATGTGATCCAGGGTTCCATCGTAGATCGGCAGGCGCGAGTGGCCGCTTTCTTCCAATGCCGCCTTGACCTGCGGCAGTGTGGAATTCAGGTCCAGCCCCACGATTTCGGGGCGGGTGGTCATGATCTCGCCGGTGGTGGTGTCACGGAAGGAGATGACCGATTCGATCATCTCACGTTCCTGCACATCGACCACACCTTCCTTTTCACCCTCTTCGACGACCGAGAGGATTTCCTGTTCGATGTGGTCGGGGGGGGCATTTTCGCCGATGCCGCTGGCTTTTCGCACCGCGCGGTCGATGCTGTGAAGGATGGCCGTGATCGGGGAGAGGATCACGCGGGAGAGCTGCATCAAGGGCAGAAATATCGCGATCATGCTTTCGGGGGCATATCGCGCCAGCGCGTGGGGAAGGCCCACCGATAAAAAGAGGTTGATAATGGCACAGACCAGGATCGCCAGTCCATATTGCACCCACAGTTCGTAGTGGGTTTCGTGGAAGAGGCGAAGGATCAGGATCAGCAGGATCAGGTTTGCCAATAGCCGCACGGTGGCGGTGGCGAAGATCAGGTCCCGTTCATGGCGTTCGAGGGGATCAAGCCATTTTTGCCGGCCGTAGCGGGTCAGGAGCGTTTCCAGTTGCGGCCAGGAGTAGTCGCGCAGCGCATAGGTGAGGGTCGAGAAAATCGCGGCGGCCAGCGCCGACAGCACCACGCCGGTGGCAAACAGATAGATCATCGTTTATTCCCCCCGGCGGTTTTGGTTGGCTTGGTGCGGTCAAATACGCGGCCGATGCCCAGTTTTTGCAGGAGTTGGTCTTCTTTTGCGTGCATTGCGCGATATTCCGCTTCGGTTCTATCGTCCCATCCCCCCAGGTGCAACATCCCATGCAGGGCGTAGAGCAGCACCTCATCCGCCAAGGGGATGCCGCGAAGACGGGATTGTCGGCGGGCTTCGGGGATGCAAATCACCAACTCCCCCTCGACGCACCGGCCCCGCGCATCGTTTTCCAAGGGAAAGCTTAATACATCGGTTGGGCCGGGGATTCCCATAAATTCCTGATGAAGCCGGGACATTGTGGTGTCCCCCACCAGCGCCAATGACAGATGACGCAACGGAGATTTGAGCAACTTGTGTGCCAGCAAGAGTTTACGGCGGACATAGGGAGAGATTTCCCGTCCGGTGGCGGCGGAGATGGAGATGTTGAATGTATGGCCGGAAGGTCTCACGCGGTTTTGGCCGTCGTTGTGCGGAAGGTGGTGAGGGATGAGGAAGTCGATGGGGTGGGATAGGCGATACGGCCGTGATAGATCCCCAGCAACGTCTTGACCAGCGAGCGTTCGACTGCCTCGATGTCGCGCATCGTCAGGTCGCACTCATCGAACTGGCCATCCAGCAGCCGTTTCATGCACAGTTCATGCACCAGCGTTTCGATCCGGCCGGCATTGGGTTCGGCCATGGCGCGGGTGGCGCTTTCGACCGCGTCGGAGAGCATGACCACGGCCACTTCGCGGGAGCGTGGGCGCGGGCCGGGGTAGCGGTATTGCGTTTCGCTGATGGCCGGCTGGTCGGGACGGCATTGTTCCTGGTCGGCACAGGCCTGGTGATAAAAATATTCGACCAGCGTGGTGCCGTGGTGTTGTTGGATAAAGGGGAAAAGGCTGGTCGGGAGGTTGTACTCCTTGGCCATTTCGATGCCATCCTTGACGTGTCCGATGATGATCAGCAAGGAGACGCTGGGGGAGAGGTTGATGTGGCGATTGACGCCGCCGGACTGGTTTTCGATGAAATAGTCGGATTTGTTGATCTTGCCGACATCGTGGTAATAGGCCCCCACACGGCACAGGAGCGAATTGGCGCCGATGGTTTCGGCCGCCTCTTCGGCGAGGGTCGCCACCTGGAGGCTGTGGTTGTAGGTGCCGGGGGCTTCCAGCGCCAGTCGGCGCATCAGCGGCTGGCTGGCATCGGCCAGTTCCAGAAGCGTCATGCTGGTGGTGATGCGGAACGCTTTTTCAATAAAGGGCAATATCCCCAGTACAACAAATCCCACCGCCAAGCCGGCCGCGCCGGCGTGCAGACAGTTGGCGCCGATGAAACCCCACGGCTCGATGGGGTCCAGCGCGGTGGCGCCGGTGGCGAGGGTGGCCAGCATCAAGGCCAGCGCGGTGGCGCCGCCCACTTCGATCAGCTTGCTGCGGCTGCGGATGTCATCGAGCAGGAAACAACAGGTCAAAACGCCCGCGAAGAGGATGATGAAAAATCCGATCCCCTGATCGAGCGCCACCGTGACCAGAATCGCGTGAATCACGCCGATGCCCATGGCGAACCGCTGGTCGTAGGCGATGGCGAGAATCATCGCCACCAGGATCGTCGGGGCGACGCCGAAGACATAGAGCGGACCGGTGCCGATCCCCGCCAGTTGGGCCAGCAGGAGCATCGACAACATCAGCACGATGATCGCCGCGGCGCGGGCGTGGTTGCGGACGATGCGCGGGTGATACTGGCGGATATACGCCGCCAGCGCCACCGTGATCGCCAGCACGATGCCAATCAGCCCGATGCGGCTTTTGAGCAACGCGCCGGTGGGCAGCAGCGCGAGATACGCCTGATGTTCGGCCTTGAGCAGTTGCCAGTCGCGGTCTTCGATCCGGCCGGATTTCTTGATGATGCTGTTGGCGTGGTATGTCACCATGCCGCGCGATGCGGGGACGGCCCGTTCGGCCTCGTTTTGCCGCGCGGCCGTGGCCTCCTCGTCCAATACATGCGTGGGCAGGAGGGTGTTGATCGTGTAGGCGACGATGTCCCCCTGGATTTCCTCGGGGAAATTGGCGAAGGCGGCCGCCTTGAATTTGCTCAGCAGCTCCTCGCCGGGGGCGGTGGAGAAGGTCTCGTCGATCTTCACATCCCCCATCGCCGGCAAGGCGATGCGCGGGGTGACGCCGGGGGTGTCTTGCAGGCGCGAATATTCCTCCATCCGCTGCGTTTCAGGGAGGATGATCAGCGACCGCAGGGCATGGACATATTCGCGCACGCCTTTGGCATATCCGGCCCGGCGGGATGAGGATCGGCTCTGGTCAAAGACAGTGACTGAGGCGCTGTCCAGATTGGAGACGTAGGTTCCCTGATCCACATGGAATTTTTCGGACAGATCGGGGGAGAGGTCCTGAAAGGTTTTGCCGCCGAAACGGTCGGGCAGTTTTTGGAGTTGATCCTGCAACACCGCCCAGACATCGCCGTTGGCTTTGTAGACGCGGGGGGTGATGAGGCGGGCGTATTGCTGCGCGTTGACCAGTTCGCGCCGGTCGGCCACCTGGAAGGTGACGCGGGCGTGGATATCCTCCGCGACATATTGTCCGGGGCGATAGGGGACGACATCCTCCCGCATCATCAGGATGGTGCAGGCGACGGCGAAGAAGACCAGCGTCAGACCGATGGAGGCCAACATCCCATCATCGCGCCAGCGCTGTAGGAAAACACCGGTGCGGTCCGGGCGATTCTTGCGAATCTCGGCACGTCGCGGGTTTGTCCGATGAAACCAGGTCATGTTCCAACAATCCGGCGGGCAGTTGGTTCCCGCCGGCTCCGTTAATCTTTTCGTCTTTCGTAGGCATCGACGATGTTCTGCACCAGCCGGTGGCGAACAATGTCGCTGCGTTGTAGTTCGACTTTGCCGATCCCCTTGATCCCCTTGAGCTTATTCATCGCATCGACCAGGCCGCTGGGTTGGCCATCGGGCAGATCAATCTGGGTGGTGTCGCCGGTCACGATCATTTTGGATTCGTGTCCCAGGCGGGTCAAAAACATCAGCATCTGCGACGGCGTGGTGTTTTGCGCCTCATCCAGAATGATGACGCTGTCGTTGAGCGTCCGCCCGCGCATGAAGGCGAGCGGGACGACTTCAATCACGTCATTGACCATGAACCGCTTGACCTGCTCAAAATCCATCATGTCGTGCAGGGCGTCGAAGAGGGGTCGAAGGTAGGGGTTGACCTTGGCCTGAAGATCGCCGGGGAGAAACCCCAGTCGCTCACCCGCCTCGACCGCGGGTCGCGCCAGGACGATGCGTTTGGCCTGACCCCGTTTCAACAAAGCGGCAGCGGCGGCGACGGCCAGATAGGTCTTGCCGGTTCCGGCCGGGCCGGTGCAGAAGGTCAGGTCGTGATTGAAAATGGCGTCCAGATATTGCTTCTGGCCCTCGGTTTTGGGGCTGACGGCGTGGCCTTTGGCATACACCTCGACTTCGCCCTGTGCCTTTTGGCGCAGATCGGCGCGGGCCTTGCTGATGGCATCCCCGACATCCTCGACACTGAGCCATTCCTGTCGGCGGAGTTTTCGCTGCATCTGGTCCAGCACGGCGGCGGCCTTGGAGACCTGCTCGCGCTCGCCCGACAGGCGCAACTCATCATCCCGGCTGACCAGTTGCACGCCGAAGGTGTCGCGGATCATGCGCAGATGCCGGTCGGCCGAGCCGAAGAGCGCCAAGCGTTTGTCAGGTTGTTCCAGTGTGATGTTCAGCGTCACAGCTCAATCGGATGGTGATGATTCAATCGCTGTCGTCCCATACACATTACGTCCGGCAACCCATCAGGATCACCTTTGGCCGGAGGAGCATTGTCCCCATCAGGTCCGAAAATGTCGAGCCGTGAACACCCTTGCCAACAGGACCATACGATAAAGGCAAGAAAATGATAAATCGTATGTAAGATGTGTATTTACAATCGCTTACAGCAAGCTGAACAGCAAATAAGCGAACGGGGCGGCCAATAATGGGCTGTCGATGACGTCCAGAATTCCGCCGAATCCGGGAATGAGTTGGCCGGAATCTTTGACCTCGGCATCCCGTTTCATCAGGCTTTCGAGGAGGTCGCCAAGCTGGCCGACGCCGCCGATGATGATGCCGAAGATCAGGCCGCGATACCAGAGCAGTTCCAAGGTCCAGCGGGCGCAGATCACCCCGACCAGGCCGGCGGTCAGCAGGCCAAAGAAGAGTCCCTCCCATGTTTTGCCGGGGCTGAGCCAGGGGATCAGCTTGTGTTTTCCAAAGACCCGGCCGCCGAAATAGGCTCCGATGTCGGTGAATTTGACCACCAGCAGGATCATGACAATGACCATGGTCGAGCCGTGAACACCGGTGGGTCGAAGTGAATACTTGACCCGCAAGGCCATCAAAAACCAACCAAGTCCACCCAGGTAGAGGGTGGCCAGCACGGTTCCGGCCATTTGAACGATGGCGTCCTGGGTTTGTTTCATCCGTGCCCGTTGAAAGGCGGCCAGCAGCATCACAAAGACGATGATGAAGGCCATTGATGAGGCGGAGATGAGGCGAAAACGCTCAAACTGCATGCAAAAGGCGTGGATCGCCAGCAATCCGGCGCCGGTGGCCGACAGGATGCGATAGGGGCGGATGCGTTCGGCCGCGAAAAGGGCGGCCAGTTCCACCGTCGCGGGAGGGAGGATCAGCATGAGAATGATCAACAGCCCCACGCCGCGATAGCCGGTGCGATCCTGCACCCAGGCATCCAGGAACAGCAACAACAACAAGACCGTCAGCATGATCGGGCCGTAGGTCAGGCGATTGCGCAGGGCTTGTTCCATGGCGAGGGTCTATAAACGATTTTTCGGGTTTACTCAAACAATCCCGGTTGGGTTGAATCTTCGACGGTGGATTCGATTTGTCCATCGGCGAAGCGCGTCAGGAGGCGGTCTCCCGGTTTGAGTTGGGTGGTTGAACGGACCAGTGCGCGGTCTTTTTTGGTCATGGTGATGGTGTAGCCGCGCGACAAGACCTGTTGCGGGCCGACGGCGTTCAGCAGGCGGTCGAGGCGGTGGAGCAGGGCGGTTCGGCGGTCGTGGGCGCTGCCCCAGGCGCGGGTCATGCGATGGGAGAGGGCGTCGATGTTTTGCCGTTGGCGCACGATGATGGATTGGGGTCGGCAGCGGTCGAGTTTCAGGCCCAGTTCGCGCAGGCGCCATCGGCCTTGATTGAGCCTTTGGGTCATGGCGGCCGACAGCGACCGTTGGCGGTCATCGACCGACAATCGAAGTTGATCCAGCCGGGCGGTGGGTCGGCGGAAGATTTCGTGGCGTTGGATGCCCCCCAGCCATTGCTGCTGTTGCTGGATCAATCGGCGCAGGCCCGTGCGCAGGCGGGTCTGCAGCATGGAGACATCCTTGGGGGCGGATTCCCAGTGGCGCGCCACCACGCGGGCGGCTTCGGTGGGGGTGTGGGCGTGATAATCCGCGACAAGGTCGGCGATGGAGACATCCACCTCGTGGCCGATGCCGGAGATGATGGGGATTTGCGACAAAGCCACCGCGCGGGCGACGACTTCTTCATTAAAAGCCCACAAATCCTCCAGTGATCCGCCGCCACGGCCCAGCAGGATGACATCCACACCGCCGACTTGTGCGTGATGATGGTTGAGATGATCGAGTGCCTGCGCGATTTTTTCGCCCGCTCCATCGCCTTGAACCGGCACATGATAAATCATCAATTTCAGCCAGCGGTATCGACGCAGGACCTTGAGCATATCCTGCAATGCGGCCGTCGCCCGGCTGGTGAGGATCGCCACCCGAAGCGGATAATCAGGCAGCGGGCGTTTGCGTTCGGGGGAGAAAAGTCCTTCCTCCTGCAATTTTTTACGAAGTTGCTGAAAGGCCAGCTCCAATGCGCCTTGCCCCAGTGGCTGGAGCGAATTGGCGTAAAACTGGTATTTGCCCCTTTGGCCATAGACCGACACCCGCCCATCGGCCAGCAGTTCCATCCCCGGCTGTGGGGTGAATTTCAGACGGGCGGCCTCGCGGCGAAACATCACGCAATCGATGCAGTTGGCGGTGTCTTTGAGCGTGAAATAGCTGATGCCGGAGGATTCGTGCGCCTTGTAATTGCTCAATTCCCCCTTGATCCAGAGCCGTTCGGGGAGCTGGGTTTTGATCGCCAGTTCGATCTGGTGGGTTAGTTGTGTGATCGTCAGAGGAGCGGGCGCATCGCCCGGCGGGGTTGGCGCGGGGGTTTTGGCCGGCCGACGGATGGGACGATTCACCTTGGCATGAAAATCAAAAAAATTGCCGCTCATTTTTCTTGAAAATTACGGCCTTAAAGTTTCCATCAACAGTTTGAATCGCGTTTCGGATTGCTCGTAGGGCATATCATGGCGGTGATAGGGGAAAATTTCGATCTGTTTTTCGGCGGTGATGTGATTGTAGACGCCGTAAATGGTGCTGGGTGGGCAGACGGTGTCCCACAGGCTGTTGCTGACGACCGTGCGGCACTGAATCCACGGGGCGAGGTTCAGGTTGTCGCAATAGCTGAGGGTGCGGAACACTTCACCATACATGTGCGGATAATGCTTCAGAAAACTGGAGATTTCCGAATAGGGCAAGTCGGCGGTCAATTCCACCGCGCGTCGATAATCGCACAGGAAGGGTATGTCCGGCATCGCGAGGATCGGGCGATCGGACAAGGCCGCCACCGCCAGCGTGATGCCGCCACCCTGGCTGGTGCCGGTGACTGCCAGCCGGTTTTCATCCACCTCATCGCGATGGGCCAACAGTTCCAGTGCCCGCACCGCGTCGGCGAAGACATATCGGTAATAGTATTGCTGCGGGTCGCGAATTCCCTGCGTCATCCATCCCGAATAATGACCATCGGAAGGGAGGGCATTTTGGGATTGGCCCAGTTGGCCGCGGCAGTCCATGCTTAAGGCGCACATGCCTTGGGCGGCATAGGTCAGCAGGTCCATCGGGCGCTGGGCACGTCCTGGATAGCCGTGATAAAAGCAGATGCCGGGATATTTGCCGTGTCCTTCCGGCCGCAAATACCATCCCGCCAGCCGACCCCCTTTGAATCCATCAAATCGAACGGCGTAACATTGCACCCCTTTGGTCGGCAGGGCGTATGGGATCAATTCCGCATTCAAGGGTTGGCGGGATGATTCGGCCAGTGTCTTTTCCCAATATGAATCAAAATCCTCCTCGCGATAGAGGGAAGGCTTGTATTGCCGCAACTGTTCCAGCGGCATGTCAATCGACGGCATGAACTTCTCCCAGTTGGTTAATGACCCTCAAAATACCTTCCCAAACTCGAACATGCCAATTCTCCAGAACTCGACTCGCATGGTATGTTATGGCCCATGGAGATTCGCCCGGTCACATCCGCCGACTTGAATCAGCTCATGGAGATCGACGGCACGATCGAGACCGTCGATTTTCTCTTCATCGAACAGGCCGGCCAGGGGGCGGAAACGCGCTGGACCTTGCAACCCCGCCCGTTGCGGCAAAAGCAGACCGCGCCCAATCGGATCGGCGAGGAACATTGGTTTGCCATTCGTCAGATCGTCGGCGGGGCGGATGAAGGGATGGTGTTGATGGCCGATCACCAGCAGTTGCCCGTGGCGATGGTGGCGGCACAACCCCGGCCGCAACGCAACGTGTTGCAGATTCTTGACTTGCGCGTGGATTACGATTTTCGTCGACAAGGGTTGGGCAGCGCGTTGTTGTTTGGGATCATTCAACAGGCTCGTGAGAAGGGGTATCGGGCGGTGGCCGCGTCAGCCGACAGTGGCAACGTGCCGGGGGTGCAATTGTTGCTCAAGTGCGGGTTTGAGTTGTGCGGGCTGGACACCCATCGGCATTCCAATCACGACCTGGTGAAAGAGGCGGTGAGTCTCTTTTTCTACGCATCATTCGATTAAAAGCGGTGATTATGGAATCGACTTCTCCACAGACGAATACGGCTCAGGACGAGGCACATCAGATTGCCGCGCGGATTGAGGAGATTCCATCGGCCGAGGCGGCGGCCATATTGGCGAATCTGTCGCACGAATTGGCGGCATTGGTTTGCGAATATCTCGATCCCAACACCGCCGGCAAGATTTTGTCGCAGATGGATGTTCAACTGGCGGCCGCGATCATTTCGGACATGGAACCACCCGAAGCATCGGTGGTTCTCTCCGCGATGAACCCGGATGACCGGGTGGACATTCTGGGGCACGTCACTTCGCCGCTGCATGATCAATTGGTCAGTGAAATGACCGCCAAGGATGCGGCCGATGTGCTGCATCTGGAGCAATATCCACCCGACACCGCCGGCGGGATCATGACCACCGAGGTGACGGCGCTGGGTGAGAATCTGACGGTGGAACAGGCCATCGCCGAGCTGCGCCGGCTCAATGAAGAGTTGGAGCAGATGTTTTATGTGTATGTGGTGGATGTCCGCCGGCATCTGATCGGGGTGCTTTCGATGCGGGATTTGATTTTTGCCCGGCCGGATACGGTTTTGTCGCGGATCATGCGCCCCAATGTCTTTTCCGTGCCGGCGACGATGGATCAGGAGCAGGTGGCACGGGTCATGCGCGACACCGGATATCTGGCGGTTCCAGTGGTGGATGACCATCATCGGCTGGTGGGATTGATCACGCTGGATGATGCGGTGGAGGTGATTGAGGAGGAGGCGACCGAGGATGTGCAGAAGATGTTCGGCGCCGGCGCCGAGGAGCGGCTCAACAGCCCGTGGCAATACAGTTTTCGCAAAAGGGTCTGGTGGCTGGAGGTGAACCTGGCGACGGCGTTTTTGGCCGGGTCGGTGGTGGGGTATTTTCAAGACACGCTCAGTCGGCTGGCGATTTTGGGGGTTTACATGCCGATCGTGGCGGGGATGGGGGGAAACGCCAGCGCGCAGGCGATGTCGGTCTCCATTCGCGGGCTGGCGGTGGGAAAGGTCAACCGTCGAATGTTGTGGGAGGTGATATACCGCGAATTGCTGGTGGGGTTGTTGACCGGCATCGCGATTGGTCTGACCACGGCCATCGTGGCGGTCTTGTGGCAACACAGCCCGATGCTGGGGCTGGTGGTGGGGCTGGCATTGGTCATCAATCACATACTGGCTTGCACCAGCGGTGCGGCCATTCCGTTCATCATGAAAAAACTGGGGTATGATCCGGCCCAGTCGGCGACGATTTTCGCCACCACGGTGACGGATGTCGCGGGGTTTTTCGCCTTGTTCGCGCTGGCGAGCTTGTTCATGCGGTATCTGCTCAATTGAGGGTGAAAATTCCGGATTCGCCCGCTTTACGCCGGTGATCAACCGCGCTACGATCATTCGCATATGACTTCCACCACACCGGCCGCGAAAGCGGTGGGCCGGCTTGTCCGTGCGCGCCGACTCGATGAACTAGCCCGTCAGCTTGGGGATGCCAATGCCTTGAGTGTATCGGGGTTGTGGGGGAGCAGCATCGCCGCGGTGACGGCGGCGGTGGAACAGACGCTGCATCGGCCGGTACTTGTCGTCTGCGGGCATCTGGATGAAGCCGATGATCTGGCCGATGACATGGAGCTGTTTCATGGACGCCGGCCGGATGTGGTGCCGGCGCTGGAGAGTGGCGGGTCGCTTGGTAAGTTGAGCGAGGAACAGGTCAGCAATCGACTGCGGTTGATCGCCGGACTGGCCGAACGGGCCGAAGCCGTTGCCGGCAATGGTCAATCGCGGCCGCCGGGATTGTGGGTGGCACCGGTTCAGGCATTGATGCAGGCCGTCCCATCACGCCGACAACTGGGGGAGCTGATCCGCACCCTGCGCCCCGGCGATCAACTGGAACCGGAAAAACTGATCGTCTGGCTATCCGAGCGCGGATACAACCGGCTTGAGCAGGTGGAAGTGCCCGGCGATTTTGCCGTGCGCGGCGGGATCATCGACATTTATCTGCCCGGCGAGTTTGAACAGGCGGGCGAACTGGTCGGCCTGACCGTGCGGCTTGATTTTTTTGACGATCAACTGGAATCGATCAAGCGGTTTGATCTGGAGAGCCTTGGTTCGCAACAGCCGCTGGAATCGATCCGGCTGGTTGATGTCAAAGGGGCCTTGCCGGACACGGCCGAGGCGACCCACCTGCTTTCCCACCTGCCCGCCGACACGGTGGTGGTCTTCTGGGCGCCGTTGGAAATCGCCGAACAGGCCAAAAGTTTTCTGGATCGGCTCCCTGAGGCCAATGGGATATATCCATTGGCGGCTTTGCTGCGGCACGCATCGGCGTTCACCCGGCTGGAACTGACCCAGTTTGGCCAAGGAGCGGAATTGCCGACGATGGTGGGGGCCGATTCAGCACATGTCCACCTGCCCATCGGTTCGCTGCAAAGGTTTGAGACCGAGGCCTCCAAGGCGATTGTCGAGATGGCGGAACTGGTCCAAACCCATCGGGTGATGGTCTTTTGCGAAAACGCCGGGGAGATGCAGCGGTTTGGCGAGTTGCTGGAACAGCACCAAAAAGGGTTGTCGGATAAGGTGCAACTGTATCAGGGGTATCTGCATCGCGGTTTTGTCTGGGAGGAGACCGAAGCGGGCGAGCTTCCGTTGGCGCTGGTGGGGCATCATGAGTTGTTTCACCGTTATGAACAGCGAAGACGGGTGAAAAAAGTCACCGCCTCGCGGCCGGTGGATTCATTTTTGGATCTGAAGGTGGGGGATTATGTCGTCCATGTCGCCCACGGCATCGCGCGGTTCATGGGGATGCAGACGATCACCAAGGATGGTCGCAGCGAGGAGTATCTGAGTCTGCGGTTTGCCGAAAATGCCACGCTGCACGTTCCGGCGGCGCGGATCAACCTGATTCAGAAATACATCGGCGGTTTTCATGGCCACCCGCAGTTGTCGCGTTTGGGCAGCGGCATGTGGGAGAAGCAGAAGGCCAAGGTGGCCGAGGCGGTGATGGACATGGCCGCCGAATTGCTGGAAATCCAGGCCGCCCGCGCCGCCGAGTCGGGAATGGCCTATCCGCCCGACACCGATTGGCAGGGTGAATTTGAGGCGGAGTTTCCGTATCAACCGACCGCCGACCAGGTGGTCGCGGCCGAGGAGATCAAACAGGACATGTCGCGCAACCGTCCCATGGACCGCCTGTTGTGCGGCGATGTCGGGTATGGCAAAACCGAAATGGCCATGCGGGCGGCATTCAAGGCGGTTGAATTTGGCAAGCAGGTGGCGATTCTGGTCCCCACCACCGTGCTGGCCGAGCAGCACTACCGCTCGTTTCGCGAACGGATGGTCAATTATCCATTCACCATCGAGTCGATCAGCCGATTCAAAACCGCGGGCCAGCAGCGCGAAACCGTCAAGAAACTGGCGGCCGGGGAGATCGACATCCTGATCGGCACGCATCGGCTCATCAGCAAGGATGTCAACTTTGCTGATCTGGGCTTGGTGGTGATCGACGAGGAGCAGCGCTTTGGCGTCACCCACAAGGAACGGCTCAAACAGATGCGCAAAACGGTGGATGTGCTGACGATGTCCGCCACGCCCATCCCGCGCACGCTCCACATGAGCATGCTCGGCCTGCGCGACATCAGCTCATTGACGACCGCGCCGCAGGATCGCCGCAGTGTCGTCACCGAGGTGATGACCCATGACAAGGAGCGCATCCGCACGGCATTGCTTCGCGAATTGAACCGCGAGGGGCAGGTTTATTTCGTTCACAACCGCGTTCACAACATCACGGAGATCGCCGATGAGATTCAACAACTGGTTCCCGATGCCCGCATGTTGATCGGCCACGGCCAGATGGGGGATGGGGAACTTGAAGAGGTCATGCTCAAGTTCATCCGTCATGAGGCGGATATTCTGGTTTGTACCACCATCATCGAATCGGGGCTGGACATCCCCAATGTCAACACGATCTTTATCAACAACGCCGACCGGTTTGGCCTGAGCGAACTGCACCAGCTTCGTGGGCGGGTGGGGAGGTGGAAACACCGTGCGTATTGTTATTTGCTGCTTCCGGCCGACCGTCCGGTCACTCCCGTCGCCGCCAAACGACTGAAGGCGATTGAGGAATACAGCCATCTGGGTGCTGGGTTCAAAATCGCCATGCGCGACCTGGAAATCCGCGGCGCGGGGAACATTCTCGGCCCGGAACAATCGGGCCACATCGCCACGGTGGGGTATGAGATGTATTGCCAACTGCTGGAAGAGGCGACCAGGCAACTGAAAAACGAACCCAAACCCGCCCATCCCGACGCCCACATCGACATCGGGCTTTCGGCGTTCATCCCGCGGCAATACATCCCCGGTGACCGTCAGCGCATGGATGTGTACCGTCGCCTTACACGTTGCACCGGCATGGAGATGATGGCCGAGTTGACCAAAGACCTTCACGATGCCTTTGGCGAGCCACCCCGGCCGGCGATGTTGCTATTTGCCCTGACCGAAACCCGATTGCTCTCCGGCCTGTTTGGCGTCGAAAGCGTCATCAAGCAACCGCCGGATGTCATCTTGACCGTGCGCGATGCCGCCCGCGCGCAGGCCGCATTGACCGGCGCGCCCGGAACCTTGCGCGTGGTGGATGCCCGCACGGTCTATTTCCGTCCGCCGCCGGTTTATCTTGAAGCGGATACATTATTGATCGTCCTGCGGAACCTGATGTTCGCGGCCTACGAACGCGAAAAAAAGGGGGAATCGACTCCAGTCAACAAAGGAAAACCCAATGCGTGACCCCAGACTCAACAAACTGGCATCCGTGCTTGTGAATTACAGCGCGGGCGTGCAGAAGGACCAACTTGTCCGCCTCAGCGGAACGCCCGCGACGATGCCGTTGATCGCGGCGTTGTATGAACAGGTGTTGGCGGCCGGGGCGCATCCGATGGTGCGGATCAACCCGGAGGAATTGTCCGAAATTCTTCTTAAATGCGGCACCGATCAGCAGTTGCAGTATTGCAATCCATTGGGCATGGCCGAGGTGGAACGGCTTGATTGTGCGATCGGCATCTGGGGCGAGGAGAACACGCGGGCGCTGACCAACATTGACCCTGCGCGCATCGGCCTGCAACAGGCCGCCCGCAAGCCGATCATGGATCGGTTCATGCAACGGGCGGCCGAGGGGAATTTGAAATGGGTCGGCACGCAATATCCAACCATCGCCTGCGCACAGGATGCGGAGATGAGCCTGGGCGAGTATGAGGATTTTGTCTTTGCGGCCGGGCGCTTGAACGATGCCGATCCGGTGGCATCATGGAAAAAAGTCAGCGCGCGCCAACAAAAGCTGGTCGATTTTCTCAACGGCAAGCGCGACTACCATGTTGTGGCGGCCAATGGAACCGATGTGCGCATGAGCGTGGCGGATCGGACCTGGATCAACTGCGACGGGCATGAAAATTTCCCCGATGGAGAGGTCTTTACCGGCCCGGTGATCGACAGTGTTGACGGGGTGATCCATTTCAGCTTCCCGGCCGTCCATCATGGGAGGGAAGTTCAGGATGTCCGGTTGAAATTCCGCAATGGCAAGGTGGTGGACGCCGGCGCATCCAAGGGTGAGGATTTTCTGATCGGCATGTTGGACATGGACGCCGGGAGCCGGTTTTTGGGTGAATGCGCCATCGGCACCAATTACGGCATCACCCGATACACGCGCAACACGCTCTTTGATGAAAAAATCGGGGGGACGGTCCACTTTGCCCTTGGGGCGGGATACCCCGAAACCGGCAACAACAACCAGTCCGGCCTGCATTGGGACATGGTGGTGGATTTGCGGCAGGGAGGGCGCGTTGAGATCGACGGGCAGAAGGTCAATGTCGATGGGCGGTTTACGCGCGAGGATTGGCCGGGGAGGGACGGTTGAGCTTGAGGAGGGTCATGGGCAGGATCAGCCCGGCGATCAGGAGCATAGCGGCCGTGGCGGTGTAGGTCATCATGGATTGGCCGTGGGTTTTGCGAAATTCAGGGGTTGCGGTGAGGTGTTGGGCCAATAGCTCATTGATTCGCGGCGTGATCCAGGCGCTGGAAACCACCGCCCCCAATGCGGCCAGCGCGAACAAAATGAACAACACCGTCTTCCATCGCGAGGGTTGCAAGAGAATCCATGCGAAGGTGGACAACAATGCGATGGCGGCGAGGATCAGTTGATACCGTTCAAAGGTGGCGAAGAGGACCGGATTGGCCTGTACCGCCAGGTCGCGGCTGTGGGAAAAGAGGGATTGAACACAGATGAAAATCGTCATCAACCCCCCAAACCACAAGGCCCAGACCAGGGAAATTACAATCGTCAGCACTGTTTTCATGTTGATTCTCGTCGATGCCGAGTGTAGCGGCGTCATGGCGGGTGGCAAGCGGGCGTTGGCCAAGGACAGGCCGCCGGGGCATAATGGATGTTTTGGCCGCCGGATGGCGGGATTGAGATTGTCAGATGACCATTGAGACATCAACCGCCACGCCGGAACCCATCGCCCCGGCACATCCGCCGGCCGGTGGCCGACAACGGCGGCTGGAATCACCCACCAACCGCATCCGCCGGGATGGGAAGTTTTTTCGACTCGGCGATGAGAAGTTTTTCGTCAAAGGGGTGACATACGGGCCGTTTGCGCCTGATGCGGCTGGCCATCCACTTCCTTCGGCCGAGCGGGTGAAGGAGGATTTTGCGCAAATGCGGCAACTCGGCGCCAATTGCGCGCGGATTTACCATGTGCCGCCCGCTTGGTTTTTGGATTTGGCACACGAGTCGGGGATCAAGGTATTTCTGGATGTGGCGTGGCCCAAGAACCTGATGTTTGTCGGGGATGATGAATTGACCCGACAAGCCCAGGAGGCCGTCCGCGCGGCCGCGCGGGCGTGCGGCAATCATCCGGCGCTCTTTGCCCTCAGCGTCGTCAATGAAATACCGGCCGATCTGGTTCGATATTCACGACGCGAGAAGATCGAGGAATTCATCGACGATCTGGTGCTGGTGGCCAAGGCCGAAGCGCCCGATTGTCTGGTGACATTCGCCAATTTCCCCACCACCGAATACATCCAGCCGCGAAACATCGATTTTCTCTGCTTCAATGTTTATCTGCATGAGGAGAAGACGTTTCGCAATTATTTGGCGCGATTGCAGAACATTGCGGGGGAAAAGCCGTTGATGCTGGGGGAATATGGCATTGATACTTTCCGCGAATATCCCGAACAGCGCCAGGCCGAGATTTTGACCGCGCATGTGCGGGCGGTCTTTGATGAGGGGTTGGTGGGGACATTTATATTCAGTTTCACGGATGACTGGTTTACGCACGGATATCAGATTGAGGACTGGGCGTTTGGTCTGACCCATCGGGATCGTTCGACCAAGCCGGCATTCGAGGCCGTCGCGGAGATATTCGCCCGCGTGCCGCAGGTGGCCGAGGTGCAACTGCCATCGGCGAGCATCATCATCTGCTCCTACAACGGCGCCAGCACCGTGGAGACCTGTTTGCGGTCGATGGACCGGCTGAAATATCCGAATTATGAAGTCATTTTCGTGGATGATGGAAGCACGGACAACACGCAGGAGATCGTCCAAAAGTTTCCAAATGTTCGCAATATCCGCCAGGTCAACCGGGGCCTTTCCATCGCCCGCAATGTCGGGTTGGAGGCGGCCAGGGGGGACATCGTCATTTACACCGACAGCGACTGCGAGGCGGATGAGGATTGGTTGTATTACCTTGCGTTGGCGCTGGTGCGCGGGACGCACGCGGGGATGGGTGGGCCGAACTTGATACCGGATGAGGGGAGTTGGGTGGCCGACTGTGTGGGGTTGTCACCGGGTGGGCCAACGCATGTGATGGTGGATGACCGGACGGCCGAGCATGTGCCCGGTTGCAACATGGCGTTTTACCGCTCGGTGCTGATGCAGGTGAATGGATTTGACAGCCAGTTTCGCAAGGCGGGGGATGATGTGGATGTGATCTGGCGAATTCAGAATCTGGGATATTCGATTGGTTTTTCACCCTCGGCGCAGGTGTGGCATTATCGGCGAAACACAGTGAAGGCGTATTTGAAACAGCAGCGCGGGTATGGTGAGGCGGAGGCGCTGTTGAAATACAAACACCCGGACCATTTCAACACACTGGGGGCATCGCATTGGCGGGGGAGGATTTATGGGGGAGATCAGATCGGCGTGCGCTGGGGTGGGGATGTGGTGTATCACGGTTTTTTCGGTACCGGGTTGTTTCAGTCGATCTATCGCAAGCCGGCGTCGCTGGCGGCGATGATGATGATGAGCATCGAATGGCATCTGCTGGCGGCGTTTGTGACGATTCTGGGGCTGGCGCTGACGCCGCTGCTTTGGGTGGCGCTGATCATGTTTTTGATGCCGCCGGTACTGTCGATCATCGCGGCGGCGCAGTCTCCGATGCCGCGACATCCGCATTGGCTGTCGCGGCCGTTGATCGCCTATTTGCACCTACGGCAGCCGATCACGCGCGGATGGGCGCGATATTCGGTGCGGTTGAAGGCGAAGGTGATGAAATCGGAGGCGGCCGGTTACAAACGGGCCGGGCCGTTGCCGTTTGATCCGTACGAGAAGCGCACGCTGCGCTATTGGAGCAAAGTGGTGGGGCGGCTGGAGATGCTGGATGTCGTGGTTCGCGAAGCGAGACAGGCCGGCTGGCGCACGCGGCTGGACAGCGGCTGGGAGGGGTGGGACATGGAAATTTACGGCAGCCGATATGTGAAGGTGCGTTTAACCACCGCCACCGAACATCATCACGGAAGCGGGATGCTGACGAGGGTGAAGGTGCAGCTTCTGATGAGCCGGTTTTGCCAGGTGTTGCTGATTGGCAGCACGATGCTGGCGGGTTTGCTGCTGTTGCACATTCCGTGGCCGTTTTGCCGACCAGCGCTGCTGATCCCGCTGGCCTGGTGGACGATGTATCTGGTGAACAAATGGCGCGTCTCCCGGCCGGTGCTGGGCTTGATCGACGAAGCGGCGGAAAAGGCGGGGTTTTATCCCGTGCCCGCTCAGCCGGCGGAAAAGAATGAGTGAGCCACTGAGACACAGAGAGCACAGAGGAATAGAAAAAGAGAGAATGGAGACAAGGAGACAAGTAGAAAAATCCTCTGTGATTCCTCTGACTTCGGCGAGCTCAGTCGAGCCGTGTTCTCTGTGTCTCTGTGGCAAATAGAATTTTCAGGCATTCAATGCGATTTTATCTGCGGGCGATTTCATATTTTCGGGCTTTCACCGGCGAGATTTTCCTCTCGCTGGTGTTGATCGCCCTCTCCACATCGTTTGGGTTGCTCATTCCCTTTCCGATGGCGATTTTTTTTGATTCGGTGATCGGGACGGTGGAGCCGAAGAACTGGATTTACCAGGCGTTTTTCTGGGCCGCGCCGCAGTCCAAGGTGGGGCAGATCATGGCGCTGGCCGGGATCATGTTGGGGTTGCGCATCTGCCAGGAATTGCTGGGGATGGGACAGACGCTCTTGAACATCCGCATCGGCTACGGGGGGTTGATGCGGGTGCGCTGCGAGCTGTATCGCAAGTTGCAGGAGTTGTCGCTGGCGTATCACAAGTCGCAGCCGCAGGGGGATGCGATTTATCGGTTGTCGTATGACACCTATGGGTTTCACACAATCCTCAACGTGCTGGTGCAGACGGTGCTGGTCTCGGCGGTGACGCTGTTGATCATGAGCTGGATCATGCTGTCGATGAACTGGCAATTGACGCTGATCGGGCTGTCGATTTCGCCGCTGCTGCTCTGGACGACGCGGATTTACGGGCGGATTTTGCGGAAAAAATCGACCGAGGTGAAGGAGGTCGATTCGCAACTGACCACCACCATCCAGAGATCGGTGGCGACCATCGGACTGGTGCAGGCGTTTGGGCGCGAGGCGGATGAGTACGAGGCGTTCAGCTCGACCGTGCAGCGCAGCATCAGCGCCTATCTGCGGCTGCACTGGCAGGAGATGATCTACTGGCTCTTTGTCGGGTCGATCTTCGGGCTGGGTGGGGCGATGATCTTCGGGTATGGCGGTTACATCGTCTACCGCGATCAATTGGTGCTGCACCTGGGGGACAACGGGATGACGATCGGAAAATTGTCGATCTTCATCGCCTATATTCTGGGCAATCTGTATGGGCCGTTGAACAAACTCAGCACGGCCGGCGCGGCCATCGCCGGCGGCGTGGCGGGGGTGCAGCGCGTCTTTGAGGTGCTGGACCGCGATCCGGTTATCAAGGATGCGCCCAATGCGATTTCACTGGCCAAACAACCCAGGGTGTTGGAACTGGATCATCTCCAGTTCTGGTACGCGCCTGAAAATCCGGTTTTGCGTGATTTGTCCTGCACAATCCGGCCGGGACAGATGGTGGCGTTTGTCGGGTCATCGGGTGTGGGCAAGACGACGCTGTTGAACCTGTTGCCCAGGTTTTACGACCCGGTTTCGGGCGCGTTGAAGCTCGATGGGCATGATCTTCGAGAAATCAAAATCCGCGACCTGCGGCGGCATGTGGCGCTGGTGTTGCAGGAATCGGTGGTGCTGCCGACGACCGTGGCCGAGAACATCGCCTACGGCAGGCCGGATGCCAGCGACAGTCAGATTCGTCACGCCGCCGAAATGGCCGGGGCGGCGTCATTTATTGAAAAATTGCCGCAACAATATGCCACGCTCATCAGCGAATCGGGGCAGAATCTGTCCGGTGGCCAAAAACAGCGCATCAGCATCGCGCGGGCGTTGTTGACCGAGGCGCCGATCATCATCATGGATGAGCCGACCAGCGCCCTTGACCCGCAGCATGAGGCGATGATTGTCGATACGCTGCGGCAGCTCAAACGGCAACGGACGATCATTCTGGTCAGCCACCGGCTCAGCACCGTGGCCGACTGCGACCAGATTTTTGTGATGGATGAGGGTCGGATAGTCGAACAGGGAACGCACGATGAACTGGTGAAGCAACGGGGTTTGTATTTCAAAATGGCCCGGCATCAGTTAAAGCTGGATGACATGTAGGGTGGGCCTTGGCCCACCAATTCAAAAATCCGGTGGGCCGGGGCCTACCCTACGAAGACAAAAACGAAGGCAAAAATATCCGTGAACACACCCCATCAGAAACTTCGCATCATCGTCGGCGGCATGGTCGGCCAATTTCCGCTGGGGGGCGTGGCGTGGGATTATTTTCATTATTGCCTGGGATTGCACGAGCTTGGCCATGAGGTCTATTACCACGAGGACACCTGGGTTTGGCCTTACGATCCGATCAAAGGGCATCCCACCGATGACCCGGATTACACCGTGCGATTCATCCGCGAATTTTTTGACACCTACGCGCCGCACCTGTCGAACAACTGGCATTATCTTCTGCTGCACGACAAGAGCTTTGGCATGAGCCGCCAGCGGTTTGATGAAATCTGCCGAACCGCCGACCTGTTCATCAATGTCAGCGGGGCCTGTTTTTTCCCCGATCAACTTCATCCGCGATGCCTGAAAGTCTTCATGGACACCGATCCGGGATACAACCAGATCGTGATGGCGACCAAACCGGCATGGTCGGAGCATGTGGACCGCTGGGTGCAGCAGGTGCGCGACCATGACCGGCATCTGACTTACGCCGAGAACATCTATTCGCCCGATTGTCTGATTCCCCGCCTGGGGTTGGATTGGCAGATCACCCGGCCCATCGCCACGCTCGGTTCGTGGCAATCGATCCGACAAACCCCGCCGCCGGAGGATGCGGCCTTTACCACGGTGATGAGCTGGAATTATTTTCGCGGCAAACTGGAATACGGCGGCCGGGAATTTGGGGCCAAAGCGCCCGAGTATGACAAATTCCACGACCTGCCCAACCGCGTGACGGGGATTCCGATGACGCTGGCGGTGGGGGGGTATCAACAACCGGCCGAGCAGATTCGCGCAGATGGTTGGAACTGGATCGAGGCGCGCGAATTGACCCGCACGGCCGACAATTACATGCGGTTCATCGAACGCAGCCTGGGCGAGTGGTCCATCGCCAAAAATGTCTATGTCGATACCGTCAGCGGCTGGTTTTCGTGTAGGACGGCCTGTTATCTGGCGGCCGGCCGCCCGGCGGTGGTGCAGGAGACCGGCTGGTCACGATATGTCCCCAGTGGACAGGGTGTGATTGCCTTTGCGACGATGCCCGAGGCGATTGATGGTTTGCGACAAATTCACGGCAACTGGAAATCCCATTCCCACGCCGCCTATGAGGTTGCCAGGGAATATCTGGCGCCCGATAAGGTGTTACCGCCGATGATCGAGGCGATTTATTCAAATCCCCGCAATGACCCGGCCGCACCGGGACCAGTTCCGCCCAATAAATCGAGCAGATCCATTGCGCAGTAGCTGGCAATCATCCCTCCCTATCTCTCTCCTGCGGAATTTGGCGAACTCCCTACGGGCCTGAGCCTCAGGGTTGAAGATGGTCGAGCCGTAATCCGAGGGAAGGCAGTGGAGAGGTTGGAGGTTGTCCTTTATATATTGGGCAGCCCCCACCTTACGGAGTCGTGGCGAAAATAATACGGGATGAAAATCGGGGCGACAGGATTCGAACCTGCGACCTCTTGACCCCCAGTCAAGCGCGCTAAACCAAACTGCGCCACGCCCCGGTGAGCGATGACCGATACGGCGGCCATTCACCGAAAAGCTAGGGTATCTCATTGTGCTTCCGGGGGCAAGTTTGATTGGGGTGGGTGTCATACCAAAGTAGTAATGTCCGGTCTTACCCAAGTAGAAATGTCCGGTTTATGTTGTAACTGGACGGATGGAGAAAGAGCTGATTGAGATGAGCCGCCGAGAGCGGGAGGTATTGAAGGTGATG
>JADLBV010000117.1 GCA_020847545.1 Phycisphaerales bacterium
TCATCGGGGCGATGATCGGGGCGGTGCGCGGGTCGTCGGCGTTCGTGCTGGCGATGACCGGCGGCGGGCCATACAGCGAGGCGGGCGGGGCCACGGATGTCATCGGGCTGCACATTTTTTACGAGACATTCGGCTATCTGAAATTCGGCTCCGGCGCCGCGATGGCCTGGGTGCTGGGGGCGATGTTGATCGGATTCACGGTGATCCAGTTGCAACGCCTGAGCAATCTGGAGTTCAAGACGGCCAAGGCGTGATTGGACCCAAGGAAACAGACGATGCCCATTATCAGCCAGGTTGGCGGACGTTCGTTAAAGACCAGAATGGTTTATGGCGCGCTGTTTGGAGTGCTGATCCTGGGGGCGGTCTCGATGATCTACCCGATGCTGCTGATGGTTTCGGGGTCGGTGCAAAGCCAGGTGGATTATCCGCGGTTGTCGGTGCTGCCGGAATTTTTGTGGAACGACCCGCTGCTGTGGGGCAAATACATCCAGTCCAAATATTACAAGATGGAGATGGCCGAGCGGTTTTATCGGCAGAACATCGGCGACTGGCGAAACGTGAAGCCGGTTGAGCATGTGGACCCGACCGCACAGGCGTTCATCGATTTTCGCGACAGCATCCAATGGCCCAGGGAATGGGCCTTGGCGGGACATATCGAGACCAATCAGGTCTTGGCGAAGAACGGCCGGCGTTATCGCGAGATGCTGCGGAAGGCCGCGGGGGATGACATCCAGTCGGTCAACAACGCCACCAATTTGTTTTTCGCGGATTGGACGGAAGTCACCATCCCGGCGGAACGATATTGGTCGCGCCGATTCAGTTTTCCCGAAACGCTGGATTTCAAGGTTTTCTATGATTTGACGGCCACCGCGCCGCACGCGGACTGGATCATCATCGATCCGGATGGGGCGTTTTTATACGATTTTCTGCGGCCGCAATGGGGGGATATTCAGGCGTATAACAAGGCCCACGACACGCGGTATGACGACTATCAACAGGTGCTGCTGGCCACCCACCCGCCGCAACGGCCCAGCGAACGAACGGACTGGGAAAAGTATGTCCGCAATGAGCTGAACCTCGCATTCATCCGCGTTGACCCGAAGGTGACGGCGGCCTGGCAACAATTTCTGAACCAACGCTACAGCGGCAAAATTCAGAACCTGAACCTGGAATGGCAGACCCAATGGACTGGTTTTGATTCGATTGCCCTGCCGCAGGGTTTGCCCAAAGTGGTGGCCATCCAGAGCGACCTTGGTGCGTTTGTGAAGGATGCGCGGGCGTGTCCGCTGGATGCCCTCTCCATTTACGGCCCGCGACAGGGGTTTGAACAGTACGTTGCCAAACAGAAAAACGTGGATGTTTCGCAGGTTGCCCCGCTGCCGATCCCGGCCGAATCGGTCGATTATCTGGACTTTCAAAAGAACAAGGGGCCGCTGCGGTGGGAGTTTGTCAAACGCAACTATATTGCGGTGATGGATTACCTGCTGGTGCATGGCAACGGCATCCGCAACACGGTTATTTTCTGTTTTCTGATGGTGGTGACCAACCTGCTGGTCAACCCGCTGGCGGCCTATGCGCTGAGCCGTTATCGCCCTCCCAGCACCTATACGGTTTTGCTCTTTTGCATGGCGACGATGGCTTTCCCGGCCGAGGTGACGATGATCCCATCGTTCCTGCTGCTCAAGCGATTTCCACTCTATGGATTGTTGGTGGGGACCCTCATCACAATATTGGTGGGGTGGCTGCTGAGTCGTTGGCGGCCAAGTTGGCCATCGTTGTTGACCGGCATGGTGGCGGTGGTGGTGGGGATCGCGGCCGGCTGGTGGTTGACGCCGCTGGTGGCGCGGGAGGTTTTTGGCCGGGATCATGGAACGATCAGCCTGTTGAACACCTTCTGGGCCCTGGTGCTGCCGGGCATGGCCAACGGGTACAGCATTTTCCTATTGAAAGGCTTCTTTGATTCGCTGCCCAAGGAGTTGTACGAAGCTTCGGACATCGACGGGGCCAGCGAATGGACCAAGTTCTGGATGATCACGATGAGCCTCTCCAAACCGATCCTGGCGGTGTTGGCGCTGGCGGCGTTCACGACGGCATACACCGAATTCATGATGGCCCTGGTCATCATCCCGGATCAGAACATGTGGACAATCATGATCTGGTTGTTCCAGTTGCAATACCGCTCGCATCCGACATTGATTTATGCCAGTTTGGTGATCGCGGCGATCCCGACGATGATCATCTTCCTGTTCTGTCAAAACCTGATTATTCGTGGTATCGTTGTGCCGTCGGAAAAATAAAATCGTCGTAGTTATTATTAAAGGATCGCAATCATGATTAAGACGATCAGTTACTGGTCGGTTCAGGGTGGATTGGAAGGGACTCGGGCGGTGAACGAGGCGTTGGCGGATGCCAAGTCGGCCGGTTTTGCCGGACTGGAACTGGCGATTGGCGCCAGCGGCGTCCTGACGCCACAAACGGATCAGGCAACCTGCCAGCGATATCGTCAGGAGGCCGATCGACAGGGTGTGATCGTGCAGACGCTGGCCAACGGGATGACCTGGGGTGGCAGTCCCACCGATCCGGATGAGTCGGTGCGAAAAAAGGCGGTGGCGGATGCCAAGGCGTCGCTACAGCGGGCGGCGTGGCTGGGGTGTCAGGCGATGCTGTTTGTTCCCGGCGCGGTGAAAATCCCGTGGGAACCCAAATATGGCCCCGTTCGATACGATCTTGCGTACAAGTGGGCATTTGAGGCGACCAGGGAGCTGGCCCACACGGCCGAACAGGTCAATGTGGATTTGTGCGTGGAAAATGTCTGGAACGGCCTGATGTATTCGCCGATGGAACTGGCGAAATTCATCGACGACATCGGCTCCAAACGGGTGGGCGTCTATTTTGACGTGGGGAACATGATGGGCCTGCACCAGCATCCACCCGACTGGATCAAGATTCTGGGGCATCGGATCAAGCGGATTCACATCAAGGATTATGATTTTTCCAAGCCGGGAATGGCGGGTTTTGTGGATTTGCTGGCGGGGAATGTGCCCTGGGCGCAGGTGATGAAGGAATTGCGGGCGCTGAATTATGACAAGACGATCGTGGCGGAGATGATGCCGTACGACCCGACACTGTTGCAGCGCACCAGCGCGGCGATGGACAAGATTTTGGCAATGTGATTTTGTGAAAAATTCGGAACGAACATGAACAGCAACTGGTTGAAGGAACATCTTGGGATTTGCAGTTGGTCGTTGCACGCCACCGATGCGGACGATCTGGTGAAGCAGCTCTCGGCCGTGGGATTGGCCAAGGTGCAACTGGCCCTCGGCCCGCTGCGCGATGAGCCGGACAAATGGAAAAATGTGGATCGCAAACTCGCCGATGCGGGGATGAACATCGTCTCCGGCATGGTGGGGACGGTGGGTGAGGATTACAGCACGATCGCCGCCATTCGCCGCACCGGTGGGCTGGTGCCGGATGACACCTGGCCGCAGTCACTGGAGGTGATGAAAAAGTCGGCCCCGGTCGCGGCCGCGTTGAAAGTCAAGCGGGTCAGCTTCCATGCCGGATTCATCCCGGCCGGCAAGGATGACCCGGTCTTCAACAAGGTGGTTGATCGGCTGGGGATCGTCGCGGATGTGTTCAAGGCGGTTGGTTGCAACATTTTTCTGGAGACCGGTCAGGAGACCGCCCCGACGCTGCACCGATGCCTCAAGACGCTCAATCGGCCGGATGTGGGGGTCAATTTTGACCCGGCCAACATGCTGCTGTACCGCAGCGGCGACCCGATTGAGGCGATGAAATTATTGCTGCCGTATATCGTGCAGTTTCATGTCAAGGATGCGATCCGCAGCGATGCGGATGGCAAATGGGGCAAGGAAGTGGCGGTCGGCACGGGGGAGGTGGATTGGGCGGGATTTTTCCGTGTCTTGAAAGAGAACAAATGGAACAACGGCAACCTGGTGATCGAGCGCGAGGCGGGCGATCAGCGCGTGGCCGACATCAAACAGGCACAAAATTTTCTTCACGGCGTCTTTGGAAAGGTGGATTAGATCATGTTGAAGGTTGGAATCATTGGTCTGGGAATGATGGGTCGCACGCATTACGAGGCGTATCAGAAGATCGAAGGGGTGGAGGTGGTCGCGATTGCCGACACCGATCCCAAGCGCGTCGCCGGCGATCTGACCGGCACGGGCGGTAATCTGCTTCAGGGTGGCCTGCAACGCCTGCCCATGGAGAAGATCAAGGGATACTCCGACTACCGGCAATTGCTGGAGAGCAAGGATGTGGACATCATCGACATCTGCTCGCGCACGCCGCAGCACGCCGAGATGGCGGTGGCGGCGCTGGCCACCGGCAAGCATGTGGTGTGCGAAAAGCCGCTGGGGCGGACCGTTGCCGAAGCGCAGAAGATCGCCGATGCCGCCGCCAAAGCCAAGGGGCTGTTCATGCCGGCGATGTGCATCCGGTTCTGGCCCGAATGGGCCTGGGCCAAGGAAGCGGTCAAGAGCGGGCGATATGGCAAGGTCTTGTCGGCTCATTTTCGACGTTTCGCCTCGTTTCCCGGCGGGTGGTACAAGGATGGGGACGCCTGCGGCGGCGCGATTCTCGACCTGCACATTCACGACTCGGATTTTGTCTATTTCCTGTTTGGCATGCCCAAGGGAGTCTACAGCCGCGGGTACAGCAAGCCGACCAATCAGGTCGATCATGTCGTCACGCAATACCTGTATGACCATGTGCCGACCGTGTCGGCCGAGGGGTCTTGGGCGCTGGCGGATGGGTATGGGTTTTCCATGCGATACACGATCAATTTTGAGAACGCGACGGCCGATTATGACCTGGGGCGTTCGGACACGCTGCTGCTGAGCCATCAGGGCAAATCCGAGCCGGTCCGCACCAACGGGAACACCGGTTACGCGGAGGAACTGGGCTATTTCGTCAATTGCGTGAAAAAGGGAGAAAAGCCATCCATCGTCAACGCCTCCGACGCCGTGCCGGGGTTGAAGATCGTCGAGGCCGAGGGGAAGAGCATCCGCGAGGGGAAAGTGGTTTCGCTTTAGGCAATCGCGACAGATGCCACAGCAAAGCATTGCGTTGATCGAACAGGGCATCGCCCAGGGCCTGCATCTGGGCGCGCAGTTGTACATCAGCCGCAATGAACAGGTGGTCGCGGATGTGGCGGTGGGCCAGTCGCGGCCGGGGGTGGCGATGGAGACCGGCATGGCCATGGCATGGCAGTCGGCCGGCAAGCCGCTGACGGCCGTCGCGATCGGGCGATTGTGGGATCAGGGGTTGCTTCATCTGGACGATCCGGTTGCGCGGTTTATTCCGGAATTTGACGTCAATGGCAAGGAATCGATCACGATCCGGCATCTGCTGACGCACACCGCGGGCATTCGCTGGGCCAATTTCTCGGTTGGAGATGATTGGGATCGGGTGATCGAGGCGATCAACACGGTTCGGCCGGAACCGCGCTGGATGGCCGGGCAAAAGGCGGGGTATCACGCGCTGACAAGCTGGTATGTTCTGGGGGAGATCATCGTGAAATTGACCGGACGGGATTTTGAATCCGCCCTGCGGACGCTGGTGCTGGAGCCGGCCGGGATGGACCGGACGATCTGTTTCCTGTCGGCCGATCAGGAGCGGGAAAACCCGCATTTCAGCGGCCTGTACAACACCAAAGAGGGGCAGATGGCCGAGGATCGGTCCACCATTGGAATATGCTCTCCCGGATCGAGCCTGCGCGGGCCGGTGCGGGAATTGGGACGGTTTTATGAGATGCTGCTGAGGCAATTGGGGACCGGCGCTCGGGATTCGGATGAATTGATCCGGCCGCAAACCATCGAGGCGATGACGGCCCGCCACCGGGTGGGGATGTTTGACCACACCTTCAAACGCATCCTCGACTGGGGATTGGGATTCATCGCCAACAGCCACTATCTGGGGGGGGAGATTCCGTATGGGTTTGGGGATTTCGCCTCGATGCGCGCCTTTGGCCATGGTGGGCGGCAATCGGCCATCGCATTTGCCGACCCGGAACATCAACTGGTCGTGGCGCTGGTGTTTAACGGGATGCCGGGGGAAAAGGAACATGACCGGCGCGCCCGCCCCATTCTGTCGGCGATATATGAGGAATTGGGATTGGCCGGAGGGGAAAAACCGGTTGATGGTTCAAGAAGCTGATGGTACGCGGCACGGGCCGGTGAAATGCTGATAGTCGCGGATGGATAGTTTTTTGGCCGGCACGGACCAATCGACCTGCCCTGATTCATGCGGCAATTTTCCTGATGATACACATTGTTCAAAGAGCGATTCGATACCGCGCACCGCGCGGACCTGCTGATTGTCCACAGCGACCTGGCGGACCATTGACTGTGGGATCTTGTGGACAGGGGCGACCTGCGAAGCGGCGTTGATGACCACCGTTTGCGCCCGCGATGTCTCCAGTGTCGCGGTTGTGTTCGTGGTTTTTCCTTCGCGGATCAGTTGCCGCATGGATGAGATCATGTGCGAACGGCAGTCGCCATAAGCAGGCCAATTTTGGCTGGATCGGCGGGTGGTCATGGTTGTCTGGCCATCGGGAACAAGCGTCAACGAACCTTCAGTCCCATCGACACGAATGATAGGCCCGAGCGACTCGCCGCAGGCGTGGGTGAGCAATGCCAGCAGTGGGATGCCGCGTTGGGTGGTGATGCGCAGGGCGGCCGTGTCGTTGGTTTCAATTGCATTGGCGCGATACAGTTCGGCCTCGACATCACTCAGAGCGGCCGAATCGGATACGGATTCGCCCAGCAGAAACAGCGATAGATTCAGGTAATGGGCCAGTGCGTTGTTGGCGGGGCTGTCCATTACCCAAGCGCCATCGCGCTGATATCGGCCGACCCAGTCGTTGCGTGAAAAATAGTCGGTCGAACGCGGCCAACAGGCACACACCGACGCCGATCGAATCGACCCGATGGCCCCATCCAACAACAGCCGCTTGATCTGCGCGGTGGCCGGATGGTACATGTGCTGATAGCCGATCAGGACCGGTTGTTGAAGGCGGTCGCGGGCCGCGATCATCGCATCAACATCATCCACCGAACCGGCGGCGGGTTTTTCGCACAACACCCCTTTGGCCGCCTCCAGCGCCTGGATCGTATAAGGCCGATGCAGATCAATCGGCAACGGCAACCAGATCGCCTCAACCGGCTCATTGAGCAGGTCCTCATATTTTTCGACAACCCGAACGCCGCGCCCACGCAGCCGTTTGATGGCCCCGGCGTGCCGCCGCTGGTCCGGCTCACAAACCGCCGTCAACCGAATCGCCCCCGCGATGGATGAATCCCCCTCGCACCGTTCCAGAAATTCGCAACTGGCCCCGGCGTAACCGCCAAGACCGACGCAGCCGAAGCGGACTGGAACCGCAACATGATTCTGATCATCCGCAGAAGTATCGGGGTGCTGATTCATACTCTGAGCCTAAGCGACTCATCCCGGTAGTTGTGAAAGCAATACGACTGGCAGGGTGTCCACGACAGCGAATCGAGAATCGTTTGTGATGAACGAAGTGCAGCCATTCAAAACGGCAGTGGCGGCATGAATGGCGTCAGGTAATTTCATAGATGAATATTTGGCGCGAATTTCCGCCGCTTTCACGAGAACTTGCCGAGTGATCGGTTTCACCATCAGCGGGCCGGATGGATCAAGCAGCAGTTCAAATTCATTACGGATGAGATCGCGTCCTTTTCGCAAGGGCATGATCAGCGCCTCCGCAAGGGATAGCTCACTGGTCACTCCCTGTAATTCACCGCGATCAATTCGATCAAAAATGTCCCGCACACGCCCGACAAATTCAGGGATGCTTTCCACCGCGTAGATCAGGACATTGGTGTCGAGGTAAACAGTCGAGCCGGTGATGGTGTCTATTGATCCCATTCGTCTCGAAGTTCCCGGATTTGAGCATCGATCTCATGGGCATTGTTGAATAACCCCATGCCCGAACCGATGAAACTAACCAAGGTTCGACGTTGAGTCGAAGGTTGGTCTTCAATCACCACGGTTACATCAGCCTGGGCACCAACTTTTAGTTGAGGTGAACGAACCTCAACCACCCCCCCGGGCTGGACGATCACACTTTGTCGGATCGATGTCATATCCGGATTATAGCCGACTTACATGCTCTTGGCCTTCTCGCGCACTTCGTCGATGCTGCCGACGTAGAGGAAGGCCTGTTCGGGCAGGTCGTCCGCCTTGCCTTCGGTGATCTCCTCGAAGCTGCGGAGGGTGTCGGCGATCTTGGTATAGTTGCCCTTTTTGCCGGTGAACTGTTCGGCGACGTAGAACGGCTGGCTGAAGAACCGCTCGATTTTGCGCGCCCGGCCGACGATCAGCTTGTCCTCTTCGCTCAGTTCGTCCACGCCCAGAATCGCGATGATGTCCTGCAGATCACGGTAGCGCTGGAGCATGTTCTGCACCTTGCGGGCGATGCGGTAGTGGTCTTCGCCGACGATCTGCGGGTCCAGCGCCCGGCTGGCCGATGCCAATGGGTCCACGGCCGGATAAATGCCCTTGGCGGCGATGGAACGCTCGAGGTAAATGAACGCATCAAGGTGGGCGAATGCGTTGGCCGGGGCCGGGTCAGTGGGGTCGTCGGCCGGCACATACACCGCCTGCACGGAGGTGATGGCGCCATGCTTGGTTGAGGTGATGCGTTCCTGCAACTCACCCATTTCGGTCGCCAGCGTCGGCTGATAACCCACGGCGCTGGGCATTCGACCCAGCAACGCCGACACTTCCGAGCCGGCCTGCGTGAAACGGAAAATGTTGTCGATGAACAGCAGCGTGTCCGCGCCCGATTCATCGCGGAAATATTCCGCCATCGTCAACGCGCTCAGCGCCACGCGAAGACGCGCGCCCGGCGGTTCGTTCATCTGGCCGAAGACCATCACGGTCTGGTCGATGACGTGCTTGCCGGTCGATCCGATCTCGGCCTCCTGCATTTCCAGCCACAGGTCGGTTCCTTCGCGGGTGCGCTCACCCACGCCGGCGAAGACCGAATACCCGCCGTGCTGCTGGGCGATGCGGGCGATCAGTTCCTGAATGACGACGGTTTTGCCCAGACCCGCCCCGCCGAACAACCCCGCCTTGCCGCCGCGAACGAACGGCGTCAACAGGTCGATCACCTTGATGCCGGTTTCAAACACCTCGGCCTTGGGCGTCAGGTCCACAAATTCCGGCGGCTCGCGGTGGATCGGCCGGCGCTCGGTGGTCGCCACCGGCCCCTGGTTGTCGATCGCATCGCCGAGCAGATTAAACACCCGGCCCAGCGTCTCCTTGCCCACCGGAACCGTCAGCGGCCCGCCGGTGTCCACGCAATCCATCCCGCGACGAAGGCCGTCGGTTGATCCCAGCGCCACCGCCCGCACGCGCCCGCCGCCAAGATGCTGCTGCACTTCGCCGGTCAAATGAATGCTCGAGCCATCGTTCGGCGAGCCGATTTTGACGGCGTTGTAAATCGCCGGCAGTTGATCTTCGGGGAACTGCGCATCAAACGTCGAACCAATCACCTGAGAAATCTTTCCAGTCGCGGGCATGAGGGTTTCCTCTAATTTTTCTGTACCTGATGATCCAAAGGCGGAGGATTGTACCATTTTGTCACAATCTCACAATAGTCTATAGTGGCTTTCGGTGATTACAATGACAAGCATGGCCAGCGCCAACCTACCCATCACACTCACCGATCCAATCAATGCTGCCATTCTGGCAGTTTCGGAGGATCGAATCCAAGGTTTTAACCCGGACCCGATGGATCAGATCGCCCATCTGAGCGGGATCGATCTGGCAACGGTCCATCAACGCATCGCGGCCATGTTACGCGGCGGGACCATCCGGCGCGTGCGGCAAACCCTTATGGCGACTAATCTTGCGCGCGGGGCGCTGGTGGCGTGGGTGGTTCCGGAGGAGAAACTGTCGGCCGCCTTTGAATGGATGAACGAGAAGGACCCCTTTTCAGGTCATATCGTCATCCGGTCCACCGATCAGGCGATCGCCGGCTCTCATTATCGACTTTGGACGACATTGAAAGTGCCACAGGGGTATTCGCTGGAGAAGCACTGCCAGTTGCTATGTAGATTGACCGGCGCGACGAAATTCAAACTGTTGCCGGCCAACAAACTGTTCGCGTTGGGTGTGGGTCATGTCAGACGAAAGGGGATGGAGCCGGGGTCGCATTCACCCGAACTGGCGGAAGTCGTGGGGACGCAGATCGTCGAGCTGGATGAGATGGATTGGCGGGTGTTGACGACGTTGAAGCGGGAATTTTCATCCGATGAGATCGAGTCGGCGGCTGGTCGGCCGGCGTCGATGTTCTGGGCGGGTCGGGCGGCCGAGGCCAATGTTGATCTGGAGACGTTTTGCTCGGTGGCGCGATCATTAAATGAACGCGGAGTCATCGGGCGATTTTCAACATTCCTGGAACATGTCAAACCACTGGCCAGTGGCGAACGGGTGACGAAATTCAATGCGCTCTTCCATTGGGCGGTGCCGGCGGGACGGGAGTTGGAAGCGGGAAGGCAAGTTGGCCGGTTTCATATCATGACCCACGCCTATTGGCGCGAAGCCGGTGAGGAATTCGGCAACGTCAATATCATGGGTGTCGCCCACGGGACCGACAAGCAGCTTCTGTTGGCGCATAAATCCGCCATTGACAAACATCTGGAATCGGTTGGCATTCCGGTCAGTTACACCAATATTTTCTGGGGTGGCCGCAGCGAGATCAAACCGAGTGAAATCTCACCGTTTGCGTATGAGGCATTCTGCCGTGAGCATGGCATCGATCCGCAGACGATGCATCAGGTGTGATGTCAGGTGATTTAATAACGGAAGCCGTTGCCACGCAGATGGGTGAATGATGCCCCTTCGCGGAGGATCGCCCCGTCGATCACTTCGCCCACCATCAGCAGATGATCGGCTTCAAGATCGCAAATCTGTTTTAATCGGCATTCCATGTAGGCCAGCGCATCGGTCAGGATCGGAACGCCGGCGCCCGATGGGCGATGATTGACCCCCGCCAGCGCCTCCGGCCCCGGCGGGACGCCGCGAACGAACCGTTTCATCAATGCCATCTCATGTTCAGCGACCACCGACAGGACAAAATGCCCCTCTTGCCGGATGATCGGCACCAGCGGACGGTCGGCGGCGATGGCAACGGTCAACAGCGGCGGCTGAAAACCCGCCTGCTGCACCCAACTGGCCAGCATCGCCCCGGCCTGATCCCCCGTGCCGGCGGTTAAGATGAAAAGGCCGCTGGGAATTCGTCCCAGCGCCTTGCCAATGGTGTTTTTGGTCGCGTCGGCCGGCTGCATGGCCAACCGTTGTAGCCGATGAACCCGATGCGTGCTACGGTGAGGATGATGGATGATCAATCACCCGAACTGGATGGCACAAAAATTCGCCGGCTCGCGGCCGGCCGACGGGCGGCGATCCGATTGCGCACTTATCTTCTGGTGGGGATCATCGGATGCCTGGTGGCGGTGTTGCAATTCATTGTGTTGATCGTTTTGGCCATCCGGAGCGGGGATTGGCCAAAGGCCGCTTTATGGGTATCTCTGGATATCCTGTTGTTGATCGTGGGATGTCTGTTATTTGGCCGGTTGCGGCGGTTATCTCAACAAATTCATCAACCGATCCCATCACACCCCCTGCCGCCGCCTGATTTTGGACCATTGAGCGATGGCAGTCAGCATTGGAAAAATCTGGAGCAATAACAATCGCCCGCGGTTTTATTTTTCCGTGGCCGAATGATCGGGGATTTCACCACGCACATGTTTCTCGGCCAGTTCGACATAATGGCTTGCCAGCCATGACATGTATTTGAGATCCGCCTCGCCGACCGGGCGGACGATTTTGGCCGGGACGCCCATGACCAGACTGCGGTCGGGGATTTCCATGCCGGGTGGGACGACCGAACCGGCGCCGATCAGGCATTGCCGTCCGACTTTGGTGCGGCTCAGGAGGGTCGCCCCCATGCCGACCAGTGATCCGGCGCCGACAAAGAGGCCGTGGACAATCGCCCCGTGGCCGATGACGACATCCTCCTCAATGACATTTGGAAAACCGGTGTCGCAATGGACCACCGCACCATCCTGAACATTGGTTCGCGCCCCGATGGTGATCGGTGCCACATCACCTCGAACCACGGCGTTGAACCAGAAGCTGGCCTTGGGGGCGATGGTCAATTCGCCGGAGAGCGTGGCATTTCGGGCGACAAAATATCCGCCGGGGGTTTGGATCATCAATGGCATGTTGATGTTATATCGCGCCAGGATGAGCGTGACACCCTCTTACCCTTTGACGGCCCCCAGTTGGATGCCGGAAATGAAGAATCGCTGGCCGATGACAAAGACCGCCAGCATGGGGATCAGCATGATGACCGAGCCGGCCATCAGCAGCGTCCATTGCACACCATGCAGTTCCTGAAATTGGCTGAGGGCCACCGGCGCGGTGACCATGTTCTGGCTTTGGCAGACGATCAACGGCCACATGAAGCTGCGCCAACTGCTCATGAAGGTCAAAATCCCCAGTGCCGCGATGGCCGGCTTGGCCAGCGGCAGCACGACGTTCAAATAGATGCCCCAGCTTGTGCATCCATCGATGACTGCGGCCTCCTCCAGTTCGCGCGGGATGGAGAGAAAAAACTGCCGCAACATGAAAGTGCCATAGGCGCTGAAGGCGGCCGGCAATATCAACGCCCAGTAGGTGTCGATCCACCCCATCGTCCGCAACAGGATGAAGACGGGGATCATCGTCACCACATCCGGGACCATCATGGTGGAGAGATACCCCATGAAAATCGCGTTGCGCCCCCTGAATTGCAGCCGTGCGAACGCATAGGCCGCCAGGGTGCTGGTGAACAGCTGCGCAATCGTCACGCAGACCGTCACCAGGGCGCTGTTGTAGACCGCGCGGGCGAAATTGGTCCCTGACCAGATGCGCTGATAGTTGCGCCACTCCAGGGCGCCGTGCAGCAGCGAACGCAGGTCCATCACATCGGTGCCGGGCTTTTGGAAACTGGTGGAGAGCATCCAGACCAACGGAAAGACCATCGACGCGCCGACGATGATCAATGCCAGATAGATCGATGTGCGGGTGGCAACGGATTGTTTTTGTTCCATCGGCATCGGTTTACTCGGTGGCGCCGCGCCCGAAGCGCCAGCTCAGCATCGTGACGAACAAGACCAGCGCGAACAGCACCAACGAGAGCGCCGCCGCGTATCCCATGTTGAAATACTCAAACGCGTGGTTGTAGATGTAATAACTGAGCGTGGTGGTGGCCCCGTCCGGGCCGCCTTTGGTCAGGATGTAGGCCATGTCAAACCCGCCCTGAAACCCCCCGATGACGGCGGTGATGAAGATGAAAAACGTCGTGGGGGCCAGCATCGGGATGGTGATGTGGCGAAATCGATGCAGCACGTTGGCGCCGTCGATCTCGGCCGCCTCGTACAGTTCCGGCGGGATGCCCTGCAAACCGGCCAGATACAAAATCATCCCCGTCCCGCCCATGCTCCCCCAGATCATGATGATCATCAAGGCCGGCTTGGACCAGTTGTAACTGTTCAACCAGTCCGGCCCGGTGATCCCCACCCACGCCAGCATGTGGTTGATCAGCCCGAAATCGTTGTTGTACAGAAATTTCCACAGCAACAGCAAACCCACCCCCGCGCAGATGTTCGGCAGAAAAAAGACCGAACGAAAGAACATCCGGCCGGGGAGTTTCTGGTTCAACAACACCGCCAGCACCAGCGAGCAGAACATCGTGATCGGTATCGCCAGCATCAGATAGAGCGTGTTGTAAAGATATTTCCAGAAACCGGCGTCGTTGAGGTGAATCACCCCTTCGGCATCCCGCCGCCACCCCAGCAGGTCGATGAAATTGTCCAATCCCACAAATTTGGGTGGATGAAACAAATCCCATCGGAAAAAGCTCAACACCAGCGCCGCCGCCACCGGGATCAGAACAAAGATCGCAAACCCGGTCAGGTTCGGCAGCAGATACAACAATGGGGTCAGTCGATGGTGGTGTCGCATGAAAGATTCATTCCCCCCGCTCTTGGTGTCGGTTGATCAGCCAGGTGATTTGTCGCTGGGCACGGTCCATCGCCCCGGCCGGCGTGGCGGTTCCCATCCAGACCGTGTCGCAGGCATTGTAAAATTGACTGTATAGTTCGGCGGAATTGGCGATGCGGGGTTTGGGGTACAAAAATTCCCGCGCCACGATCAACGCCTGTAAATTCGCCGGTTTGTGCCTGTTCTGGGCCACCAGTTGACGGGCGACGCTGAGATTGGGAGGCAGGCCACCATCTTCGCACATGCGAAGTTGAAAATCAGCGCCGAGGAACAGTTTGTTCAGTTCCCACGCTTCCGCGGGATGGCGGGTTTTGGATGATATTAATATGGCGGCACTGGAGGCCCACTGGCCGCGTTGATTGACCTTCGGGTTGAGCGTGATGTCCCAATCCACATCCGCGCACTGCTCACGCAGATAGGGCAAATCCCAGGTATACGCGATCATCATCGCGGCCTTGCCCTGTCGAAAAATCGTGTAAACATCAGAACCCGACCCGGTGATCTGCTGTGGCGATGGGGAAACGTGAAAGGTATTGAACAGGCTTCGGTTGGTGTTCAGAAAATCCATCATCGCCGGCGTCTGGCAGGTGGCATGGGTTCCATCCTCTGAAATGGGCTGCGCGCCGAACACCGACATGTCCAACTGGCCGTAATAACCGTACTGTTCGATGCGCCCATCCCCGCCGCGATCCACCGTCAGTTTTTTCGCATCGGCCAGGAATTCATCATAATCCCAGTCATCACGCGGATACGCCAACCCCGCCTCATCAAACAGCTTTTTGTTGTACACGATGAACTGCACATCGATCAGGTATGGCGCGCCAAGCTGTTGTCCATCGATCCGATACCATTGCAGCGCCTGCGGCAGGAAATCCGAAGTGTCCACATCCTGATCCAGACGGTCCCCCACATCCATGAACGCCCCGCGGCTGGCGAATTCGGCGAAACCCTCCCCCATCCACATCAAATCCGGCGGCAATCCGGATGCCAGCATCACCAGCAGCTTCTGATAATAATTGTTCCCCGGAATCGCCCGAATCTCCACCGCGACATGCGGATGTTCGGCCTCGTATCGGGCAATGACCTGCTTATAAATAACAAGATCCGCCTGGTCGGCCGGCACGGCCATCACCAGCTTGATCGGGCGTTGCGGATCGGCCGGCGGATCGGCCCCCGGCCCCACCACAAACCACCCGCCGATCAGCGCGGCGATGATGACCCCCAACAGCCAGCCAAGGCCGCGCGGGTCTTCCTCCTGCGAGGATCGGGGCTGCTTCTTCGCCGCCATACGAATCAATTATTGTAATCAGGATGAATCTGGGCGTCCAACCGGCGGGTCAGCCATTTGCCGTCGATCTTCGCCCGCACTTCAAAGGTCGCCTTGGCCGTGACGGTCAGATTGTTCTTCCACCCCTCCGCCCCCAGTTCATAGGGGGCATCGGCACGGCCGGCGATCGGCTTGCCGTCCAGAAAATACTGAATCTCCTCCACATGCCCCCCTTCAATCCAGATTTTTGGCCGGGCGGTAGAATAAGGCTCCAGATAACAAATGTAAATGTCCGTGCCAAAATTCGTCTGCTCGCGCTCGTAATCGCTCACGGACTCCTCCACCGCCTTGCGGCTGCCCAGGTGCGCGATCACATCCCGCCGACCGATGGCCGAACGAAACTGCATCGTCCCCCCGATCCGCGCATCGGCCTGATACAGATAAACCCCATCCGCCCCCTGGTCATACAGATGTTTGGCCCACTGCGTCACCCCGTTGGGCCAGACCGGTCCCCACGATAATAAATCAATGCAAGGCAGACATTTGATCCTGCTGCCGCGGGTCAGCTCAATATATGATTTCATATCGGCGAATGCCGCATTGTCCACCACCGCCGCCGGGCATAGATAATCGATCAATCCCTTCTTCACCCACGGCCGCGGATCAAACAAATCCCCACCTTTCACCTGCGGCACCGGGAACCGGACGCTGATTTCCACCCGCCGGCCATTTTTGGAATATTGATCCGCCATCGCCCGCAATTCCGTCAAAAACAACGTAGCCGTTTGCGGCTGATCGATCACATAGGGATACCGGCAAAAATCGATGGAAATCCGTTTCGCCCCACGGTCCAGAATCTCCTTGTACATCGACAGCACATATTCCCGCACCGGCTTGAACTTGTACTGCACCCACTGTTTGTCCGGGCTCATCCACTCCGGATGTTTCAGTGCGAAGTTCGCCGTCATGGGTGTTCCCGGATAGGCATTGCCCGCGCCGAAGTTGGCGAAGACCGAAACATCCATCGCACGCCCCGCCCGATCCACAGCCAGCCAGCAGTCGGTGTACAACCCCAGCAGCCCCACATTGGCATTGGAGGGAGACTCCCCGCCCGGCGGCGCATCGCCGATCGCATCGCCGATCAATGGTTCTTCAACCACCGATGGATAATTCGGTTTGCAGCCAAATCGCCCGAGCTGCGCATCAATCGCATCCACCTTCGCATCCGCATAGGCGGCCACCGGTTCCAGGGCCTGACTGTTGCGAAAGACATCTTCCAGATAGGCCCAGGAATAAATCTCATAGTAGGCCATCACGAATTTGTCTCGCGGGTATCGATCCAGACGGGTCAGTTGCGCATACAGTTTCTCATTGATCGGCACAAACCGAACCTGCCGCAGCCGGCCGCGAAACTCATCGTTGATCCCATCGGGCTTTTCGATCGTCCGCCATGACTGCGAGGCGATCAGATGTTCCCCATCCATCTTCGCGATCTTCCAGAAATATTCCGTATGTGCCGACCCGGGGAATCGCTGATAATAAAAATCGCTCGCCAGCCGCAATTCAATTTCGCTGTTGGGTTTGTCCGGGACCGAGACAAATATCGCGTAATATCCCGTCAATTTCGGCATGAACGCCAGCGGATCGAGCCGACCCGGCCGTTCGTTGCAATCGAGCATCCCCTGTGGCGGACTGTTCGGCAAATCCTTCCGCCACACCCACCCCGGCTTGCCATCGGGCACCTGCATCGGCAGGCGTTTGTAGATCATCGATTCATTCAGCACCACCTCATCGCTCAGGTCCAACGTCAATGCCGTTTGTCCCTGCGCAACCGGCTTGCCGGCCGGATCGATCAACTGCACCTTCACGAATAGGTCATATGAGTGTGTTGCCGGAAGCTGTAAATCAGTGCGCCAAACCAGCGTGCGTTCCCGCCCCACCGCCAGCGGCTCGGAGACCTCCCCGCCGCCAAGTTCCTTTTCCAGCACCCCCGTATCCTGAATCACCGTCTCGGCCGCGGCCGATCGATATCGCTTCACCGCCGCCGGTTTCCAGTCCGACTCCCCTTTATTCTGATAGGTACACCGAACCGTCACCATCTCCGGCGCATCGGCCGGCACCTGATAATGAACCTCCACATACCGGGTCACCGGATCGACCTCGGTCGTCACCTTCATCTCGGCCGCACCGGCGACGGCCACCAGAACCACCAGCAAACCAAGGATCCATCCCATCTTCATCGACTTCTGCTCCATTCTCCCTCTCCCTTTACCAAGGGAGAGGGGCAGGGGAGAGGGTTCTTCAGCTCACTACCTCAAGGCCGTACCTTCTCACCCCATAACCCCCCCTCATTGGTTCGCCACTGATCAAATTTCAAATAAGCCACATGTCCATCAGGAAATAGGTAGTTCGCCCCACCGGTATGCTGCTTTGGCCGAAAGCGGTTATAAATTTCATAGCTCGCCGGCCCCGCCCCGCTATAGGTGTCGTTCAATCCATCCCCATCCCGGTCCACATCCAGCGGCCCGTAACCCGGCGTGGGTGAATAAATCGTGATTCCCAGCGCATCGGTCAACAGAAACGTCGTCTGTTTTACCTTCGCCAGCTTCTGCGAATCGCCCCCATAATGAAAACTTGCATAATAGGGATCAGGACCATTGGCCGGATAGGCGAAGATCACCGGGTAATTCACTCCAAAATTCCCCATCGGATATCCCAGGTACCCTTCCGGCACCGGACAGGCCAACCAGGTCATCGCCACCTCGTGCGGCCCGTTGTGCGCTGCCACGGCCGGGTCCTTCACTCCCACATAGGGCGCCACCAGTTCCGTCCAGGTGAACGCCGGCCCGGGAGTCGTTGCACCACTACCCACCGGCGGCAGCGCCCCCTTGGAATCGTTGGCATACTGAATGAACGCCAATCCAATCTGCCGCTGGTTGCTGGCGCATTGCACCGTATACGCCGACTGGCGGGCGCGATTGAGCGACGGCAGCAAGATCGAGATCAAAAGCGCTATAATGCCTATGACGACCAACAATTCCACCAATGTAAATCCATTCCGCCGTTTCATGGTGTAATCTCCATTTTCCCCCTCCCTCTCCCAGACTTCGGCGAGCTCCCTTCGGGTCTGAGCCTCAGGGTCGAAGACAGTCGAGCCGTATTCCTGGGAGAGGGGCTGGGGAGAGGGAATCATGTCTACCGCTGCCGACGCCGAACCATCGCCAGTCCGCCCAGCGCCACCAGGCCCAGCATCGCCGGTTCCGGCACCGCTTCGGGCGCGAAGGCGCCTTGACCGGTGACATACAGATAATCCACCGTATAACTGGCATCATTCGCACCCGTGGAATCGCTCCATCTGAGTACATCCGTCGGCACATCCGTCCGCGGATCGGTCACACTACCAGCCAGATTCCCATCCACATATAGCTTCGCGGTCGTGCCCAGCACCGTCACCCGATAAGTATGAAACGACGTATTGTCGATGTTGGCGATGGCCGCGATATTCATGTTGCCACCCATGAGATAGGCCTTGTATTGGCTGCCTTCCCGAAGAAAGCTCAGGAAAAACCACTCGTTGACGGAGCTACTGCCATCTTCCATTTCCATCCCGATGGAACCCAGGCCACCGGTTCCGGGATCGGCGGCATAGTCGTTCTCAATCTCATCGATTTTCAGTTTCCATTCCACCGTGTACCCTGTGGAGGAATTAAAATATGACAGGTTGCTCGATCCCACTGGATACTGCCAACCTGCCCCACTGTCCGTGCCTAGCGTGCTGGCACTGTACAGTCCCCCGCCGGCCGATCCGCTTGGCGTCGCGAGATAAGGCGAAAACGACGACTGCGGCGTGCCCTGCGGCGATTCCACTGATCCAGATATATTCGGCGTCACATTCGCGTCATAATACCAGTCCCACGTTGCCGGAGCCCCGTACGTCGTGACTCCCAATGCGGCGACCACCGCTGCGGACAGAATTAAACGATGCATGATATTTCCTCCAATATGAAAGGTCTTTGCACAAATCGACGATGCCGACGCCGGCATCAGATCGATATTCTCCTTAAACGATTTACTTTTTTGATTCAGATCAACCTCCTTCTCCGTTACGGAATTTCACTCATTCGCCCATTGACCAATACCGAATAAAATTCATCCAGTGATAATCTTTCCGTCGCTTCGATAATCCGCTCATGATGCGGCGTGTGTCCACCGCATCCGATCGGCACGGTCAGCTCGCCGTAAAGTGCCCCGCCGTCCAGTGCCTGCCCGTCATAGTCCACGCAACGCACCGAACCGGCCGGAAATTTTAGCGCCATCCGTCGCGCCCGATCCATTGGCCCGTGCATTCCTTCCCAGAAATCCGCGCAATACCACCCCTTCTCATTTTTGAAGATGAACAGCCGCACCTCCCCCGCCAGTTTCACGTTCTGCACCACCAGTTGCGACCGCGCCACCATCTTGCCCTCATCGTGCACGATCAAATCCCATCGCCGCTCGATCGGATGCTTCAACTTCAGCGCCCGGCCCATCATGATCGGATAGCTGGCGGCGCATCCCCGAAAGTCCGACCCCCAACAAACAAACTCCACCGTCATGGGATCAAACGTATATCCATTGACCGCCAACTTCTGCTTCAAGTCCGTAATCCAGCTCTTGGCCAGTACCCATGTCGAAAACTCATGCTCAAATGCTTCATCGCTCACATCTTTGGATCGCATCGCCAGTGCCAATTGCCGATCCTTCGTCAATGACTCCGCAAATTCCGTTCCCAGCGACCCCGCCGGCACCAATCCCTCGCTGGTCACCACGCACCGCTTGCCAAAGAACTTTTGGCCATCGACAATCAACTGCACCTCAGTCGCCGGCCGCGCACTCGCCGGATATGAAGGGATAACGAACAATCCCTCATCCTCTTTCGCCTGCTGCATGATCTCTTCAAATCGTCGCCGAACTTCATAATCCATCGGCTTGATCAGCGCGTTCCTGCCCGGCCACGTCTCCCACTGCTTATGCTCCGGATCAGCTGCCGGCCGGCTGATCCAAGGCGAAGCGTGACACGACAAATAAATGCGATTCAGATTCTTGAGCGCCGCACCTCGCGCAGTCGTTGCTCCGCACAACATCAGTCCCATCAGCAAGATGTTGCATTGCCATTTCATACGATACCCTTTGCGAGCGAAGCCTAAAGCCTCAGTGCAACGCCGTTGACTTGCGGACCATCAATTCCACCGGAAACGTCACAAAACGTGTTTTGGGCAATGGCTTGCCATCACGGTCATGCTCGATGAGCATCTGGCCGGCCTGCTTGGCGATGTCGCGCATGAACAGGTCAAAGGAAGTCATCGCCGGCTGGATATGCGGCGTCA
>JADLBV010000118.1 GCA_020847545.1 Phycisphaerales bacterium
CCCGAACAAGGGGCTTCATTCTCAATGGAACCGACGGCGACGAGACAGATTTGTTGGGGGACCGAGAGGTTCAACTGCGAAAGTTGTTCCATGACCTGTTGGGCGATTTCGGCCGATTCACAGACCAATGCCGTCACGCCATTTTGAGTTAATTCCCGCAAATCCTCGACAACACCGCGATCAACAGTTGCATCGGAGGCGCAATACTCGGCGGTTTGACGAACGGCGTTATGCACCTCGGCGTTGTTGTTTTGATCAATGACGGCAATGTGAAGATGCCCCGACAGGAACATCGCCCGCGCCAGTCGAGCGGCGCCCATGATCCGGTCCTGCATGATGCAATGGCACGAATAGGTCTCCGGTTCGTGGCCGACGGCGATCAACGGGATATTGCGAATGACCAATTCACGACGGATCGAATCGGGGGTGGATTGCGACAGGTCAATGACGGCGCAAAATGAATTGATGAAACTCGGCCGCAGGTCGCACAGCATGCTTGTGGCTTGAGAGGCCGGATTGGCTTGTAAAATCAGCCGTGCCAGAGGGGATTGTTCCTGACCTGGATCGCACAACAGCAGCAGAGGGCGTTGGATTTTCGGTGTTGGGGCCGCTCCTTTGACGTATGTTCCCCGGCCGATGCTTCTGTCCAGAAGCCCGTCGGCCGCCAGATCGGTCAACGCTTTACTCAAAGTTTTTGCGTTGGCGTGAAACCGCCGGGCCAAGGTGCGTTCGCCGGGCAATTTGCCGGCCAGTTCACCGGACTCAATGGCGTGGCGAATGCTTTCGCGCAATCGTTGAAATTTATAACTTAACCCCTTTTCTTTTCTGGCTTTGCGATTCGCCTGAGAAGTAAGCAAATTTGATTCATCCATGCCGAACCCTCACTGCCGGCGAAATCGCCGCCTTGGCGAGTTCGCATTCATCAAATTCAATAGCTCTTGACAGCTACTACTATGGCAGGCCCGACCAAAGGCCCTCTACACCTACGTTGGCTAGATTACTTAACTTATCGGTCCTTGCAATTCAATTTGTCGATAAAAATTATAAATATTTGCGAGCCAGACAGACCAAACAAGGATATGATTGTTGGCCATTGAACGATTGCACCATGGAGGAGCAACACATGCCGCGATGGATTTTGGCGGGTCTTTTTTCGATGTTGATCGGGTTGTCGGCGCCTGTTGCGCCGGCGGCTTCATATCAGCTTCGCATTCCGCTGCATGATGGGCGGTTGGAAGCTACCGAATTGTCCGATGCGCTGTTGCAAAAGATGCACCTGCCGGCATTGCCCGACTGGATGCCGGCCGGTTCGATTCCGATGGGGGGCATCGCCGGTAATTTGTTCGTTCATGCGCTGGATCAGGCATTGGGCGATGGATTTGATGTACAGCTACAGCAGGATGCACTGATTATTTGCGCTGATCCGCAGAAATTGCCCCATACGATTCGTCAGGCCAAGTCGGCGGTGCGGATATTTACCCAAACCGCGGCCCCGGAAGCAACCGCCGAACAGCGGCGAACCTGGGGTTTGTTGTTGCCCGCCGATGTAAAAGCGGATCGCCCGCTTGTGGTATTGGTGCATGGATTGGATTGCAATCGCCAAAACTGGCAGAGCATGTCCCGGTTGCTTGAGGAGGCGGGATATCAGGTGGGTTATTTCAGCTATCCAAGCGATGAACCGATCGATCAGGGGGCGCAGCTTTTAACCCAACAAATGATCGCACTGCGGCAGGCGTTCCCCTCCCTGCGGGTTGATTTGATCGGCCACAGCATGGGTGGGTTGGTCTGCCGGGATTATGTTGAAGGGGATCAATACGCCGGCGGAGTGGATCATCTGATATTGATCGCGCCACCAAACCAGGGGTCGAGTTGGGCGAGTTATCGGTTGGTGGCCGAGGTCCAGGAACATTATTTCCTTTGGCGGAACGATCCCGACTGGCATTGGACGTGGATGATCACGGATGGACTGGGAGAGGCGGGGGTGGATTTGAAGCCCGATTCGGAATTTTTGACCACATTGAATGCCCGACCGAGACGTGAGGGTGTCAATTACACAATCATCGCGGGAAACCAGTCGTTTATGCCGCGCATCGCATCCGACCTGGTTAAAGATTCGGAGCATCTGTTGCCGCAACAGATGATGTCATGGTGGGCCGCTCAATCCTGTACGGCCGCCCTTGACCGGACTTCAAATTGGCTCTCATCTCAAACCAGCGACGATGACGGCCCGGTTTCATTGGAAAGCAGCCGGTTGGCGGGTGTCAGCGACGTGGTGATTCTACCGGCCGACCATAGCGCCCTTTATCAATCCATTCATGGCCGCGAACCGGCGGCATGGGAGGCGATCCGGGAGCGGTTGGCGCATTAGGCTCTGCCTGAAAACTCCGATGGTCCACGACGGCATCAAATCGGCTTGGTCGCGAGGCGGAACCGCGAAAACCGGCTCTTGATGAGCCATTGAGCGGTTCCAACGAGGTGGACGAGCCGATTTCATGCCGCCTTCGGTGGACCGCAAACAGGCCGTTGGCGTCGTTGCGGCTCCTCGCCGTAGTATCAAAATACTGCTTCGTCGCCGACGCCTCGCCACCGGCCTGTTTGCGGTCCATCGTGGGCCATCGGAGTTCTCAGACAGAGCCTAATCCGAATCGATAGATGAATCAGGGGGATTGCACCACCACGTCGATGCCATCGTCGGGCAAATTTTCCGACAGATTGGCTGTCCATTTGTAATCCTTGATGGTGGCGGCGGTGGGGTGGCCTGGGTGGGTGACGGTCACGCGGGCGCCGGGGGAGATTTCACCTTGCAATTGCACGCCAACATCGGCGGGTTGAACCTCAACCAGCGTGATGAACGGACGTTTGTCCGACAGCTTCTGAAGATAGTCGATCAGAGCATCGAACTGTGCATCATCCAGCGGCGCGTTGCCCGGCCCTTCGGTCATGGTTTTCACCATTTCGCGAAGTTTGTCGGGGGGGAGCTTGGCAAAATTCGGACCGGAAAACGATCCATACGGCCCATGACAGCGGGCACAGTGCGTTTCAAAATACCCGATGGGGCCAAAATGGGTGGGGGTCAGCCGCACGGCCGGCTGGGTGGCGGGGGGTGTGGCGGGCGTTGGCCGAGTGATTCCAACCACAACCGCGCCGCCCAATGCGGCCAAGCCCAACACCGGCAATCCCAGCCAACGCGATGGCTTTTTCATGAAAAATTCTCCATGAATGCGGCCGGAATCATCGGATCAGCAATCGTGGTTACTTTTCCTCGATCGTCACATGCTTGAGTTCATCGCGTTGGTGGATGTTCTCCACCACATCCTGTCCTTCGAGCACCTGGCCGAAGATGGTGTGTTTGCCTTCCAGCCAGCCGGTGACGACGCGCGTGATGAAAAACTGGGAGCCGTTGGTGTTTGGTCCGGCGTTGGCCATCGCCAGCGTGCCGACCTGGAAATGGTGGGGGTTGCCGTCGATTTCATCATCGAATTTGTATCCCGGACCACCCCGGCCGGTGGCGGTGGGGTCGCCACCTTGGATCATGAAATCCTGAATGACGCGATGAAAGGTCGTCCCATCATAAAAACCTTCGCGGGCCAGAAAGACGAAATTGTTGACCGTTTTGGGCGCATCCTTGGCGAACAGTTCGCAGACGATTTTGCCGCGCGCGGTATCAAATGTGGCGATGTAGGTCTTGTTCACATCGATGGTCATCTCCGGCGGCTTGTCGTACTGCTTGCGCTCCTTGGCCTGTTCCGCCCGGCCAAGACCCACCCATGCCAATTGAACGCCCACCAACACCGCCGCGATCCAGTACATCCGATTCATGCAAGGCTCCATTAAAAGATCGTCAAAGCCTATCTTGATCCATCGCGCCCGGCAAGCGGTTGTGGTCGCGAGCGGCGACCGATCGGCAGTGCATCATTGGGATTGCGTCGGTATTGCGCCGGGGTCAAGCCCATCCCCTGACGAAAGGCCCGGCAGAGATAATTGGCCCCGGAAAATCCGCACCTTCGGGCGATGTTTTGAAGTTTGTCATCATTGGCGCGCAGTTCACGCGCCACCAGTCGAAGGCGGTGCTGCATCAGAAATTCGGATGGGCTGACACCGGTTGCGGCTCGGAATTGGCGGGCCAGATGTTCCCGCGAACAATCGAGCAATCTGGACAAATCCGCGACGTTGAAATTCGCATCGGCCGCATTGGAAACAATCTGCGTCACGGCCGCCGTCATACGCGGCCCATGGACGCGGGATTGATTCAGGACGCTCAGGATCGTCATGAACAACTGATACAACTGCGATGAATGCAGATAGCGATCCTGTCCGCCGCCGGCATTGAGCCGCACGATGGCCAGCATCAGCGGCTCAACGGGGTTGGCGGTTCCAAAGTCCAGAACATGTCCAAATGAGTTGATGATCCGGTCGGCCCACAATTGCGCCTGCGGCCCGCTGGTGGCCACCCAGACCTGTTGATACATCCCGCCCACTTCGGGCGCATACCCATATTCAAATGTTCCGGGGATCGTGTGCAAAAACGCCATGCCGGGCCGCAACACCCGCCGGCCGGCGGCATCCTGATAAAATCCGCCACCGGAAATTGTCAGTTGCAAGCAGATGTGAGGTGGGTCGATGCGCCGGTTGGCATCGAAATAATAGGCGGATGAATGGATCCGCTCATGTCCGGCGCTGTGCAGCCACAGCAGCGGTTCATCTGTTCGCACCCAGGGTTCAAGCGACGACAGCGGCATATCACATATGTACTATAATTATCCGTATGGTGCTATATCATAATAATTAACGGTTGGTATCTTACTCACCATTGTTGTATTTGAATCTTCTGGAGTTTCGCAAATGAAAATCGTCATGGTCGGGGCCGGCAGCATTGTTTTTTCCAAGAATCTGACCGGCGACATCCTCAGTTACCCGGAATTCAAAAACGCCACGTTGTGTTACATGGATGTGGACCGGGATCGTCTGGAAGTCGGCGCGGCCTTGTGCAGCAAGGTGGCCGATGCGCTGGGGGCAAAGCCCACCATTCAGGCGACGCTCGACCGCCGCGAGGCGCTGCGGGGCGCTGATTTTGTCATCAACATGGTTCAGATCGGGGGATTTGATTCGACGCTGGTCGATTTTGAAATCCCACGCAAGTACGGCCTGAATTTCACCATCGCCGACACCACCGGACCGGGCGGGTTGTTTCGCGCGCTGCGCACCTTCCCCATGCTCAGCGGCATGTGCCGCGACATGATGGAACTGTGTCCCAAAGCGACGCTGTTAAACTATTCCAACCCCATGTCGATGAACATGCAGACGATTTACCGCACCAGCGACATACACGCGGTGGGGCTGTGCCACAGCGTACAGGGGACGCTGGATGAACTCGCCTCCTACATCGGCGAGAAGCCGCGGGATATCGGGTTCATCTGCGCCGGCATCAATCACATGGCGTTTTATCTGCGGCTGGAAAAGGAAGGTCAGAACCTCTATCCGCGTCTTTTTGAGGCGATGAAGGATCCCAAGACGTATGAACGCAACAAGGTGCGATTTGAGCTGATGAAACGGCTCGGATATTTCGTCACCGAATCCTCCGAACACAACGCCGAATACAACCCCTATTTCATCCCCCACGGCGGGGATTTTTACGGAAAATACGATGTTCCGATTGATGAATATCTCCGTCGCTGCGACGGCATCGTCCATGAATTTGAGCGACTGAAAACCTTCAGCAAGACGAATGAGAATATCGATGTTCAGCGCAGCCACGAATATGGCTCGACGATCATTCACGCGATGGTGACCGGCACCCCCGCGGTCGTTTACGGCAACATGCCCAACCGCGGCGCGATCTCCAATCTCCCCGCGAACGCCATCGCCGAAGTCCCCACGCTGGTGGACCGCGCGGGATTGCAGTTCACCACCGTCGGCGAATTGCCGCCACAACTGATCGCCTACATGATGCCGCATGTGCAACAGCACGAATTGTTCATCCGCGCCGCTCTGGAAGGCCGCCGCGACCATGTGTATCAGGCCGCCATGTTCGATCCGTTGACCGCCGCCACCTTGACGCTCGATCAGATCGTGGCGATGTGCGATGAGCTGATCGCGGCCCACGGATTTGAATCCAACGGGGGTTTTTTACCCAATCTGGACACCAAAAAGACGCTGGTTCCCACCAGCGGCCGCACTTTCGATCCCCCAACCGCCGCCTCCCTCCGCCAAAGCTGGGACCGCGCCCACCAGGCCACCGGCCGATAAACTACCGCGCGGGTTCTAACGCATCTTCTTGGCTGCACTAGCGTTGGCGGCATTGGGAATGCGGTAAACGACTTCTGGAGGAGTGCTGCTCCCATGGCGAACATAAAGGGCGGCGGACCATCGCCGCCGTGTTTGGGAGAACATCTCGGCGTCGCGGGAGCAACAGCCCTCCAAAGCCAGGAATAGGCGTTATATCTACCCGCGCGCAGCAACCTATGCGGATGAGAGTATTTGGCGCGGAATATGATACAATGACAAGGGGCCGCAATCGGCTTCGGGAGAATCGGATAATGTGCGCTTCGTATGCTATGTCCGCCTGTAGCAAAACATGCTCTTTGGGGATAATCGCGGCCGTATTGCTGATTCTGTCCGGCGGTTGCGACCGGACGCCGCCGAACCTGGTGCAGGGGTACGTTGAGGGAGAGTTCGTGTACATCGCCTCACCCCTGGCGGGACAGTTGGAAAAGTTGAACGTTCAGCGGGGCGACCAGGTCAAGCAGGAGATGCCTCTGTTTGAACTGGAAAGCGAAGCACAGCGCGCAGCGCTGCATGAGGCGCAACAGCAGGTGGACCAGTCACAGGCCACTCTGGCCGACCTGAAAAAGGGAAGCCGGCCGACGGAGATGGTGTCGATTCAGGCACGTCTGGAGACTGCCAAAGCCGCGTTGGAATTTTCTCAATCGGAATACGCACGCCTGTTGAATCTCTCCTATTCCCAGGCCGCTTCCAAACAGGATTTGGACCGGTCCAAGTCGATGTTCGAACAGGACCGCCAGCGTGTCGCCCAGCTTCAGGCCGATGTGGCGACGGCGCAACTGGGCGCCCGCCCCGATCAGATCGCGGCGGCCGAAGCGGCGCTGCAGGCCCGGCGGGCGGCGCTGGAGAAGGCCCGCTGGGACCTGTCGCAGAAGAGCCAGGCCGCCCCGCAGCAAGGGGTGGTCTTTGACACGCTTTACCGGCAGGGTGAATGGGTCGCAGCGGGACGCCCGGTGGTGGTGCTGCTGCCGCCGCAAAACATCAAGGTGCGGGCGTTTGTTCCAGAGCAACGCGTGGGAAACGTTCATTTGGGGGACGCGGTGCGTGTGAAGGTGGATGGGCGGCAGGCGGCCGTGGCGGGGAAGATTCGTTTTATATCGCCCAGGGCCGAGTACACCCCGCCCGTCATCTACAGCACCGAAAGCCGATCAAAGCTCGTTTTCATGGTTGAGGTGGCCTTGAACTCCGAGGATGCGTCCAAACTCCATCCCGGCCTGCCGGTGGACGTGGAACTGGGAAAGTAAGCGATGGCCGATGGGCTGGTGATTGACGTGCACGGCATGACCAAGCGATTTGGCCAGCGCACGGCCGTGGATCATGTCGATCTCCAGGTGCGCGGCGGAGATATCTGCGGCTTTCTGGGACCCAATGGTAGCGGCAAAACCACCTTTTTACGAATGTTGTGCGGATTGCTGCGAGCCGATGAAGGCAGCGGCGTCGTGCTGGATCAGGATGTCATCACCCAAAGCGAGGACGTCAAGCGCCAGGTGGGGTACATGACCCAGCGATTCAGCTTCTGGGAGGATCTGACGATCGGCGAGAACCTGGATTTTGTGGCCCGGATGTACGGCGTCAACAACCGCAAGCAGGCCGTGCGGCAGGCCGTTGAGCGCCTTGGGCTGGTCAAACGAATCGGCCAGTTGGCGGGCCAGTTGTCCGGTGGCTGGAAGCAGCGGCTGGCGCTGGCGGCCTGCATGATCCATCAACCCAAACTGCTGCTGTTGGATGAGCCGACGGCCGGCGTGGACCCGCAGGCGAGGCGTGATTTCTGGCAGGAAATCCACCGGCTGGCGGATGAAGGGCTGACGTTTCTGATCACGACCCATTACATGGATGAGGCGGAACGCTGCCATCAACTGGCGTTCATCTCCAGTGGACGTCTCCTGACCCAGGGGACGCTTTCGACCATCATCGAACAGGCGCATCTGACGACCTGGTCGGTCAAGGGCGGCAATCTGGCGGAACTGACCCGGCGGCTGGAAAGACTCGCGGCCGTCGAGCAGGTCGCCATGTTCGGCAACACACTGCACGTCAGCGGCTCGGACGCGACGGCGCTGCGACAGGCGATCGCTCCATTTCAGACCGCCCCCTATGAGTGGAAGCGGATCGATTCGGGCTTGGAAGACGTCTTCATTCATCTGATGAGCCATGCGAATTCCGGACCGGGTGCGCCATGAACGCGCCGCGTTTTTTTTCACCCCGGCGATTCTGGGCGGTGGCGGTGAAGGAATTCATCCAGATGCGGCGCGACCGGGTCACGTTCGCCATTATGGTCGGTATTCCGCTGCTGCAGTTGATCATCTTTTCATACGCCATCAACAACGATCCCCGCCATCTGGCGGCGGGCGTGGTGCTTGCGGATCACGGGCCGCATGGACGGACGCTGCTGGCGGCCATGCACAACAGCGGATACTTCGATTTCGTCCGGCAGATGAGCAGCGAAGTCGAGGCCCGCGAGGCGCTGGCCAGGGGACAGGTGCAGTTTGTCGTCAACATCCCGGCGCAGTTCAGCCGCGACCTTTTGCGGGGCGAACGGCCGGCGATTCTGGTTGAGGCGGACGCCACCGATCCCGGCGCCACCGGCAACGCGATCGGCTCGCTTCCGACGCTGCTCAATGAGGCCCTGCGCAACGACCTCAAAGGTCCGCTGGCGTATCTGGCCGCAACGCTCGGCCCGATCGAGCTGCGCGTGCATGCGCTCTATAACCCGGAGGCAATCACCCAGTATTCAATCGTGCCGGGGCTGCTGGGGGTGATCCTGACCATGACGATGGTCATCATCACCTCCCTGGCGATCACGCGCGAGGATGAGAGCGGGACGATGGAAAACCTGCTGTCGATGCCCACGCGCCCCTTTGAGGTGATGCTCGGAAAAATCGTTCCTTATGTGATGGTGGGTTATATCCAGATGGTACTGATTCTGGCGGCGGGAATCCTGCTGTTCCATGTGCCGATGGTGGGTAGCCTGCCGCTGCTGTTGATTGCCTCCCTGGTCTTTATCGCGGCCAATCTCGCGATGGGCATCGCCATCTCCACGGTTGCCCAGAACCAGCGGCAGGCGATGCAGATGTCGATCTTTTTCTATCTGCCCTCGATTCTGCTGTCGGGATTCATGTTCCCCTTCCGTGGAATGCCGGTCTGGTGCCAGTTCCTCGGCAATATGCTGCCGCTGACGCATTATCTGCGCATCGTGCGCGGAATTATGCTCAAAGGAAACGGGCCGCCGGAGGTCTTCCCGCACCAGTGGCCCATTGCTTTATTTCTGGTGATCGTCCTGATCATCGCGGTCAACCGCTATCGGCGAACCCTGGATTAAAACCCCGACGTGCTCATCCATCAGCCGCCGTTCAGTGATTCAAGGCCCGCAACGACTCAATGGCCGCCTTGTCATTGGCGACTTCGATGCTGTAGTGGTAGTTCCGCCGTGCGCCGGGTTGCAGTTCGATGACAAGCCCCTCAGCGCGGTCCAGATGCCGGCCGCCACCCTTTCCGGTCATCGGTTCCAATGCGGTGACATATTCCCTGGTCATCAGGCTTTGCCAGTTGCCGCAGCGGCCAAACTCGCCGGTGTTGTAATGAATCGCCACCCCCAGATTGAGTTTGCGATTGACGATCCCGACGGTTGTTGCGCCATTGCGGGCGGCCTTGGGATAAAGATATCCCACCACGGGAGCCCCTTTGCCCTCGGGGGCGGGTTTGCTTAAACGCTTGTAGTTTCGACCCTGAGAGAAAAATCGGATCGAATCCTCATTGTCCATCGGTTCGACCTTTTTGTCGGCGACGCACAGCTCCGACCCCTCATCCACCAGCGGATAACCGAAATTGATGTGCAGCAGCCAGGCATGGGAAACGACCTTGTTGCCGGCGTTGTAAAATTCATCCACGAAATCGATGCGGTTTTGGCCCAGTTTGGAACGGATGGTCCGCCGCAATTCCAGACAGGGGCCGTTAAACGCGCCATAGCGCACAACACCGCTGATGCTCATCTCATCCTTGCCCAGATGCGGGTCGGGCTGGACAACACAATCCAATGAGGCGGCCGTGTTGGAATGCTCCCCGTGCAAACCCAGTTCCTCCCCCTGATCGTTGCATGGGGCGCAGATGTTGAAAGGCCCGCAACTGGTCAGCAGCCCGCCGGGAAACCCTTTGAGCCAGCGCACCCCTGAATCCAACCCACGTGTCGGCGCGGTGGCGCCGCGATGGGTCAGGAAAGTCAGGCTGTGCTGATTGTAAAACGCCTGATCGATGTCCAACCCGCGATCCACCAGAACGCGATATCGCAACCCGCCACCCGTGTTGATGCACAGCGCCCTCACCCCCCGGCCGGCCCCATCATCCAGCGTATATGCTTCGATACCACCCGCCTGCGCGGGGTTGATGAATTTGCGGTTGTCGAATTCTTGTTGTGTCATGCCCGATAATGTATTTTGCTTTATCCCGAACATCAATCGACCGATAATAAATTAAGGTGGTATACGACCCATGATGCGAGGCATCGCCAAAATTCTGGCACTGGCGTTGGTATTGGCCGGCGGGACGGCCGGCGTGATGCTGTATCACGGCTATTTCTCCACCGACCGTCAGATTCGCAAACTGGAAGAGGAGAAACGCCAGCTCCAGCAGATTGTTCAACGCCTGACCGATGAACGCCGGGTGGCCGAGGTGCTGGTCACGGATCAGAAGAGCGTCAATGGTCAGTTGCAGACGACGTTGTTGTTTGTCGAATATTCCCGCGATGGATCGACCACGCTCCCACCCAAACGATTTACCATTCGCGGAAACATCGCCCACATCGACGCCTTGGTGGTGAAATTCGACAACGATCTGGTGGCGAAAAACGATCCGTTGCGCGGGCACAGCATCGCGCTGTTCACCCGTATTTACGGTGAATACGACCAGCCGGGACAGGCCGCCACCATCGACACACCCGGCCAGGTTCCTGACTTTTATCGCGGGTCCGATCCGGCGATCAGCGAATTTGAGCAGGACCTGTGGAAAAATTTCTGGAAACTGGCCGAGGATGAAGCCTATCGCCAGTCCAAGGGGGTTCGTGTCGCCAATGGGCAGGGGGTCTGGGGGCCGTTTCAGCCGGATCGTCTCTACACTCTCACCATCGAATCCAACGGCGGGGTCAACATCACCTCCGAACCCCTCAAGGGGATTTATCGCGAAGCGCTTCGGCATCCCGCATCTTGATTAACGCGAAAACGCGCTACGGGTGATCCACTTCCAGATTCAGCCATCGCACCTGTTGGTTGGTCAGCTTGATTTCCAACGCGGCCATGCTGCCGCGGGTTTCATCCAGCGTGCGCGGGCCGATCAACGGGAAAACATCGAAGGGTTGATGAAGCACATACGCCAGTGCGATCGCGGTGGGGTCCACCTTCAATTGGCCGGCCAGTTTGATCGCACGGTCTTTTCGGGCGAAATTGTCGTCGCTGTACCAGGCGCGGACGAAGTTGGCATCCTCTTTCCTGTTTGGCGCGGATCGGTCCGTAAAAAAGCCCTGTGACTGGCTGGACCAGGGCAACAGTGGAATTTTTGATTTTTCCAGCCAGTCGCGGGATTGCGGATCGGATGCGCTGACACATCCCGTCCAGATCGGATCGATCATCCGCGCCAGTGAAAAATTGTTGCTCAGGACACTCATCCCCTTCAACCCCTTGCCGCGCGCATACGCATTGGCCTCATCGATGCGCCCTGTCGACCAGTTGGAACCGCCAAAGAGTCGAATCCGACCGGCCTTGTGGTGTTCATTAAGGACATCAATGAATTCCCCCACCGGCACCTGCGGGTTGTCGCGGTGGAGCATGTAAACATCGACGTAATCCATCCCCAGGCGATCCAGACTGACCAAAAGCTGGCGGGTTAGGTCGTCCGGGTTGCATTTGGGGGTGTGCGCCCCTTTTTCGATGATGACCACCTGTTCACGCACACCGCGGCTTTTGACCCATTGGCCCAACAGCCGTTCGCATCCGGGGCTGTGGTGGCCGCCGCTGTAGATATAGGCGGTGTCGAACGCATTGCCGCCACGGGCGAAATAGTCATCCGCCATCACGCTCATCTGGGGCATCTGGCCTTGATTGTCCACCCCCATGATCAGCCGGGAGAGGGGTTTATCCAGGCCGTCGATATGGCCGTATGGCATGTTGTGATCCGGCCGAACCGCAAGTGGACGGCCGACCAGCGGTTGTTGCTGGCGGGGGGCGTCGATCTTTTCCTGATCGTAAAGTTGCCCGATCGATTCGCGCCATTTATCCAGCATCCGCATGTTGGAGAGGGTGTCGGCCCAGCTCATGGCGGGTGATTTGGCCTGCCGGTCGGCCAGCGAACGGGCGACCAGGTCGATCTCATACACATAAAGCGGCTCGGCTTCGATTTGAATCTCCTCGGTCGGCCGGCCATCGCGCGTCAGCAGGATTTTACAAATGCCTCCGTTTCGCTGTGGAACCCACGGTTCGGGGATGACAATATGACCTTTGCTGCCCCATATGCGCACCATGTTGTCATGATTTAGAGCGACGGCCGTGACCAGGTAGGCCATAATCTCGCCAGGGAATTTGCAAATGGCCGTGGTGTATTCATCCACGCCGGTTTTGCCGACATGTCCGACCGCATGAAATGAGACGGGGTCGACAAATGGCTTGCCGGTCGCCGCGCCGGCGATAAGCCGGGCGATGGAGGCCGGGTAGCACCCCACATCCAGAATGCCGCCGCCCGCAAGGTCATTTTCAAAAATCCGGCTGTCGGGATCGAACGAGGAGTTGTAACAGAAGGCGGCCTCGATCAGCCGAACATCGCCGATCGCGCCGGCCTGAATCAGTTCGATCATTTTCGCCGTCTGTGGGTGGCAGCGATACATGAACGCTTCCATCAGGAAGACATCGTATTCCCGCGCGGCCTCGATGATCGCCATCGCCTCGGCGTGATTCACACCCAGTGGTTTTTCACAAAGGATGTGCTTTCCCGCCTCTGCCGCCTTGATCGCCCATTCGGCATGAACCGGGTGTGGCGTGGCGATATAAACCGCCCGCACGGCCGGATCATCCAGCAGCGCCTGATATGATCCATGCCGCACCGGAATCTGAAATTCATCGCCAAATCGATCGGCCGATGACTGACTGCGCGACCCGATCGCCACCAGTTTCCCGGTGGTGGACTTCTTCACCGCCTCGGCAAAAGTCCGCGCGATGTTCCCCGCGCCCAATATGCCCCATGCCAAACGTTCCGCCATGCACATGCTCCTGCAATTATGATTGGGTCATCGTACTCGATTGTGTTTGGTGGAACAGGTTTGGTTTATGGAAGCGCGACTTTGACCGTGATTTGCCGGTCATCAGGCAAAATGGCAACCACCTGCAATGCGCCACTATTGTCTTTTTTCAGTTTCCAGTTGGTTTGCGATTCAAGCTGGGCGGCCAGGGTTTGCTTCAACATCGTCGGCGGAAGCCACAAATCGTCGCGGCAGCGAAGCGTTCCCTTGTCGGCCGCCTTTTCAAAATCCCCGAATGTGTTGAACCTTTGTCCACGCTCCTGTGCGCGGGCCAGAAATGCGGCGAAAATCTCCGCCGTCGCACGGATGTTCAGGTCGGTCGAGGTCGAATCCTCCTGTGCAAGCCAATAATCGCTCCATGCCTTCTGAAATTCCTGCGTCGTCCCGAAGATCTCCCGCCAGGCTTGGATCGCCTCGCGGCCGTGGCTTGTTCGCCTGACATACTCCTCAAACGGTTTTTGCAGCTTCCCTTCCCTGGCCTGCGCCAGGAATTGCACCATCGACCAGGCCTGATCGTAATTTTCTATGGCGATATCCCGGTTCCAATCCTCATAGGTGTATTCCATGATGTCCCGCATCGGACGAAACCGATTGCCGCGGATCATCTGTTGCACACGCCGCAACCGCCACGTCGGGATGATTCCAAAAATGAACCGATCGCCGGTGAAAATCGCCTCGCCAAAATAATCCGCCAACCCCTCCTCCACCCAGATCGGCAGGTTGCCGATGCGTTCGCGCGAGTATTGGTGAAAACCCTCGTGCTGGACGACGTGCCAGGTGGCGGCGGTCCATTCCTCTCCCACCACCGCCATCAATTTCTGGCCGGTGAACATGCCCGACGTCCCCGGCCGGCCGCCGGCTTCAATATATGACTGCTCATCACCATACAGATAAAATGGCATTTGGCCCGCCATGCCGGATGAGAAACCTTTTGTCCGACGCTGATACTCCTGTGCCATCTTCGTCAGACGAAACTCCGCCTCGCGCACCATCTCCGGCCCGGCATTCGTATAAATCGTGTAATACTTTGTGGTGTAGGCCCGTAATCCATCCGCCCCCCGCGCCGTCAAGGCCAGCATCAGCAAAATCACCAGAAATTGAATCAGCTTTGATCCCATGACAATCCGCAATTGAACCATTACAGTTTATGCCACGATGCTTGCGTACGGCGAGGGCACATTTTATCGTGCCCTCCGCCGAAAGTTCCTTCAACAGGCCTCCCAATGTCGTCCTACAAAAAAAATCTCATGGTGGGGACCACGGTCCTTGGGTCACTTGTCCTGCTGAGCGTGATGATCCTGAAATTCGGCGACGCACCGGCACGGTTGTTCGTGGAGCCGCAATTCACCATCCGCATCATCGCCGACCGGGCCGATGGGATCAACGCCGGCTCTCCGGTGCTCTATCGCGGCGTCAATGTCGGCCGGGTTTCGGCCGTCACCATCGCCGACAACCAGCGCGACATCATCATCGACGCCCGCATCGATCAGAAATGGCCCATTCCCGGCAATGTCTCGGCTGTCATTCGCACACAGGGACTGATCGGCTCGGGCGCGGCACTGGTTCTGGAGACCAATGATCCCGCCGGACCCCCTTTGGCCGACAACCAGCAGTTGCACGCCACTTTTGTGGGGCTGGATGTTCTGCCCCCCGCATTTGTCGAACTGGCGGCCGATCTGAAATTAACCAGCAAACAGTTTCGCGAATCCAATCTTGTGGTCCATCTCGATCAGGCGGTTCAAACCACCCAGCAGCAACTGGCCAAGGTGGGGCAGGTTCTCGACAGCATTCAGTCGATTGTCGGCGATGAAACGATGCGGGAAAACATCCGCCTCGCCGTCGCCAATGTCCGCACCGCCACCGAAACCGCCAACCGCATCGGCGCCAGCTTCGAACAGACCAGCGCCAAGCTCAACGACCTGACCACCCAGGCCCAGGGGACCATCCAAAAGACCGAAGGGCATATCGACCAGCTCGCCAAGGATGTCAGCGGGCGAATCGAACAGGTCGCCAAGTTGCTGGAGACCTTCCAATCCATCGCCGACAAGGTCAACACCGGCCAGGGAACCGCCGGTCTGATGCTCAACGATCCCAAGCTTTATCAGGGGCTGGTCGAAATCTCCCAGCAATTGAGCGCGACCATGTCCGACCTCAAACGTCTGGTCGAACAGTGGGAACAGGAAGGGATGACCCTGAAATTGGGCAAGTAGGGTGGGGTTCATCCCCACCGCATTCAATTTTTTATACAATTTTTCACATATGGAGGGGATGAACCCCACCCTACAAATGCAAAAAAAGCGCGGCCAAATGGCCGCGCTTTTAACACTTCATTTTAAAACCGAGGCTTACGCCGCTTTTGGCACATGCAAATGCGGGCGGGCCTGTTCGACGACGGCATCGAAGGCGGCCGGGTCGGTGATGGCCAGTTCGCTGAGCATTTTGCGGTTCAACTCGATGCCCGCTGCGATCAAAGCGGGGATGAACCGGCTGTAGCTGATGTCGCGCTGGCGCAAAGCGGCCGACAGGCGGGTGATCCAGAGGGTGCGGAAATGTCGCTTTTTCTGGCGACGGTCACGATGGGCGTAAACATCCGCCTTTCGCGTAAATTCGAGTGCCTGACGATATTGCACGCCCGGTGCGGCACGAAAGCCGCTGGCGCGCTTGAGAATCCGTTTACGTTTGCGGGCGTGAACCGTCCCACGGGTGACGCGAGGCATGATGCGATCCTTTCAAACTGGTGGAGCCAGAGGCACAAATCCCAAAATCGGGCGGCTTGGCTGCAAAGGCAACGCGCCTTTGCTTAAAATTAAGAGTGCGTCAAAATGACGGACTCATATAAGTCATTATACTTACTTGGCTTGCGATTCAGCAGCTTCAGCCTTGGCCGCCAGTGCCCGTTCATGGGCGATCTGGTTGGGGCGAAGTCCTGACACGCCGAGCATCTGTCGCATATTTTTGGCATGTCCTTCAAAAAGGATGGCCGATCGGCGCAGATGACGCTTTTTCTTGGAGCTTCGCCCGCTCAGCAGGTGCGAACGAAACGAATGTCCGCGTTTGACCTTGCCGGTCTTGGAGACGCGAAATCGCTTCAGTACGCTCTTGTTTGGCTTGAATTTGTAGGCCATGACGATCCTTGGTCAAAAGAAAACACCCCGCTGGCAGCAGGGGGCGGGATCATAACCGCACGATATGGGCAAGTCCATACCCGTGCGTCATTTAATTGCATAAAGCGAAAAATATGAAAATTCCGGTCCATAAGAGCATTGTTGAGCTTGAATTGCACAATGGGATGGATTAAATTGTTCTTCTTGACCTGCCAAGGGTCAGCCGTGCCGGTCTGCCCGCAAGGGGATTGGGACTCGGCGCGGTTCTTTGTTGTTTTACAATCTCGATTAACAGACAAGCCCCATGGTGGTGCCGGCGTCTTGGCGGTCGGCGTCGCACGGGCTGGCGACCGGAGTGTCGCGATGGAGTTTTGATTATGGCTCAGTCACAAGCGGAATTGGTAAAAGGCCTGGTGGATGCCGGCGTGCATTTTGGACACCGCGTCAGTCGGTGGAACCCCAAGATGGAGCCGTACATTCACGGCAAGCGCAACATGATCCACATCATTGACGTGAAGGAGACCCTCAAAGGGTTGCTTCGCGCCAAGAAGCTGGTGCAGAACATGGTTGGCTCCGGAAAGGACATCCTGTTTGTCGGCACCAAACGACAGGCCCGTTTCGCGGTTGAAGAGGAGGCCAAGCGGTCGGGGATGCACTATGTGTCCGAGCGCTGGCTGGGCGGCACGTTGACCAACTTCCGCACGATTCGCGCCCGCCTGAACCGACTTGAGGAGCTTGAGGGCCTTTTTGCATCCGGCAAGATCGAATCGTATTCCAAGAAGATGAAATCCACGCTCAAGCGTGAGATGGACAAGATCAAGGCCAACCTGGAAGGCATCCGCAAGATGGAGCGCATGCCGGGCGTCATGTTCATCGTTGACACCCGACGCGAGCACATCGCGGTGAAGGAAGCCCGCAAGATGGGGGTTCCGACGATCGCTCTGATCGACACCGACAGCGATCCGGACCTGATCGATCTGCCGATTCCCGGCAACGACGACGCCATGCGGGCGATTGAGATCATCTGCAAGGAACTGGCCGACTCGGCCATCGACGGCAAACAGGGTCGCGTGGACAAGGCCGATTCGGAAGCGACGGCCGCGCCCCGCAAGCGTTCCAGCCGCGCATCGTTCCGCGCTGAATCCGCCCGCGAAGGGGCCGAGGAATCCACCCCCGCCACCGAACAGCCGGCCCCGGAAACCGTCGCCGCAGGACAATAACACTCAACAACATTTGCCACAGAGACACAGAGAACACAGAGAAAAACATTAATACTTTCTTCTCTGTGGCCTCTGTGTCTCTGTGGCACACTAATTTCGATTCTGGAGAATAAAAAATGGCCGCTATCACAGCAGCACTCGTCAATGAACTTCGCGCCAAGACCGGTCAGGGCATGATGGAATGCAAACGCATGTTGACCGAAACCGGCGGTGACATCGAAAAGGCGATTGACGGGTTTCGCAAGAAGGGGATCAAGACCTCCATCACCGAGCGCGCCGCCAGCGAAGGGCGCGTGATTGGCGTACAGTCGGCGGATGGCAAGTCGGCCGCGATTGTGGAGGTGAATTGCAACACCGATTTCACCGCCAAGAGCGAACCGGTGCTGCAACTGGCGACCAGCGCCGCCCAATTGCTGCTGAAAAACCCGCACTCGGATGTCAGCCAGGCCGAGAGCGTCAAGGCGAACATCACTCAGGTTGCCCAGCAGACGGGTGAGAACGTCCGCGTCGGACGAACCGCCGCGTTGGCCAACCCGGCCGGCAAGGTCGGGATGTATCTGTACACCATCACCGGAAAGATCGCCGTGATCGTGTCGGTGTCGGCCAATGCGAGCGATGAGCTGATCCGCGACCTGTGCATCCACATCACGGCCGCCAAGCCGCTGGCGTTGTCACTGACTCGGGAGGAATTGCCTGCCGATGTTGTGACCAAGGAGCGCGACCTGGCCATCGAACAGGCCAAGGCGAGCGGCAAACCGCAGAACATCGCCGAGAAGATCGCCGAAGGAAAGATGCGTACGTTCTATGAAGAGCGCGTGCTGCTCGATCAGGCGTTCATCAACCCGGACAAGTTCAAGGGTTCGATCACCGAACTGCTCAAAAAGAACAACGTTACCCTCGACAAGTATGTCCGCATCGAAGTCGGCCAGTAGATTTATTGTCGGCTGATGCGGTAAATCACGCGCGGCTGGTCGCACGAGAACAGGACCGTCCCATCGGGCGCTTCGGCACAATCCACCGGCCGGGCGAGGACTTTGCCATCCTCGCTCAGGCAATCGACGATCTTCAGTTGACCATACGGATTGCCGGTCAGATCATCGAACAGGATTCGTTCGATGCAATATCCCACCGGTTTGGAACTGTTCCACGATCCATGAAACGCGATCAGGGCGTCTCCTTGATGGTCGGGGAAATAGTCCTTGCTTAAAAAGGTGAAGCCGTTGTTCGCCCAGTGCGCGCCGTTGGTCCAGGCGGGGGGGATGGTCTTTTCCCCCAGTTCGATGATGTCGGGGCGTTTGATGTATTCAAATCGGGGCACGCGGTTGCCGGTGATAAATGGGTGGCCATAAAAACCACCCTGAATGTAATGGTTGAATTCATCGGGCGGGTTCAGGTCCGTGAAGGGCTGATGCCCGCGTTTTTCGCCCAGTTGTCCGCCATAATTGTCCGAACCATGATCGGCGCCCCACACTTCATCCGTCCCCGGCCGAAGTTGCAGTTTTTCGGTGTTGCGCAATCCTGAGGCGAACAGCTTTTTATTTTTGCCATCAAGCGAGTAATGCCAGATTTTCTGACGGTCGGTGTTGGTCTGATCCTCGATATTGCCCGCATCGCCGATGGAGGTGTAAAACCCATCAGGCGTCACCAGAATGGATCGAAACCAGTGCCCGCCTCCGGAGACCAGCCCATCCAGCACCGTGACCACCTCATCCGCCTTACCATCGGCATTTGTATCGCGTGCTTTGTGAATGGCACCGGAGGTGGAAAACCAGAGCCAACCATCGAAATATTGCATTCCATGGACGGATTTTTTGTCGGTAACGAATTCACTTCGCTGGTCAAATCGCCCATCCCCGTCGCTGTCGAGCAATTCCAGGATGGTTCCCTCGCCGGGCATGGAGACGAACAGCTCTCCATTGGGGCCGGATTCGATGAATCGGCATTCGGGAAGGTCATCCGCCGCAACGGTCACGCGATATCCCGGCCGAACCGTAAACGCCTGCACACCCGGCCCGATCACCCCGGCCGGCGGGGCGGCCTGTGCCGACCCCGTCAATAATCCCAATCCCAGAAATCTCAATCCCAGACAAATGAATTGATGGTGTTGGCGCATGACCAGTTGATACCCGCAATTCCCGTAATTGGGAATGGGGCGGCATGTTGGGCTGGCCGGATGTCGGTTGTGATTACCCGTTCAACTTGCCTTCGATGTAATTCACGATCGTGTTGACGGTGAATTGCATCTTGTTGATGTCCGGGTCTTTTTCAAAGTCGGTGAAATCCATGTGGGGCATGCGCTTTTTCAGTTCGACCAGCCCTTCGGGAGTCACCCGTCCGTTCTGGACGTAGGCGGCGTTGCTGAAAATGTCCTCGGGGAACATCTCGCCGCGGGGGATTTTGATGCCGAAGGCTTTTTCGAGGCGGAAGACGATGTCCAGAAAGTCGATGGATTCGGCCCCCAGGTCGCCGCGCAGGGTGGCGTCCGGCGTGACATCCTCATCGTCAACGCCCAGCGCATCGACCAGAACGCCTTGGACCTTTTTGTAGATTTCATCGCGGGACATGGCCATAAGAGACTCCGAGAGTGTGGGTGTTTATGAATTCAATGTCGGTTGCGCCGCGGTTTCGGCCGGGGCGACCAGCGCAAAGCGCTGACGGTTGTGTTGTCGCAGCGGGGCGTCGAGCGACGCCAACTCCGGCTGCTTGTCGGCGAGATTAAAGTAGGCCAATTCGAGCCTTCCGGCAACTGCCGTCGCCTGGCCGACCTGGCCGGTCAGTTTGAAGATACCGCCCGTGTCGGTCGGTTTGAACCATTCCAGTTCGAGTTTCAGAAAATTTCCGGGGGCGACAAAATTGCCGTATTTGATGTTTCTAACTTCCTTCAGGACCGCCATGGAACAGGCAAAATCATGTCGGCGGTGCATCAACCAGCCGGCCGCCTGCGTGGCGGCTTCGAGCATCATCACGCCCGGCAACACCGGAAATGTCGGGAAATGATCCGCGAGGTACTCCTCGGCCAAACTGACGTATTTGACCGCGACGACCCGTTCGTCGGTGATCTGCTCGATCTTGTCGATGAGGTTGAATTTCACGCGCAGGGGTTGTATCGGTGGGGGAGCCGGTTTTCAAGGGCGCAAGGGGGTTTTTGACGCATTTGATTCCAATTGGATGACCGATCAGAATGGTTAGGCCCATGAAGGATGCGCAGACCAAACAACCCGGCCGACAGCAGCGACAAGGAGGATGGATCGCGCGGGGGGCGTTGGTTTTGGTTGCTCTGCTGGGAGTTTTTTGCCTTGGATATTTCCTGATTCAGCGTTTTGTACGGCTGAATTTGCATCAGATTGAAGATACCCAGGTCTACCGCTCGGCCCAGCCGGATGAGGAGTTGTTGCGCCGGTTGGTCAAGGAGGATGGCCTCAAGAGCATCATCAAACTTAACAGCCGCAATTCCGGCTCGCGCAGCGGGCAGGAGGAGTCGGCAGCGGCGAAACTGGGGATCGAGTTGATTTATCTGCCGATGGCGATGCATCGATTGCCCAGCCATCAGGAGATGATCGACCTGTTGGAAGCAATCGAAACCGCCCCTCGGCCGCTGTTGATCCATTGCAATGCCGGCGCCGACCGCACCGGATTGGCATCCGTGATGGTCGCCATGCGGCACGGGCGATCGTTTGATCAGGCCGTCAAAGAGCAATTGTCGGTGCGATATCTGCATGTTGGGGTGTGGGGTGAGGATGTGGATGAGATTTTGGATCAGTACCGATCCGAATGTGAGCGGCGGGGGGTCTCAACGGGGGGATGGACTGAATTTAAGCGGTATCTTATCGAATCGTATCGGCCCGGTTTTTATAACGCCAAGCTGGAGATTCGACGTTGGAGTCCGCCGGGCGAACCGCATGTGATTCAAGCCGTGGTGAGGGTGACAAACCTCAGCCAGACACCTTTCCCCGTGGATGGTGGGCATCCCATTGAAGTGACGGCCTATCTCCCACAACCCAGCGGCCCGAAGAAAATTCTCTCCAGCGAACCGCTGAATCGTGCATTGAAACCGGGTGAGTCGGTTGAAATTCCATTAACGTGGAAATCCAGTGATGTTGAGGCGAGCCAAACCATCGAAATCGACCTGCTCCACAGGGAAATCGCATGGTTTGGCGAGAAGGGATCTCAAGTGTTGAAAATAGAGCCGATTGAGCCGACCACCCGCCCAAATCCGTAAATCCGCACAAAGAAAAATGTTTCCCAACTTGATATGGTACTGGTGCGGTGCTATATAATAGATGGCGTCTTAGTAATAAGATTAAAATGTATTATTATAGGGAGTTGATATGCCAATTTCGTTGACTGAACGGGCCGCGACTGAGATCAAGACGATCATTGAGCAGCAGGGTCTGCCGACGGCGGAGACGCGCCTGCGGGTTGGAGTCAAGGGTGGCGGGTGCAGCGGGTTCAGCTATATGCTGGACCTCACCGAAGAACCCAAGTCCGACATGGACGAGGAGATGGAGAGCCACGGGGTGAAGATCCTGGTGGACATGAAAAGCAATCTCTATCTGAACGGCGTGGAGATTGATTTCAAGGACGAGGTGATGGGCAAGGGTTTTGTATTCAAGAACCCCAACGCCACCAGCACCTGCGGCTGCGGCAGCAGCTTTACGGCCTGAAGTTTCCGTTTGGCCAATAGGGTGTTTCGGCCGCTGCGTGGCATGAATCATGCAGATCACAGACAGCGTGCGCAATCACCTGATGCGCGGACAAGAGGATTAGGGAATGCCAACCGAAACCAGTGAACTCGAGACGATTGCCAACCGCGAATACAAGTGGGGCTTCGTCACCGACATTGAAGCCGATGCGGCCCCGCCGGGGTTGAACGAGGAGATCGTTCGCTTCATCTCCCACAAAAAAGGGGAGCCGCAATGGATGTTGGATTGGCGTTTGCGGGCTTATCGGCACTGGCTGACGATGGACGAGCCGCACCATTGGCCGCACCTGAAATACGATCCGATCGATTACCAGAAGACGATTTACTATTCCGCCCCCAAGCCCAAGAAAAAGAGCTTGGATGAAGTCGATCCGGAACTGCTAAAGACCTACGAAAAGCTGGGGATTCCGTTGCAGGAACGGGAGATTCTGGCGGGCGTGGCGGTGGATGCGGTCTTTGACAGCGTTTCGGTGGCGACGACATTCCGAACCAAACTGGCGGAGTTGGGGATCATCTTCTGCTCGTTCGGCGAGGCGGTGAGAGAGCATCCGGAACTGGTGAAAAAGTACATGGGGTCGGTGGTTCCCTATTCGGACAACTATTTCGCCACGCTCAACAGCGCGGTCTTTACGGATGGGTCGTTTGTTTTCATTCCCAAGGGCGTGCGCTGCCCGATGGAGCTGAGCACCTATTTCCGCATCAACGCGCAGAACACCGGCCAGTTTGAACGGACGCTGATCGTCGCCGAGGAGGGAGCCACCGTCAGTTACCTGGAAGGTTGCACCGCCCCCAAGCGCGATGAAAATCAGTTGCACGCGGCCGTGGTGGAACTGGTGGCGATGGAAAACGCCACGATCAAATATTCCACCGTGCAGAATTGGTATCCGGGGGATAAGGATGGCAAGGGCGGAATTTATAATTTCGTGACCAAACGCGGAGCGTGCCGGGGCGCCAATTCCAAGATCACCTGGACGCAGGTGGAGACCGGCAGCGCGATCACCTGGAAATATCCGAGCGTGATTTTGCAGGGTGACAACAGCGTGGGCGAGTTTTACTCGGTGGCGCTGACGCATCATTTTCAACAGGCCGATACGGGGACCAAGATGATCCACATCGGCAGGAACACGCGCAGCACCATCGTCAGCAAGGGAATCTCGGCCGGCCGGGGCCAGAACACCTATCGCGGGCTGGTGAAAATCATGAAAAACGCGGCCAACAGCCGCAATTACACCCAGTGCGATTCGCTGTTGCTGGGGGATCGGTGCGGGGCGCACACGTTTCCATACATTGAGGTGCGCAACACCACCAGCCGGGCCGAACATGAGGCCAGCACCAGCAAAATCGGTGAGGATCAACTGTTTTATTGCAAGACCCGCGGCATCTCGCTGGAAGATGCGGTCAACATGATCGTCAATGGGTTTTGCAAGGAAGTGTTCCGCGAATTGCCCATGGAGTTCGCGGTTGAGGCGCAAAAACTGCTGGGCGTGAGCCTCGAAGGCAGCGTCGGCTGATTGATTATTGAGGATATGGACAATCATGGCATTACTTGAAATTCAAAACTTGCATGCACGGGTGGCGGCGGCGGGCGGCCGGGAGATTCTCAAAGGGGTGAATCTCTCCATCGGCCGTGGTGAAGTCCACGCCATCATGGGTAAAAATGGTTCGGGAAAAAGCACGCTCTGTCAGGTGCTGGCCGGCCGTGAAACCTATGAAGTGACGCAGGGAACCGTCACCTACAACGGCAATGATCTGCTGGAACAATCGACCGAGGAACGGGCGCGGGATGGCATCTTTCTGGCGTTTCAATATCCGGTTGAAATCCCCGGCGTCAGCACCAGCTATTTTCTCAAGGCCGCCGTCAATGCCATCCGCAAGCACCGTGGCGAGGTGGAACTGGATGCGATGCAGTTTCTGAAACTGGTCAAGGAAAAACAGGCCCTTTTGGGTATAGAACAGAGCTTTATGAACCTCGCTGTCAATTAAGGGTTTTCCTGTGGTGAAAAGAAACGCAATGAGGTCTTTCAGATGGCGGTGGTCAATCCGCTGCTTGGGTTGCTGGATGAAACCGACAGCGGGCTTGATATTGACGCCCTGAAGGTCGTCGCCAACGGCGTCAATAAACTGCACCAACAGGACAAGGATCGGGCGATTTTGCTGGTGACGCACTACCAGCGACTGTTAGATTATGTCGTCCCCGATTTTGTGCATGTGATGATCGACGGCCGGATCGTCAAATCCGGCGACAAGGACCTGGCGCTGAAGCTGGAAGAAAAGGGGTATGAGTGGCTGGAAGAGGAAGCGGGCCAGCCGGCCTGATGAGCGGTTGCGATGAGCAATGGAGTGAAGATGACCCAGCTTGAAGAACAGACTCTGACACACCTGTCGAATTTTTCGCGGTTTTCCCGCGGCAATGGGCAACAACGCCCGTGGATCGACGAGGTGCGTCGTTCGGCGATCGAACGTTTTGAGAAGGTTGGGTTTCCCTCGATCAAGGAAGAGGCCTGGCGATTTACCAATGTCGCTCCGATTACCAAGACGGCCTTTGCCCTGGGCGAAGGTCGATTGACCGAATCGGCCAGACAGGTGGCCCATCATTATAGCTTTGGCATTGAAGCGGCGGCTGAACTGGTCTTCGTCAACGGGCGATATCAACCGGAATTGTCCCGCACTCAAAAACTGGGACCGGGCGTGCGCGTCGGCAGTCTGGAAGCGGCCATTGAGGAAGATGTGCCGGAAATCCGCCGTCATCTGACCCGCCACGCGCGGATCGAAAGCAATCCGTTTGTGGCGCTCAACAGCGGGTTTTTGCGTGATGGGGCGTATGTTTGGATCGGACGACAGGTGCGCGTGTCGGGGCCGATCCATTTGATCTTCGTGTCGGATGCCGGATCGCAAGCAACCGTGTCTCATCCGCGCGTGCTGATCGTCGCCGATGAGGGATCGGATTCGCAGATCGTCGAAAGTTACGTCGGCACAAAAGGGGAGCGGTATTTCACCAATGCCGTGACGGAGATCGTCGCCGCCAGGGAGGCGCGGATCGACCATTGCAGGTTGCAGCAGGAATCGCTGGAGGCGTTTCATGTCGCCACCATGCAGGTGGAACAGGCCGCCGCCAGCAATGTCATTTCGCAGGCCGCCACACTGGGCGGAAAACTGACGCGCAATGATCTGAACGTGATCCTCAATGGCGAGTATGCCGAGTCAACGCTCAATGGTCTGGTGGTGATCGGCGGCGACCAACATGTGGACAACCACACGTTGCTGCGGCATGAAAAAGCCAACTGCCCCAGCCACGAATTGTACAAATATGTCGTCGATGGCCGGTCAACCGGCGTTTTCCGGGGCAAGATTTTCGTCCAGCAGGATGCCCAGAAGACCAACGCCAAGCAGAACAGCAAGGCGCTGCTGCTGTCGGATGATGCCCAGATCAACGCGATGCCGGCGCTGGAAATTTATGCCGATGACGTCAAATGCACCCACGGCTCAACCACCGGGCCGGTGGATGAGGACATGGTGTTTTACCTTCGCACACGCGGCGTCGGGCTGGATGCGGCCCGCCACCTTTTGACCTACGCCTTCGCGGCCGACATCACCCGCCGGATCAAGGTGGTTCCGGTTCGCCGTCGGCTGGAGGATTTCATGGCCGCCCAGCACGGGTTGCCGCAGGATTTGCGCATCACGGACCTGGGGTCGCACGATGAAGCCGCAAGATGAATCGGGTCAAACCTCGCTACCATCCACGGCCAAGCCGCTGGATGTGAAGGCGATCCGCGCCCAGTTTCCCATTCTGGAGAGCCTGGCGCATGGCAAGCCGCTGGTCTATCTCGACAACAGCGCCACCACGCAAAAACCCCGCGCCGTCATTGATCGGCTGGTGCATTATTACGAAAACACCAACGCCAACATCCATCGCGGCGTGTATGAACTGAGCGAAGAGGCCACCCGCGACTACGATCAGGCGCGGCAAACCATCCAGCGGTTCATCAACGCCAAACACGCGCAGGAGATCATCTTTACCCGCGGCGCCACCGAGTCGATCAACCTCGTCGCGGCCGCGTGGGGGCGGGGCAACCTTCGATCGGGCGATGAAGTCATCGTCTCGGCGATGGAACACCATTCCAACATCGTCCCCTGGCAGATGATCTGCCACAGCATGGGGGCCAAACTCAAAGTCATCCCCATGAACGACAATGGGGAATTGCAGCTTGACCAATATCTCAAACTGCTCAATGAGCGCACGAAGATGGTGGCGATCACGCACCTTTCCAACGCGCTGGGGACCATCAACGACATCCCCGCCATCATCCAGTTCGCCCATCAGGTCGGCGCCAAGGCACTGATCGACGGGGCGCAATGGGTCGCCCATTATCCCACGGACGTGCAGGCGCTGGATGCCGATTTTTACGTATTTTCCGGCCACAAACTGTTCGGCCCCACCGGCATTGGCGTGCTTTATGGCAAACGCGATTTGCTGGACCGAATGCCCCCGTATCAGGGTGGCGGCGACATGATCGCCTCGGTGACGTTCGACAAGACCATCTACGCCGACCTGCCCAACAAATACGAAGCGGGAACACCCCACATCGCCGGCGCCATCGGTCTGGGCGCGGCGGTGGAATGGCTCAGCCAGTTTGATTTCAAGCAACTGATCGAACACGAAGAACACTTGCTGCGCTACGCGACCGATCGACTCATCCATGTTCCCGGCCTGCGCATCATCGGCACCGCCCGGCGCAAAGGGAGCGTCATCTCCTTCGTCATGGAAAACCCGACAATCGCCGCCCTGGATGTCGGCACCCGACTCGATGGTGAAGGGATCGCCGTCCGCACCGGACACCATTGCTGTCAACCGGTGATGGACCGCCTCAACATCCCGGCCACCACCCGCGCCTCTTTTACGCTCTACAACACCACCGATGACATCGACCGACTGGTCGATGGTTTGATGAAAGTGGTCAAGGAAGCACGCGGCCGCGCCCAAACCGCCGCCATACCACAATCGCCAACACCCGCAACGCCATCAACGACTACAGCGGAACTGCAATATCCCGGCCCATATGCCGAATCTCCTGACGCGGCGGCGGCCGAGCTGATCGAAGCGTTTGAATTCCTCGACGATTGGGAAGCCCGCCATCAGTACATCATGGAGATGGGCGCCAAAATCCCCGCCTTCCCCGACTCCGAACGCACCGGCCCCAATCGTGTGCATGGTTGCCAAAGCACCGTCTTTCTTACCGCGCGGCTGCGTCCGGATACGGTCGATGTCCTGGATTTCATCGCCGACAGCGACGCTCATCTCGTACGCGGCCTGATCGCCTTGTTGGAGCGGGTCTATGCCGGCCAACGCGCCGGCCAAATCCTGCGGTTCGACGTGGATTCATTTTTCCGCAAAGTCGGTCTGGATCAACACTTAAGCATGGGCCGCCGCAATGGTCTCAGCGCCATGGTTGGGCGAATCCGGGGTTTGGCGACCAAGATCGATGAGACTGCCGGGTTGCGTCAATCCGGCAAGAAAGAGGATCAGCAACCGCTTTTTGCCAACCCGATGAACATCGCGCCCCCGCCCGAGCCGCCGGCCGCCCCCGCGCCCCCTCCGCCGCCACCACAGACGATCAAATCGTCGAACCCCAAGCCCGCTTCTTCTGAATTGCCTGAAGGGCATGTTTCCAACCCCATCGAGCGCAAATTGCTCGAAGGGAAGGTGATCGAAGCCCTGCGCACCGTTTTCGATCCGGAAATTCCGGTCAACATTTATGACCTTGGCCTGATCTACGAAATTGACGTTCGCGAGGACAATTCCGTCTACGTCAAAATGACTCTGACCGCGCCCGCATGCCCCGTGGCCGGCACGCTCCCCGGCGAGGTGCAAAAGTGCATCGAAGTTCTCCGCGAAGTAAAATCCGCCGAGGTGGAACTGGTTTGGGATCCACCCTGGAGCCGCGACCGCATGTCCGAAACCGCGTTGCTCGAATTGGGCCTGGTATAAACTCAACGCATAATCTCCACCGGTGTTTCCCATGCACCTGCCGGTATTACAATCCACACCCGGGTCTCAATCATCCGATGATCGCCTTCGTCTGTTCCTGCGAACCCAACTGCACTGGGGGCAGGCGCTGGGTGATGAAACCGACTTGGAAGTGGGGACGGCCATCGTCAATCCTGATCTGTCGAAACATCCTGATGCAAATTTTGTAATTCAAGCGGCACTGGCCGATGACCAATCTCCACAGCGGGCATTGCGTGAAGTCGAGGAACATTTTTCCGGCCGACAATCAAGTTGCATTCAATGGTTGATGAATCACGGATCACCCAATGATCGTGTTGCGCCGCTAGTGGCGCATCTGTTGGCCAATGGTTATGAGGAACACCAGATGCGTGTGCTGCATCTGGTCGGCGCACCCAGTCAGATTGTCGAGGTGGGGGGGCTGAAGATCATTCCCGCCCGCGCCAGCCATCGGCATCTCCAGCAACTGGCCCAAATCAAGGCCGCCGAGTCCAGCCGGTCTGACGATGCTCTGGCCATGCTGCTCCATCTGGACGATCCCAATTGGGATTCGCTGTTGGCCTTGGATGGACCCGATGCCGTGGCGACGGTCGGCGTATTGTCGGTTGGCGACATTGGCCGACTCGATCAGGTCTATGTTGCGCCATCCCACCGCCGCCGTGGGATTGGAAGAACCATGATCGCCCGTGCCTTGGAAATCTGCGCCCGATCCGTCTTCCAGCAGGTAATGGTAATGACATGGCCCGACCAACAGGCCATTACGCAACTCTTTGCCGGAGTTGGATTTACGGTAACAGGCGAGATTCCGATCTGCCGCAGGATCGGATTTTGATTGAAAAAACTGGTTCAAATCAGGTACTCTGATACTCAAATCATTGGAAGGGAATGACTTATGAAGGGTCGATTTGTGGTGGGGGTGTTGTTGTCCGGTTTGTTGATCGCCCCGGCGTGGGCGAATTTGCAGGTTCAGACCTACGACGATGCCCACAACGACCGGTTTTACGTCGGCAATGACAAAAATTTTGTCGGTCAGGGGTACGATTTTTCCGGCGTTGGCAACACAACCGGCCTGGCCGGCACCGGAACCTGGGCGACGATGATCTCTCCCAGCTTCTTTGTCAGTGCCGCCCATTATCATCCAAGCAACGGCTCATCGCTCACTTTTTTTGAGAACAACGACCCCTCCGGCCCCAGTCATTCCTATACGGTGCAAAGCGGCGTGGGAATGACCATCGACGGCACACAGTTGGGATTGCCTTCGGATCTGTGGCTGGGCAAACTGACCGCCCCCATCAACCCGGCCGACAACATCGCCACCTATTCGGTCCTGCAACTGCCCAATGAGAGCGACTACCTGAACCTTCCCATTTATGTGTATGGCAAGCCGCATCGCGTGGGGCGAAATCAGATATCCGTCATCGACCACGCCGACGAGAAGAACAACGCCAATGTCGTCATCAAGAGCACGCGGGTGATGGTCTACGAATACAACGACCCACCACCCCTTTTGATCGGCGGCGATGAAGCCTATCTGCACGGCGGCGATTCAGGCGGCCCGTCTTTTGTCTCATTTGGCGGCCAACTCGCGCTCCTGGGCACGCACTATTTCAACTCCGACCAGACCAACACCGACCCCACCGCTGTCGATGGGGATTATTCGGGTGATTCGTTCATCCCCTATTACATCAGCCAGCTCAATTCGCGCATGCTCCAACTGGACCCCAACACCACCGAACAGGTTTCCGTGGTCGTCCCCGAACCGGCCGGCATTGTGCTGATCGGCCTAGCCGGTCTGTTGCTGGCCAATCGTCGTCGCGTTGCCTGAGACCAGATAGCGGGACAGGGCCAGACCAGTTAACGGGACAGGTCCTAATGGCACTAAATCTAGCGTCGGCGATTTTCGTCTCGCCTGTAAATCTTTGAATAAAAAGCAGTTGCGCGGTGGTTGGCGCAAGCCAAGGCCTCCTGGATGATGTGGTCGTCTCACAACACCAACCAAGGAGGCCAAGGATGGCCACGAGTATCGCCTATCACGCCTCAACGCTCAAGGACCGGGCGTTGTCGATTCTCACTCCCGACTTCATCGCAAGGGAGGCACGCGATTTGGGCATGACCTGGCGCGACACCCCGCTGGCCCTGCCCAATCTCGTCGCCCTCTTCGCC
>JADLBV010000119.1 GCA_020847545.1 Phycisphaerales bacterium
AATGTCCGTGCCAATGCCGCTCATGGCCTTGGTCAATCCATAGCAGGCGGTCCCCAGCCCGCCGCTGATGAAAGGAGGAAATTCCCACCCCAGCATGAAAACGCGCATGACCCCAACCGCTCTTTCTATACGTTGACTGGTCCGCCTTCACACTGACGCCGATTGTACCATCCTCCAGGTGGTCAATCGGCCCATCGCGGCGGCGACACCGTTCGACACAGGGCTATCACTCTGCGCCAACACAATTTATTGACAACCATCCGGGAAAGCAATGTCCGGGCAACCGCACAATAATTCCGGCCGATTGATCCCAAATTAGGAAAAGCCCCGTCGATCTGTCAATGGAGAATAATTTATTCCAGATAAACCGATTCGCCCGCTTTAATTTCCTTCGGCAGCGAACGGTCGCGCAACTGGCCGGCATTGAGGGCAAAAAGGGGTGAAATCTCCACAATTGCCCCCTCATCCACCTTTGTCCCGCCCGTTTCCAGCCATCGCCGGGCACGGCGAATCTGATCCTGTCGACTCGTCAGTGGTGAATCGTTCCCCTGCGCATTTTTAACCGGCGAAAACTCCTCAGCCCGGTCGGTGGTGTAAACCATCGGACTTTTCGCCAATAGAATCGCATCAAAAACGAACTGCTCCAACTTAATCGCATTGGGTTTGTCCGGTTTCACCAACCGCCCATCCCCATCCACAAACGGAACCTTTTTTTCGGCCCGATGCCAGGGCAATTGCAACCTTCCCCCTTCGTTGAGCCGTTCGATAAAACTCACCTTCAACGCATGAATCGCGATCGAACCGGCATTAAACCGCAACGACCCATCCGCATTGGTCTGCTTCGCCAGCGATTCAGGCAGATCCGAGTACTCAATCACCTGCAAAACCCCGTCGGCGATGACGAAATTCCCAACTTTTTCCAGCGCATCCGCCTTGGGAATCGTCTTGGATGACATTTCCGACCCCGTCAGGTCATGCAATCCCAGAAACAGCGGGTCGATGCAATGGACCAGCGGGTTGTCCACCTGAAAATAGGATAAATGTTCGATGCCACGTCGGCGCATATCCGCCAGCGCTCCTCCACGCGCCAACGCCCGAAGCGAACCACCGTGACCATCAGGACTTAGGGCCAATGACGATTTTTCTGCCAGCAACATCTGCCCATCGAGCGAAAAGGCCGGCATCATTCCCTGTTCAAAGATGAAAATCGCGGCCGGGTCATATCCAAAATGCCCGTGTTTATGAAAAAACGCCCGCGTCGGCCCATCGTTGATGTCGCTGGTCATGATGTACCAGGGAATCACCCGCCCAACTTCCCGCGACCAGGCCGCCAGTTGCTCGGCAAAGACCTGAAACAACGGCTTGTTTTGAATCGGTGTGACCGGATATTCCCCTTTGGGTCCATCATATCCCAGCCGCGTCCCCTGTCCGCCGGCCACCAGAAACGCACCCACTTTTCCTTGTCGCAATAGTTCCAATCCCCGCTGCTCGGCCTGCTGATAAAGCTCCCGATGCTCCGCGCCCGGCTTGTGGGGATAAGCCTTGACCGGATTGATCTCTTTGGGCAAATCCAACGCCGGTTTTTGTTTGACCTGACTATCAACCAGATGGGCGATATGATCCAAATCCAATGCGTCAATTTGACGCATCAGGCGCTTTTGCCCGGCCGGATCAAGTTCAGCAAAAAAACGTAAAACCGACCCTTGGCCGATCGATTGCAGCTTGGTTCGCACTGGTTTCTCATCCATGGCGAGTATCCTAAGCTCCGTTACGGCGCAATGGCAACCCCGGCCGGGGTGTTATGGAGATTGGATTCATCTTATACTCATCGATTCGATGTCTGAATGAAGAATGAAAGGAAATGGAGCAAATTCATGGCCGACGCACTGAACCGTTACAGTTCCCGAATCACACAGCCCGCCGAACATGGCAGTTCGCAGGCGATGTTGCACGCCACGGGGCTGAGTGATGATGATTTGAAAAAAGCACAGGTTGGCATCGTCAGCATGTGGTTTGAAGGCAACCCGTGCAACATGCACCTCAACGACCTCGCGGCCTACGTCAAGGAGGGGGTTGAGTCGGCCGGCCAGGTGGGGATGCGGTTTAATACCATCGGTGTCTCGGATGGCATCTCGATGGGGACTGACGGGATGAGCTATTCGCTGCAATCGCGCGATCTCATTGCCGATTCCATCGAAACGGTCATGTGTGCCCAATGGTACGATGGGCTGGTCACCATTCCCGGGTGTGACAAGAACATGCCGGGTTGTCTGATCGCGATGGGGCGGCTTAATCGGCCCTCGTTGATGGTCTACGGCGGCACGATTCAGGCCGGCCATCTGGGCGATCAGCCGTTGGACATCGTGTCGGCATTTGAAAGCTACGGCCAGCTCATCAGCGGCAAAATCGACCGTGCAACCCGCGATGACATCGTTTGTCATGCCTGCCCCGGCCCCGGCGCCTGCGGCGGCATGTACACCGCCAACACCATGGCCTCGGCCATTGAGGCGATGGGGATGAGCCTGCCCTACAGCGCATCGATCCCGGCCGTTGATCCGGCCAAAATTGAGGAATGCCGCGAGGCCGGTCATGCCGTTCGCCGACTGTTGGAACAGGACCTTCGCCCCCGCCAGATCATGACCCGCAAGGCGTTCGAGAACGCCATCGTGACGATCATCGCACTGGGCGGGTCAACCAACGCCGTGCTGCATCTGCTGGCGATGGCCCGCGCGGTGGATGTGCCATTGAAGATCGGCGATTTTCAAAGCTTTTCCGACCGTGTGCCCCTCTTGACCGATCTTCGCCCCAGCGGCAAATACGTTCAGGAGGACTTGCACCATGTCGGCGGCGTGCCGGCCGTCATGAAGTTGCTGATGGAACATGGTTTGATCCACGGGGATTGCATGACTGTCACCGGCAAAACCATCGCCGAAAATCTGGCCAATCTGCCGGGACTGCCGCCGGGACAACAGGTCGTCCAGCCGTTCGACAAGCCGGTGAAAAAGACCGGCCATCTGCGCATCCTGCATGGTAATCTCTCCCCGCAGGGCGCTGTGGCGAAGATCACCGGCAAGGAAGGGTTTCGTTTCAGCGGCAAGGCCCGCCCCTTTGACAGCGAAGAGGAGATGTTGGAAGGACTCAAGCAGGGCAAAATCAAAAAGGGGGATGTCGTCGTCATTCGCTACGAAGGCCCCAAGGGTGGTCCGGGGATGCCGGAGATGCTCTCGCCCACCAGCGCCATCATGGGGGCTGGGTTGGGCAAGGATGTGGCATTGATCACCGATGGACGTTTTTCCGGCGGTTCGCACGGGTTCATCGTCGGCCACGTCTGCCCCGAAGCGCAGGAGGGTGGCCCGATCGCGCTGGTTCGCGAAGGGGATACGATCACCATCGACGCCGAGAAGAACACGATGGATGTCGAACTGTCCGAAGAAGAACTTCTGGAACGCAAAAGCCATTGGAAAATGCCCCCATATCGCGCCAATGGCGGAACCTTGTACAAATACATTAAACTGGTTTCCAGCGCATCCGAAGGATGCGTGACCGATGCGTAATCCCGTGAAAGGTCCAATGAAAGATCGGTATAATTTTGCCGTGATCGGCTGCGGGGCGCTGGCCCGCTACGCTCATATTCCAAACATCGTCAAATCGCCGCGCATGGTGCTGCACACCTGTTGTGATGTGTCGCAGGAGGCGCTGGCGGAGTGTCGATCGCAGTTTGGCGCGTTGCACACCACCAGCGATTTTCATGCCGCCATCAACGACCCGGAGGTGGATGTCATCTGTCTGGCCACCACCGAAAAACTGCGCCTGCCGGTCATCGCCGCCGCCGCGAAGGCGGGCAAACCGATTTACATCGAAAAACCGGTCGCCCGCACCCTCAAGGAGATGTACGAAATCCAGAAGGTGATCCGGGAGTCGGGCATCCCCGCATGCGTGGGCCACAACCGCCGCAGTTCGCCGGCCATGATCGAGGCCCATCGCATCTTCCGAAGCCACATGGCCAACCCCAAACAGGCCCCTTGGCGCTGGGATCGCGAAGGGGCCGACCGCCCCAAGCTCCCATCCGATGGCGTCGCCGGCATGACGGTGCGCATCAACGACGACTGGTGGAGCTGGAAAAGCTGGGTGTTTGACAAAGAGCAGGCTCCCGAAGGGCAGATGCTCTTTGAAATGACCCACTATACGGACATGTGCAACTGGTTTCTGGACGCCCAGCCACAACAGGTTGTCGCACTGGAGCGTGGTCAGTTGAACAGCGGCGTTGTCATCGCCTACAAGACCGGCGAGATGGCCACCTTGTCGATGTACGCCAACGGAACTTTCGGCTATCCCAAGGAGCTGTATGAGATGTTCGGCCAGGGGGGCGCGGTGATTGTGGATCATATGACCGAAATCCGCACGGCCGGTATTCCCGGTGTCCCCGACCGCATCCCATTCCCATTCCTCAAGGACCGCCATCCCAATGTCGGCACCGAAGGTGGAATTTACGGCTGGCTGGCCAAAAAACGGGCCGCCTGTGCCGAAGCGGAACAAAAAGGAGACCCCATGCTCGCCTTTGCCGCCGAGCCGGACAAAGGGCACGCCCATGCCATGGAGCGTTTTCTGGATGAAATTCTGGGCAAAGGCCCCAAGGTCTGCCCGATCGATGATGCCGTGCTGGCGACGCGCGTCGCCTTTGCCGCCATTCAATCCGTCAAAACCGGCCGCGCGGTCAATATGGATGAAGTGTAATTTCATTGATTCAATCTGTTTTGTCGTCTGCCGATGGATGTTTGAGGAACCATGCTAGACCTGCTCAGTGACAAATTATCCGGCGTATTTCGCGGCCTGTCGGGGCGCGGGCGCATCAGCGAGGAAAATATCCGCGAGGCGATGCGCGAAGTGCGCACCGCCTTGCTGGAGGCGGATGTCAATTACACCGTGGTGAAGGATTTCACCGACCGCGTGTTGCAAAAGGCGCTGGGGCAGGAGGTCATCCGTAGCCTGCAGCCGGGCCAGTTGATGATCAAGATCGTCCACGATGAGCTGGTTGAGCTGATGGGGCCGGTGGATACGAAAATCTACCTCGTCCAGCCCCCCCCGACGATCATCATGATGTGCGGCCTGCAGGGTTCGGGCAAAACCACCACCTGCGGCAAGTTGGCGTTGCTGCTTCAAAGCCGCGGCCATCATCCGATGTTGGCGGCCGCCGACTTGCAGCGGCCGGCCGCGGTGGAACAGCTTCGCGTTTTGGGCGAACAGGTGGGGGTGCCGGTCTACACCGACCCAAGCCGGGTGGCGGCGCATGGTGAGGTGGCCAAAGGATCGGCCGTCGCGGTCTGCCGGGCGGCCATCCAGCAGGCCAAACAGACCGGGCGGGACATCGTCATTCTCGACACCGCCGGCCGGCTGCACATCGACGATGAATTGATGGGGGAACTCAAGGAGATCAATTCCCAGCTCAATCCGCACCAGATTTATCTGGTGCTGGACGCCATGAGCGGCCAGGATGCGGTCAATTCGGCCAAGGCGTTCAACGCCCAACTGGAGCTGGATGGCCTGATTTTGACCAAGTTCGATTCCGACACGCGCGGCGGAGCGCTGCTGTCGGCCAAGATGGTCACCGGAAAGCCGGTCAAGTTTCTGGGCGTGGGGGAAAAGCTGGATCGACTGGAGGAATTTCGCCCCGAAGGGATGGCCCAGCGCATCCTGGGGATGGGTGACATCGTCGGCCTGGTCAGCGACGCGATGGAGAAATTCGACCAGGAGGAGACCGCCCGCCTTCAGGAGAAGATGGAGAAGGGGCAGTTCACGCTCGATGACTTCATGGCACAGATGTCACAGGTCAAAAAGCTCGGTCCCATGGGCAAGGTGATGTCCATGATCCCCGGCATGAGCGAGCTGTCGCGACAGGTGAACATGGGGGAGGGTGATGTCGAAAAACAGATGGGCCGGATGCACGCCATCTACAATTCAATGTCCCGCCAGGAGCGTCAGAAGACCGAATTGCTGGACGGCAACCGCCGCCGCCGTATCGCAAGAGGCGCGGGGGTGGGGCTCAATGAGGTCGGGCAGTTCATCAAACAATTTGAAATGTCCCGCGACATGATGCGCGCCGTCGGCGGCATGGGGATGATGGGGAAGATGAAACTGATGAAATCCCTCATGTCCGGCGGCATCTCCGCCCTGGGCGCCCCCGGCGGCCCAATCCTGAAAACCAAACGCTCCGGATTCATGGAAAAGAAGGACCGCAACAAGAAAAAGCGGCGGTGAATTGGGATCAGCATTACAGCATCGGGGACATAAAACGTCGAAAAATCTTCCTGACCCCATTTATTTCCTTTTTCTTCCTGACCCTAATGGCACTAAATCTAGCGTCGGCGATTTTCGTCTCGCCTGTAAATCTTTGAGTAAA
>JADLBV010000120.1 GCA_020847545.1 Phycisphaerales bacterium
CCCGCCTCAAAAAACGCCGAAACGACAGCTTCAGCCTGCTCACCCAACCCAGAAATCAGATGCGATTAGCCTCGCATAAAAAGAGGTGCCGATGCTAGATTTAGTGCCATTAGGGTCAGGAAGGTTTATTATCCGATAGACTCAATTGGACGCGACTCATAAACCAATTGCCCCGTCTCCTTAAACCCATCCGGCCCCACACAGGTCGGGTTCTTTCATCCCATATTCGGCGGGACGATCCGCTCCTCCCTTGTCCTTCCCGTGAACATCGTCACCACCATGTCCAGCACCTGAATCTGATACTTCAATCCCGCCCACGCCCCCAGAATCGCACCCGCGCATCCGGCCGAGAGATAATCCAACGGCAGCGGCCGCGCCAGCGAATGGTTTGTGTGCCCGATCGTCAACCCCGCCGGCGAATACCACGCCAGCAAATAGCCGATCATCGCCAGCGCCGCCGGACCCGCGCAGGTCCACGCCGGCGCGCGCATGGTCGAATAATAATTTCCCGCAAGGATCGTTCCCGCCAGCGCCCCGACGAAAACCGCCACCAGGACCTGCGCCTTGTCGGCCGACTGACCCAGCAACCCCACCACCAGCCCCATCACCACCACCTGCATCACCAGCGCCACCACATGATGGGCCTTGGTCCAGGCCCATTCCACCCGCTGGGCATCCACCGGCAATGGCAAATGCGGGTCGCGCAACAATGGCATCGTTCGCAATCGCCCGATGACCCACGCCGCCGCGGCCACAAACGCCCACAGGATGGCCGTCTCCAAAGCCAGGATCAGAAATGTGGAGGCCACCGGCCGTTGGTGCAACACATCCACCAGCGTCCCGCCGCGAATCGTCACCGCCATCAATCCCAACGCGGCACAAAACAACCCCGCATCGTATCGCACTCGCCCGGCGATCACCGTCCCGACCACCACCGCCACAACCAACCCCACCAGCACCAACCCCAATGCCCCGAACATCGAATGTTCCAACAACAAACTGACGCCAAACCCCGGTTCATCCGGCATGTCAAATTGCTTTGACAACCACCAGAATAGCGCATAACATACGATGGCTCCAATGCTTAGGAGAATCCGCGTACGTTGATATGCGTTCAGGATCGGCCGACGAACATTTGGAGTGTCGTTCAAAGAATATTATCCTAACAATTGCCAAACAGTTCATGCCGCGATATAATGAACCGGTTTGGTCGCGGCCATCCGATGCGGCCCAGCGACCATAGCAGATCGCTTCGGAATTGCCAACCAATTGAGGGGACTTCATGCAGTCATTGTTCGGCGAAATGGAAGACAAACGCGCGCCGGTTCATGCCGGCCCGTTCGCTTCCGTTGCGCTGGAAAATTCCCTCGACAAAACCCTCGACTACGCCATCCCCGCCCCCTTGTTGACCCAACTCCGCGTCGGCCAGCGCGTGCGCGTGCCGTTGGGACGTTCCAACCGATCCACTTTTGGTTTCGTGACATCGATCCATCCCACCACAACTTATCCCCGTATCAAGCCGCTGTTGAACATCGACGATCCGCGCGTGCTGGTGGATGAAAAACTGATGCAACTGGCGCGATGGATCAGCCGGTATTATTGCGCGCCGCTGGGAACGGTTCTTGACAACGTCATCCCATCCGCCGTCAAAAAAAAGGTTGGCCTCGGTTACAGCCAGATGGTTCATCTGCTTCGCGATCGCGCCCAGGTTCAGGAACTGATCGAAAATATGCGCGCCCCCAAGCGCCGGGCGATCCTTGCCCGCCTCTTGCTGCTGCCGGCCGACCAATCCATCGAACTGCATCGGCTCGCCTCCGAAGCCAACGCCAAACCCGCCGGCGTGCGTCAGCTTGCCAAGCTCGGCTGGATCTCCATCACACCCAAGGCCGATCTGGATCAACTGCAATCCCCGTTCGTCTATGACCTTGAAGATGGCGGCGGCAAAGAAATATCCGACCCACCCCAATTGAATCCCGACCAGCAACGCGCGATCGATGACCTCTCACCCCGCTTGCAACAGCCGCAATTCAGCGTCAATTTGCTCTATGGCGTCACCGGCAGCGGCAAAACCGAAGTCTACCTTCGCTGCATTCAACAAATCGTCGAACAAGGCCGACAAGCCATCGTCCTGGTGCCGGAGATCGCCCTGACCCCGCAGACCGTTCGCCGATTCATCGCGCGGTTTCCCCGCGTCGCCATTTTGCACAGCGGGCTGTCCGCCACCGACCGCCACCGTTACTGGCAACAGATTTCCGCCGGCAAGGCACAGGTCATCGTGGGTGCGCGATCCGCCATCTTCGCGCCGGTCCCCAATTTGGGGATCATCGTCGTCGATGAGGAACACGAATCCAGTTACAAGCAGGACACCGCCCCGCGCTATCACGCGCGGGATGTGGCCGTCAAACGCGCTCAAATCGAATCCGTGCCGGTGATTCTGGGCAGCGCCACCCCCTCATTGGAGACGTTCAGCCGATTTTCCTCACATTCCGCGGGCCGTGCATCAGAACATTACCATCTGCTGAAACTGCCCAACCGCGTGCGCGATTTGCCGATGCCGGCCGTCGAACTGGTGAACATGATGAACGAAAGTCGCCTGCGTCGCGGCATCCACCTGATTTCCCAACGCCTCGAACACCTCCTGCGCACCACCCTCGAAGCCGGCCACCAGGCGATTTTACTCCTCAATCGCCGGGGATATTCCAATTTCGTCTATTGCGCCTCCTGCCAGGAAGCCCTGCAATGCAAATACTGCGACACGACGATGACCTATCACCGCATGGCCGGTTCGGATGCCAAAGGCGGCTCGGTCGCACAGGGCATTCACACCGGCCAACTTCATTGCCATTACTGCCTGGCCGTCACCCCATTGCCGTCGGTCTGTCCAAAGTGCCACAAAAAAATGACCCTATTCGGCATGGGAACCCAGCGGGTCGATGAGGAATTGTCCCACAAATTCCCCGGCCTGAATTACGCCCGTGTCGACAGCGACACGATGCGCAGCGCCCGTGATTATGAATCCCTGCTCGGTCGATTCGCCCGCGGCGACATTCGCGTTCTCCTGGGCACGCAAATGATCGCCAAAGGACTGGATTATCCCAACGTCACCCTCGTCGGTGTCATCAGTGGCGATACGGCCCTGGCATTGCCCGATTTTCGCGCCGCCGAGCGGACGTTTCAGCTCATCACGCAAGTTGCCGGCCGGGCCGGTCGGGGCGATCTGGCCGGCCGGGTGGTTCTCCAAACCTTCATGCCCGACGATCCCACCATCAAGGCCGCATTGCGTCAGGATTATGATGGTTTTGCGAAATCGGAACTGGCACACCGCCACGAAGTCGAGCTGCCCCCATTCACCCGCATGGCGCGCATCATCCTGCGAGATCAGGAATTGGAACACCTGCACCAGAAAACTGAACAGATGGCCGCGGTCCTGGCCGATGCGGTTGCTACGCTGGATCAACCCGATCAGGTTCGTATCAAAGGCCCCATGCCCTGCGCCATCGCCCGAATCGCCGGTTATTACCGCTTTCAGCTCGTCCTGATCAGCCCAAAAGCCACTTATTTGCAGGCACTGTTGGCCAAAGTGCGCGACAAAGGTGAGTTTACACGCGCTGAACGGGTCGCGGTCGATGTGGATCCGATCTCCCTTCTATAAGCGGCTTATTTTATCCAGGCTCACATCGCCAAAACTTCCCAACTCCATTCATCCATACAAACGTATCAAAGTGGTCAATAATCGTCATGAAATCCCAAATAAGCGAACTGGACAGGTTGTATAATGGGGATAACGGAGTCAGATTGATCTTCTGAGGCTTTCAATCAGGAGTTCGAGTGATCGGGAGAAAAGGTTGGATAACGTTATCCGCTGGGTTGTGCTTGGCAGGCGCATTGTCTGTGCAAAGCGCATCGGCGGCGGTCATTACATTTGGCGGCTGGCAGGCCGAATGGTCGGATAGCCTCAATCAATCGGATGGGTCTTCTGTCGCACTAACCTTATTGTCCAGCAGTGATGGCCAATGGATTGCATTGCAAAAAGTTGCTGTATTTGCTGATCCCGCCGGCAGGGATGGCTTGGATTCCATCGACATCAACTTTACCCAGATCAGTCCCAACGCCGTCCCCAAAATCGTCATCGCACAAGAAAACGTCACCAACGCCTCTGGAACTTTTTGGACGGGCTTCAATTTCTCAATCTCCGGCGGCGTCGCCGGGTCGGCCGGGCTGCCTCATTTCGACATGGATGAGTCGTTCTATAATCCATCTCCATTCAACGTCAGCCCATTTGAATTGACCGGAACCACCTCCGATTCGGGCGTGGTACGCGGCATCGAACTTGGAAATGGCCTATTGGCCGACGGCGGCATCTGGTGGCCAGGGATACCCAAAGGGGCTTTGGTGATCATGGCATCACCAAACCTCACCGGCCCCAAGCAGAGTTTCACCTTTATTGAGCAGCCTAGGATCGAAGACACGCCGCCGGTTCCTGAACCCGCTTCGGCCGCGATGATTTTGGCCGGCGGGTTTTTGCTTTTGAGTTCCCGTCGTCGAAATGAGTCGGCTTAACCACCCATCAACGGCTGAATGATCGAGTGAATCAGTAAATAGGCGAGGGCGGCCATAAAGGCCGAGCAGGGGAGGGTTAATATCCACGCCGTCACGATTCTTTCACCCCAGATCCATCGCACGCTCCGCACCCCTTTGGTGGTTCCCACACCCAAAATTGAGCCGGTAATCGCGTGAGTGGTTGAAATCGGAATACCCCATCGCGTGGCCAGAATGATCGTGCTGGCGGCGGCGGTTTCAGCACAAAACCCGCCCACCGGCGCCAGACGGGTGATGCCCGACCCCATCGTTTTGACAATGCGCCAACCCCCAAACATGGTCCCCAGCGCGATGGCCGCATGGCACGACAAAATGACCCACAACGCCACGTTATGGTCGTGCCAGAAGATACGATGGTTGGACAATGCCCAATTGGAATGACCGGCGGCGGTCAACAACAGCAGGATGATCCCCATCGTCTTCTGGGCGTCGTTGCCGCCATGACCCAGGCTATAGACGGCCGCCGAAACCAATTGCAACCGTCGAAATAACCTGTCCACGCGATGGGGCGTCGCACGTCTAAACAGCCACGAGACCACCACCATGTTGATCGATCCGAGAATAAATCCAATCGCAGGCGAAAGGACGATGAACAGTAGCAACGGTATCCAGCCCGGCCAAAGAATGACCCCAACCCCTCCCTTGGCGATGGCCGCCCCGGCGATGCCGCTCACCAATGCGTGCGATGAACTGGTCGGCAGCGCCAACAGCCAAGTGATGATGTTCCAGATGATCGCCCCCAGCAACCCTCCGAAAACGACATAAACATCGACAAAATTCGGATTGATGAGGTCCTTGCCAATCGTCCCGGCCACCTTGGTGCCAAAGAGAAAGGCCGCAATAAAGTTAAAAAACGCCGCCCAGGCGACCGCCTGAAACGGGGTTAATACACGGGTCGAGACGACCGTGGCGATCGAGTTGGCGGCATCGTGAAAGCCGTTGAGAAAATCGAACACCAATGCGATGCCGATGATGAAGATGATCAGCGCCAACATGCCGGAAGTGGTGCCGCCTGTCGAAGCCTGTGCAAGTAAGGTTGCGAGCATGGGTTATGGAAATCCGAGAGTGGGAAGGGGTTGGCGATCAGCCATTTTTCAACACGATGCGTTCGAGAATATTGCCGACATCTTCGCAGCCGTCGATGGCGTCTTCGATAAAGTCGTACAACTCCTTCCATTTCATGACATCCAGCGGCTCGGTGGCGCCGCTGTACAACCTCGACACGGCCGCGTGGTTGTTGTCGTCGCCGACGCTTTCGAGGCGGTGAATTTCAATCAAAAGGGAGGATAAATCCGAAAGCTTGCGATTTTTACGAAGTCGATGGACCGCCTCGGAAACCGCCTTGGCGGCCTTCACCAGCACTTCACTTTGCTTGATGAAGTCGGCCTCCATGTTCTGAATGTGATACAGCTTGAACCGCTTGGAGAGTGCGTCGATGTTGTCCACAATGTCGTCCATCTGGCCGACAAGGGTGTGAATGTCTTCACGGTCAAATGGGGTGATAAAGGTGCGGTCCAGGCGGTCGAGGGCCGCATGGGCCAGGTCATCGGCCCCATGCTCGATTTCGCGGATTCGACGAACATTGTCGTCAATATTTGGGAAATTACGGGAAAGGGCGTGAAGCTCCTCGGCGGCGGTGACAATGTGCCGCGAAAGGTTCTCGAACAGATCGAAAAAGACCGTGTCCTTGGGAAGCAGATTGAACATTCGGCGAAGTCTCCGGATTTTGAATGCACAGGAATTGTATGTACGGATGGGGCGGATGCAAATGGATGAGAGGATCTAACGAAATTATTTTGGCAGGTGGCCAAGTGACCGGGTTTTCTCCCTCTCCCTGTACACAGGGAGAGGGCTGGGGAGAGGGTTCTTTGTACCTAGGGAGAGGATTATTCGTGGGGAGGAATTAAGACCCTCTCCCTAACCCTCTCCCTGGGTACAGGGAGAGGGAATAAATCTGAAAATCTAATGATTATGGGTGATGTTTGGCATCACTTTACGGAGCTGTATCCGCGGTGGTGGGCTGGGTGGTGGGGCGGTCCTGCAGGTCTTCGACCAGGGTGGCGGTGGCGGTGATTTCAACCCGGCGGTTGAGAATCCTCACATCATCCGTATAGGCCCGGCGGGCGACCGGTTCAAAGGTGGAACATCCCTGTACGCGCAGTATTTCCGGTTCAACACCCTTTGAGATCAGATAGTCGGCCACCGCCTGTGCGCGCTGAATGGAGAGGTCCATTTTTTGCTGTGCCGTGGCGTTGTCGGGCAGGTCGTCCACCGAAGTGTGACCTTTGATCAGGAAGATGTTCCGGTGGCCGCGAATCAATGCCACGATTGTTTCCAGAGCATGGACCGTGTCGGCGGTCAGGGTGGCTTCGCCTGAATTAAAGAGCAGTCGGCCGCCGACCATCACATCCTTGCCGGGCCGGATGCCGGTGACTTCATAATCGGTGCCGGGGGTTCCTTCGGCGCGGCGGTTGGTTTTGCCCCCTTCACCGGGGCCGTTGAGCCGTTGTTTGCGTCGGATGGCGGCCTGATCGACGGGATCGCTGCTGGAAGGGTCCGGAACCCAGCCAAAGCCGCCGCGAATGCTGGCGACGGTCTCCAGCCATTCCTCATTGGCGGCGACGACCGCGGCCGAATCATCCGCGCCTTTGGGGTCCGGGTTGGGTTTAAGCACCCACAGGATAACGAAAAACCCCATCATCAGCATGACCAGATCGGCGAAGGTGAAGATCCACTCCGGGCATTCTTCACATTCGGCTTTCTTGCATCGGCAGGAACTTTTGGCCATGGTTCAGGTCCGATCGGTCAATGAAACTGCATCATCAGGCGGCTTTGGGGATCGATTCCTGCTGGCGGGTCGACAGGAATGACATCAACTGCATTTCAACAACGCGCGGATTGTTGCCGGCCTGGATCGACAAGACCCCCTGAAGGATGATCTCCTTGGCGAAAACTTCCTCGGCCGACCGCAACGCGAGTTTTTCAGCCACCGGCCCGGCCATCAGGTTTTGCAACATGCAACCATACAAGGTTCCGGTGAGTGCGATGGCCAGTGCTGAACCGATGGCCGCGGCGTCGCCACCGAGGTTTCGGAACATGGCGACCTGTGCGATCAGGGTCGCCATCAGTCCGAATCCGGGACCAAATTTGGCGAGGGAGCCAAAAAGATGCTTGCCGTGTTTATGGCGTTCGGTCATCGCCTCGATTTCGATGCGCATGATGCGTTCGATGATTTCCGGGTCGGTTCCGTCGATGGTCAGTTGCAAACCGCGTCGTAAAAACGCATCGGGCGCCTCGCGGGCGACCGATTCCAGCGCCAAAACCCCATCCCGGCGGGCGGTTTCTGCGTATTGCACCATCTCCTTGATCATGTGTTCAACGTGAACATCCTTGTTGAACATCCACTTTTTCAGGTACGAAACCACACCGGTGATCGTGTGCATCGGCATGGAGAGGAGCGCAGCGCCCAATGCACCGCCGAAGACCAGCAGCATTTCCGGCGGTTTGATGTACGCGCCGATATGACCTTCGGCCGCGTGAAACATCGAATAGATCACCGCGCCCCAGGCAAGCACGAAACCGATGATGGTGGCCAGGTCCATAGGCGAGACTTTCCGCGCACCCGAATCCATCAGGCGGCATGGGCACACAGGCCCTTGTCCTGTTTTTCGGCAATCCGGCACTCGAAAGGTGAGTTATTATCGGTACTGGACGCTATGGGGGTCAGGGCAATCGCATTTATTTTTACTCCCTCCCCCGGTACTCCGGGGGAGGGTTGGGGAGGGGGGCGTATCGTCGAATTCGAGGAAAAACCCCCACCCTAACCCTCCCCCGGAGTACCAGGGGAGGGGATAAAGAGGCTCTGCGGGCATTATGAATGCCGCTAATAATAAAAATGCGATTGCCCTGTATGGGGGATGTTGGGAAGGTGGGTTATCCGCCCAGTCGGCTCATTTGTTCGTTGCCGTGGTGGGAATGGACATCCGGTTTGAGGGCGACGCAGTCCACCATGGCCTGGGCGAGGATTTGTCGTCGACGGGCAGGGTTGGATTCTGATCGCAAAATTTGCCTGACCGCCACTTCGCCCCCTTCAAAAAGGCAGGATCGCAGCACGCCGTCGGCCGTCAGGCGAAGGCGGTTGCAGGTGGAGCAAAATGGGGCTGACATGGCACTGATGAAGGCGATTCGGCCTTTGGCGTTGGGGTTGTCGATGCGGTAGGGGATCGCCGGGCCGACGCCTGCTTCAAGTTGACGGTCAACGGGGATCAATGGTCCAAAATGGTCCTCGATCCGCTGGCGGACTTCGGATTCAGCGAGAAACGAATCGGCCCCCCGGTCCTGTGCGCCGCAGCCGCCGGCCGGCCCGATTTCATCATCGGAGACCCGCAGGTCCGAGTGCTGGTGCATGATGGCCGCATCACCCAATGGCATGTATTCGATAAACCGCACGGTCACCGCGCGATCCAGCGACAGGCGGGCGAATTCGACCAGTTCATCGTCGTTGGTGCCGCGCATGGTGACGCAGTTGATTTTCATCGACTTGAACCCCACCGATTCGGCACGGTCCAGCCCGCGCCAGACCTTGTTCAGCTCGCCGGTGCGGGTGATGCGGATGAATCGGTCGGGTTGGAGGCTGTCGATGCTGATGGTCAGTCGATCCAGTCCGGCGTGGTGGAGGGGTTTGGCCAGTTCTTCAAGCAACATGCCGTTGGTGGTGAGGGATAAATCCTCCACCAGCGGGTTTTGACGGATCATGCGGACCAGATCAACCAAGCCATGGCGGACGGTTGGTTCGCCGCCGGTCAGTTTGAACCGGCGGATGCCGTGAAGCTCCACGGCCGCGTTCACCACGTCGCAAATTTCCTCAAAAGTGAGCAGATTGTCCTTGGGTAGCCACCGCACTCCCTCTTCGGGCATGCAATAGACGCAGCGGAGATTGCAGCGGTCGGTGACGCTGATGCGCAACACCCGGACGGCCGAGATGGATTTTGGCCCATTCTCGAAATTGCCCATGGGCCGATACAGGTTGTCCACAACCGGCAATCTCATACTGGAATTATACGATTTCGGGTTCGATTTGGATATACAAGATTGATATTGGACCGGCACAGCGTATCCTTCCCTGCCAAGGCGGGGGAGATTTTGCCTGTGTAAGGATGGATGTATGCGGCCGATGCCGGTGGTTGCGATTGTGGGTCGGCCCAACGTGGGCAAGTCTTCGCTGCTCAATGCGCTGACGAAAAAACGCATCGCCATCGTGCAGGACATGCCCGGCGTCACGCGCGACCGCATCGCGTCGCCATTGAAGGTGGGCGACCGGTACGTCGAACTGGTCGATACGGGCGGGTACGGTTTTGTCGATGCCGACCAGTTGACCGACCACATCCATCATCAGATCGAACTGGCGATGGCCCGCGCGAATCTTGTACTGTTCATTGTGGACTGCGCGGATGGATTGACCAGCGCCGATGAGCAGATCGCGGCGTTGCTTCGCCGGAGGAATGTCAAAACGATACTGGTGGCCAACAAGGCGGACAGCCCCAAGGCGGATGTGGCGCTGGGTGATTTTGCCCGGCTGGGGCTGGGGACGCCGGTTGGCATTTCGGCGATGAATGGCCGAAACATCGAACAGGTTTTGGATGGCATTGAACAAAACGTCGATCTGTCGGAAGCGCCGACCGAGATTCCGCCGCCGCAGATGTTGCTGGCGATTGTCGGCAAGCGCAACGCCGGCAAATCGACCCTCGTCAATGCCATTGCCCAATTATACGAGGGTGATACGGATCGCGTGATCGTCAGCGAAGTGCCGGGGACCACGCGCGACTCGGTGGATGTGCGGTTCGACAAGGAGGGGAAAAGTCTGGTTGTCATCGACACCGCCGGCGTGCGCAAAAAGCGCAGGATGGTCACCAACGACATCGAATTTTATTCCTTCCATCGCGCCCAGCGTTCGATCCGTCGGTCTGATGTGGTGTTGATGCTGATCGACGGAACCGAGCCGATCTCCGAGCCGGATAAAAAACTCGCCCAGTACATCGCCGAGCAATACAAGCCGGTGCTGCTGGTGGTCAACAAGTGGGATTTGACCCGTGAAAAAATCCGCGAGCTGCGGAAACTTCAGCCACATGAGGGGCTGGAGGACCGTGAATTGATGGAGGAATATCGCGAATATCTGGATGCGGAACTCAAGCATCTGAATTTCGCCCCCATCGCGTTCATCACCGCCAGGGAAAGTCGAAACATCCAGTCGGTGATCGACCTGTCGCAGCATTTATACCATCAGACCAACGAACGGCTGACCACCGGGCGATTGAACCGCGCGGTTCGGCAGATTCTCGAAGAGCGGTTTCCCTCCACCACCAGCGGCCGGCGGGCGCGGATTTATTATGCGACCCAGACGGATGTCGCCCCGCCGACGGTTGTGCTGTTTGTCAACAATCCGGCCTTCTTCGATGACAGTTATCAGCGGTTTATGATCAACCGGTTTCGCGAGTTGCTGCCCTATCCGGAGGTGCCGATCAAACTGGTCATCCGGCCGCGACAGCAGGGGGGCAAGGCGCCGTCATTGGATGAATTGCCGGATGAGGCGATTGATCAGCCGGATAAACCCGTTCAGTACAAGCCCCGCTCCAAAAAGCCGGCCGTTGTAAAACCGCGTCGTCCGCAGCCAAAGCCCCGGCCCAAATCGGCACGATCCAAAGGGCCATTGCGCGGCCGACGGCCGGGATGATTTATTTTACAAGTCCTCGTTTGATTCCGTTGTCGGACGGGTGGTCGGCTGGAACCCTTCATCCTTCATCATCTGACGCAGTTTTTCGATCTCTTTTTGTTTCTTGTATTGCAGATATTCCCGCACATCGGCCGGGACTTGTGACTGGGGGAGCGTGACCTGTAGATTCAAATCAGGCACAAGGATCAACCCCACGATCGGATCGCGGGCCGGCAGTGTGGTGGCGCCGGCGGGGGTGGAAAAATACAATCCCTTATCGGTGGCGACATACATCAGCCCCGTGAAACCGGAGATCGAATCCAGCGCCTGTTTGATGCTGGCGTTGTCCAGAAGCAGGCGTATGTTGCGAAATTCGGGTGGAATCCGCTGAATCGCACCCGGTTCGATGTCAAACGGGACTCCCGCCCGCTGCGAGAGTTCCAACAACACCTGCGAGATGTTCACCCCCGTGTAGCGCACCGAAACGGTCTTGGCCAGTTGGTTGCGAACCTGATCCTGCTTGGTGACGATGACGATGCTCTTGCCCCAGGGATACCACGTCGCGGCGGTGGAATGGTCGATGGCTTCAAGGGCGTCCATCATCGTGGCGTTGCGCGGCACGAAAACAGTGTTGTCGCGGCTTTGGCCCTCAAAGACCCGGTCTTCGATGGCGAAGGGGGATTTGGCGCTCTCCAGCTTCGCATCCACGGCCAACATGAGCTGGCGCAGGGTCGGGTGTTCGTTGTTCAAGCCCATTGATGTGGATGAGAGCAGATCAAGCACCGCCAGTTCCTGCGGCGTGGCCCGCCGGCCCAGCCGCCGCAGCGCCGGCATCGGTTCCAGTTCCACCGCCTCATCCCTGAGGGTAAACGTCAACCCCAGCTTGCGGGTGATCGCCTCCAACGCCTGACGAAGGGTTTGGTTTTCGATCTTGGCATTGATGTTGGTCTGCTGTCCCCACGGCAATAAATCCCACACACCCTGCGTCGCCTGCAGGCGCACGCCGGTCTGTTCGGCGATGGTCTGCATCACCTGCGGCAATGTGCCGTTGAGTTCGAGTTTCACCGGTTTGTCCATCGCTTCGTTCATCAGCGCGGAAGTGGTGTCCTGCGCGAATGTCAGGGTGCAAAACAGCAAACCGATCCACATCCATGAGGTCATTTTCACCATTGCGGACTCCTTGCCGGTGTGATTGTAGTTTTCCAGTTCGACTTGAAAAGTGGCGGGTGGTTCAAAATGGAAGCGACGCCGTATCCTGAGAGTTGATCCGTCCCTTTGCGATAAAGACCTGGGCCGGACGGGAGACCACCACATCAGAATGACGCCAAACCGCCCCGGAGGCCAGCCGTGGGGCGGGACCGATGCGGATTTGGGTGATTGGTGTTCCCTGCGGTTGCTCGGTGGTTAAAACCGCGACGCTGGCGAATCCCTGTACGCCGGTGGCCTGCGTGTTGGTCTGGTAGGTTGATCCCGGTCGCAGCAACACCATCGTCACGGTGGCCGCGATCAACAAGCACGCCGCGGCGGTGATGCCGATGGCGATTCTTCCGCCTCCAATGCGATATCGGCTGACGGCCGGCGCTTCGGCCTGATCGACCGACCGGCTGATTCGCCGGCTCAATTTTTCCCAATTGACCGCGGGCAGTGGTTCGACCGTCGCCAGCAACTCATTTAATTTCCGCTGTTCGGCCAGAATCTCCTGTGCCTGGGGATCATTGGCCAGCCGACCCTCCAGCGCGGCCCGTTCCAGCGGCGGCAATGTGCCGTCGAGGTATTGCGAAATCGAAAATTCCAGCTCTTCCAGATTCATAGCCAATCAATATTCAAAAATATTCCTTCATCAACTCCTTCAACTTTTTTCGTCCCTGAAAAACATGCCATTTGACCGCTTCGACACTGCACTGAAGCGCCTCGGCCACCTGTTTTTGCGACATCTGTTCCAGTGTGAACATCACAATCGCCAGACGTTGTTTTTCAGGCAGTTCCGTCAAGGCCTTTTGCAACCGCCGGCCCATCTCCTGGCTTTCAAGGCGTCGAACCGGATCGCCGGACCGGGCCATCCATTCGCTTCCGCCCGCTCCGTTTTCATGCCCCTGGCCTGTGCCAAGGCAATCATCCAGCGGCAGTTGTTGTCGATTTTTGCGCCCGCGTCGAAAGTTCAAAGACAAATTCGACACAATCCGCATCAGCCACCCGCCAAACGCTTCTGGCTTCTGAAGCGTGTGCAGGCTCGAATAGGCCTTCAAAAACGCATCCTGCGTCACTTCCAGGGCGTCGTGGCTGTTGCCCAGCAGCCGATAGGACACCGCGACCGCCTGTCGTTGATATCGACCGATCAATTCATCAAACGATCGGCGTTGCCCGGCCAACACCAGCGCAACCAATCGCCCATCCGACGGCGGCTGAGGATTTACATCGGTGCTATCCGCCGCCTTGGGTTCCATAGTACAGACACAAAAATCGGGCCATGGTTAGGTTCTGCGTACAATTTCAGAAATAGCGTAAATCCAGTCCCCACAAGGCACAAGAGAAAGTATGCGCCTGTTGTTTATGTGGCTCAAGAGAGCAAGAATTTGCAATATTGCTCAATACTTGCCGCGATGGTGTCGGGGGTTGGGTCGGTCAAATGGCTGATTTGACGGACGACTCCGCTGCCCACAATGGCGGCATCGGCATGGCCGGCGAGCTGAGCCACATGCTGTGGCTGTGAGATGCCAAACCCCACCGCGATGGGGCGGTCGGTCACACTGCGAAGTTGATCGAGATTTTGAGCCAGGTCGGCCGGCAACGCGGTTCGTTCGCCGGTGATGCCGGTGACGGACATGTAATAGACAAAACCTGAACAAAGCGCGGCGATTTCCCGTCGGCGCTGGGCCGATGTTGTGGGGGCCACCAACAGGATGGTGTCGAGGTCGGCCGAGCGAATGTCGTCGCACACTTTTTGAGCTTCGGGTGGGGGAAGGTCGGGGACAATCAGGCCGTCAAATCCAGCCTGATGTGCGGTTTTGGCGAATCGTTGCACCCCGTAACGGAAGACGATGCTGTAGCTGACCATGGCGATCAATGGGATCTGGACCGATGAGCGGGTGGTCGCGATCGTCTGGAAGATCTGATCCAGCTTGAGCTTATGCGAAAGGGCGACGTTAAACGCCTCCTGAATGACCGGCCCATCGGCAACGGGGTCTGAAAATGGAATGCCGATTTCGATGGCCGATGCGCCGCCGCGTTGCATGGCGGGCAAAATGGCCTGTGTCGATTTCAGATCGGGATAGCCGGCGGGGACAAAGGGCATCAAGCCCACGCGGCCGCGCTGTTTCAATTGAGCGAAAGCATCCGCGATGGATTGACGAGGAGTTGTGCCTGCGGAGATCACCATGAGGCGGCGATCATACGAGCGCCAAAATGCGGGTCAAGTTGTGCGGCGGGTGGGACGACGGGTTGATCCGAACAGGCCGGCCGCCAGAACCAATGCAATCGTCGAGGGTTCGGGGACGACATTGTAACCAATGGCATCCATCGCCCGCAGGTCGGTGGTGGAGAGATCGAGCATCTGGCCCATCACCGAAGCGGGGTCCATGAGGCCGGTGTTCTGGCCTGCTTTCCAGTTGCCGGCGGGGTTGCCGTCGCCAAAATTGACACCGGTGGATAGTTCCGCCAACGAGGTGGCGCCACCATCCAGCGATAAATATTTGGATCGGCCATCGGCGGTCCAATCAAAAACCCCATCGCCCTGGGCAACGCTGTCGGCGGAAAATCGCAGCAGATCAAGCGGGGTGACATTGGTGAACTGGTAATCTCCAAACGGCCCGCCATGTGGTGGGCTGTTGCCGTCCAGCACATCGACGCCGCTGACAAACCCCAATGCCCGCCCGATTTCACGCAAGGCGATGCCAACCTGATCGTATTTGTCGCCATCGATGCCATCGAGCGGGTTGGTGTCCCATGAAACCGTATTGTTCAGCGTGATGGTCGCATCGGTGGGGAAAACGTCCGTATCGACTTCAAATCCAATCGCCTTGGCGTTGGCCAGCGCCATGAGAATGGTCTGGTTGTTGTCATCTCCATCGTTGTCCAGATAGGGGGTGGCGCTGCTGGTGTCGCCGGGACTGAGCAAGGCGCGGTTGAGCAACAGGTTAAACGCCTGTCCATCGGATACGTCTTTTTGCAGGTGCAAAAAGACCGAGGAATCATCGGTTGAATGGATGTCGTCAAACAATGCCGGTCTGAAATCGGAATATTGGAATGGGGCGGTGTTGACCTGGGTTGATGCTGTAAATGATGGGGAAAGTGCGGTGTAATTGAGCGCTAAATTGACCTGGATGTCATCCGTTAAAACACCCGACCACAAACCGGCGGCGGTTTGGAAAGAGGGGAGTATCTGGTTGTAACTGGCCAGCGGAACGCCAATGGCGGGCGTGAAATTAAAGGTCAATGCCGCATGAACGGAACCGGCGGACATCGCGCAAGCAACCAGCGCAAGTCGTTTAATTAACTGATTTTGCATCTCCACTCCGATACGAACACCCACATGCACCCACATCATGCTCCGACATGATGATGGGCAAACTACACCGGATATGACGTGCGGTAAAGGGATTTTTGGCAATAAAATATAAGATTTTTCATAATCGATCCTGTGAGCGAATCGGGCATAATGGCGATATTGAATGGGCAAGCGGGTCTGATATAGACTGACACAGGGGATATTTGTAAGCGAGTTTTGGAGTGCCGCATGGAGTTTTTCCGCAAGCTGGTCTGGACGATTTTTCATTTATCGCCGGAGAATCTCAATTCGTTTTTGGTGTATGTGGGTCCGACCAATTTGTATGTGGTCCTGTTTTTGATTGTTTTTGCCGAGACGGGATTGGTGGTGACTCCGTTTTTACCGGGTGATTCGTTGATATTCGCGGTGGGGGCGGTGGTGGCGCATCCGGGGTCGCCTTTGAGTTTGTCCGTGGCGGCGGCAGTGTTGATCGCCGCTGCGGTGCTGGGGGATGCGGTCAATTATTGGATCGGATATCGACTGGGGCCAAAGGTTTTCAGCCGGGAAAACTCACGGTTGCTGAATAAAAAACACCTGCTGAAGGCACAGGAATTTTACGACAAATATGGCGGCAAGACGATCATCCTGGCCCGTTTTGTGCCGGTGGTGCGGACATTCGCGCCGTTCGTGGCGGGGATCGGGAAGATGAATTACGCGCGGTTTTTCATCTTCAACCTGGTGGGGGGCGTCGCATGGGTGTTGATCTGCCTGTTCGCGGGGTATTGGCTGGCGAACATCCCATTTGTGCGAAAACATTTCGAGGTCGTTATCGTGGCGATCATCCTGATCTCAATCCTGCCGGTGGCCATTGAAATCCTCAAGGCAAAACTGGGTTCCCGACGCGAACGACGGGAAGCCGCCACGGTTGTTGCAACCAAACGGCCGGAAGAGGCGTAGAATCGATTTCAGAACCCAATGAACTTGCGACAACACGATTATCGCCCGCCATCAAGATCGGAGGCCATGGTTCTCGATCACCGGTTTGTTGAATTGCGCATTGATTCCCTCTCCCTGTACTCAGGGAGAGGGTGAGGGAGAGGGTTCTTATTCTTCGCCGCCAAGGAAGAAACCCTCTCCCCAACCCTCTCCCTGAGTACAGGGAGAGGGAGTGCTACTGGACCTGTTTTGACCCGGCGCTTGTTCATACGGCACTGAGATCGATTTGTGAGCCGCACTATGAATTTCTCCACGCCAATCTGGCTGCTGGGGTTATTGCCTTGGGGAGGGGTGACGTTGTGGTTATTGCTGGGATTGCGGCGGGGGGTGCGGGTGCCGTTTTTGAGCTTGTGGCAGTCGGCTGAGCCGGCCGTGCGAAATCGACGGCGGTTGCAAATCCCCCCAGTTGCGTTGATTTGCCTGATTTTGGCTACACTCGCGGCGATTCTGGCGGCGGCGGGGCCTCAAATTGCGACCGGTTCCATCAGTCACCAGCGTATTCTCGTGATTGTGGATCGTGGGATTACGATGAGCGACCCCGAACTCTTTGCCGAGGCGATGGAAGAGGCGCAACGGACCTTTCAAGGTCGAATTGACCCGAATCAAATCCGCTGCATCAACCTTCCCACTCTTGCCGAGAGTGATTGGTCTTCCGCCCGACAATGGCCTGCCACTGGTATCAATACGCATCCTTTGATTGTTTTCACCATCAATAATGCCTTGCGGGAAGATCAACTCGTGCTGCTGGTCAGCAATCAGAAAATCGACATCGACAACCCCCGACTGGTGCAATTTGCCCCGGCCAAGCCATTGAAGGATGTTGGGATCACGCACATCAGCGCGGCCATTCTCCCCAATGGCACAGGCGGCCAGTTGATGCTCGGATTGTCGAACCATTCGGAGCTGAAATCCATCGACATTGAGATTCACAGCGACGATGCGGACTCGATTCATAACGTGGCTCTCCCACCATCAGGCAGTCGCCACAATGTGTTCATCGACCTGCCCAATTCAGGACCGATTGTGCAGGCCACTTTGCGCACAAAGGACTCCATCCCACTTGATGATTCGGCCTGTCTCGTGCGGATGGGAACGAATGCGAAAATCGAACCCCTTTTTCAATTGCCGGCCGAATTACAACGTATGGTGGAAATTTATCAACACCGACAACCCGCAATCAGCCCCGGCCAAACCCTTCTCATCGCCCCCGATGCGGCCGATTTGCCCGATTCGATGCCGGCGGTGATCTTTCCACCCTTGCAACAACCCGCCGCCGGCGTGATTAAGACAATCAATCATCCGATCACGGCACAGGTGCAATGGGATCGCTGGACTTGGAAATTGGCCATTCAACCGCCGCCGCAGGGATGGTTGCCGCTGGTGACGATCGGCGACAAGACCGCGCTGGCGATCACCGAACATCCCGTTCGGCGGGTCTGGGTGGGGGTCTCGTGCGAAGAATTTTCCGGCGATCCACAGTTTGTGATGTTCTGGACCGATGTGCTGGATTATCTCGTTGATGGGTCGCCGCGTTACGAATCGCAAACTGTTCATCAGTTGGATAGTGGATGGAAGCGAACGGATTCAGCCAATTCAGACTTCATCGCGGGACTTCAACCTGGCATTTGGAAAAATGATGATCAACAAATCGCCTTAAATGCCGAATCATTCGATTGGCCCCGGTCGATTGGCGACTTGGATTCCACGGCCCGATTGGACCGCGCCCTGCACCCACAACAGGCCGGCGAATTTGATCTTTCCACCCCGTTGATGATGGCCGCGATGGGCCTGTTGGTCTTCGCGACGATTCTTTGGCCGGTCGGTCGCTTGACATGGTTTTAGGGGGGGCGTACTGTCTACTTGATCCACAATGCCGCCGCACGATGCGGCGCGGATCGGTGCGAGCCTTCATCGGCCGGACCAATCACGCAATCATCGCTTTTTCGGAAAGCAGCCAATGTCCGAATCCATACCGCCTGTCTCCGTGATCCAGAACAAGGACATCCGCATCGTCGAATTCACCAACAACAAAATTCTCGACGAGGCCAACATCGCCGATATCGGGCAGACGCTGATTTCCCTGATTGATGAACGGGATTATCCCAAATTATTGCTCGATTTTTCATCGGTGGATCACCTGTCCAGCGCCGCCTTGGGCATGTTGATCAACATCAACAACCGCGTCAAAAAGAAAAACGGGCAGCTTCGCCTGGCCAACATCAAACAACAGATTCTGGAGGTATTTTTACTCACCAAGCTCAACAAGTTGTTTCGCATCCTCCCTTCGCGGGATGAAGCGCTGGCCAGTTTCACCCAGTAAAGGTTGTTCCATCGGGATCGGACGTAATGAGCATCTCCGGTGCGAACAATGACGACCGCCGCAAACACCGCCCCGCGGGCGAGCATCGATCATCATCCGATTCGGCCCGATCCGACTCCTCGCCGGTACGCGTGACCATCCCATCCGATTTTGGCGCCAGCAGAGAAATCCAGAAACAGATCATCGACAGGGTCGTCCGCTGTGGCTTTGGCGATCAGGCCATCTTTGCCATCAAACTGGCCCTTGAAGAGGCGATGATCAACGCGATCAAACACGGCAACAAGCTCGATCCCGCCAAAAGCGTCCACATCGCATACCATGTGACGCCCCAGCAGGCAGAAATCACGGTTGAAGATGAAGGGGGCGGGTTTGACCGCCATTGCGTGCCCGATCCCACGGCGGATGAAAACATCGAAAAATGCAGCGGGCGGGGCATTTTGTTGATGGAGGCCTACATGACCTCCGTTGAATATGGCGCCAATGGCCGTCGCGTCAAAATGATCAAGAAAAACGAGGAACAGGCCACACCGCACCTGTCGTCCTAGGCACTGTCTGAGTACCATGATCCTTCCCATCCGCACCGACAGCCCGCTTCGCAGCACCCCCTGGATGAACTGGCTGTTGATTCTCGCCAACGGCCTGGTCTTCCTGCTGGAAATGCTCTACCCCTCCATCCGCACCAGCTATGTCCTGTCGCCGCGCGATCCCCATCTGGTGAATTATTTTACCTACGCCTTTTTGCACGAAGGATGGGCGCACATCATCGGCAATATGCTGTTCCTCTATATTTTCGGGAACAACGTCAACGACAAGCTCGGAAACCTTGGTTATCTGGCCTTTTATCTCGCCGGCGGGGTCTTCGCGGGGGTGGGATATGTCGTCACACAAAGCATGCCCAACCCGGTCCTGGGGGCCAGCGGCGCGGTGGCGGCCGTGACGGGCGCGTATCTGGTCCTTTTCCCGCGATCCAGTATCACGATCATCTACTTTTTTTATCTGATCGGCACGTTTGAAATCCCCAGCATCTATTTCATCGCCTTCTTTTTTCTCAAGGATTTGTTTTTCAGTTTCACCGAATCCACCGGCGTGGCGCACACCGCGCATGTGGGAGGAACGCTGTTCGGCTTCGTGGTGGGCTTAGCGCTCCTGTTTGTCAAATTATTGCCCCGCGATCAGTTCGACATCCTGGCGCTGATGGGGCGATGGAACAAACGCCGGCAATATCAAAGCATGGTACGACAGGGTTACGACCCCTTCGGCCGCAGCACCGTCGCCCGTGAACCTCGCCACGAGGAGATGGACGCCGTCGCCCGGCAGGCCTACGCCCTGCGCGGCCGGATCAGCGAAGCCATTTCGCGCCACGACCTCGCGGCGGCCGCCCAGCTCTATCTGGAACTGCTGGCGCTGGACCCCCAGCAGGTCTTGTCCCGCCAGGCGCAACTTGATGTGGCCAATCAACTGGCGCACCAGCAGCTTTACCCCCAGGCGGCGTCGGCGTACGAGCAATTTCTGCGTCAATATCCCAATTATGACCAGTCCGACCAGATTCAACTGATGCTCGGCCTGATTTATTCGCGGTATCTCCAACAATACGACAAAGCCCGCGAACATCTGAACCTGGCCGTGCAAAAATCGCGCGGCGATCGCCAGGCGGCCCTGGCCCGCGATGAACTGGGCCGCATCCCTCAATAGCCCCCACGGCTTGAAGATGTTCATCGGTGGCTCGATAATAGCGCCAATGAGCAATCGCGGCCGATTCTATATCACCACTCCGATTTATTATCCCAATGCCGAACCGCACCTGGGGCACGTCTATACCACCATTTGTGCGGATGTGCTGGCGAGATACCACCGGTTGGTTGGAGAAGACACATGGTTCCTGACCGGCACGGATGAACACGGCATCAAGATGGTCAAGACGGCCGAGTCGCAAAACACCACGCCGGCGGAGCTGGTGGAAAAAAACGTGCCGATTTTCGAGTCGTTGTGGAAGGAATTGAACATCTCCAACGACGATTTTATCCGCACCACCAGCGCCCGCCACAAGCAGGGAGTGGAGGCGATCGTCCGCCGGATGCTCGACAGCGGGGATATTTATCTGGGCAGTTATGAGGGATGGTACGACGAGGGGCAGGAGGAATTTGTCACCGAGACCGAGGCCAAGGCCAACGAGTACAAGTCGGCGGTCTCCGGCCGGCCGCTGGTGCGATACAAGGAGCCGAGCTATTTCTTCAAGCTGAAAAAATATGCCCCCAGGGTATTGGAGCACATCCAGTCACAGGCGGATTTTATTCAACCCGAAGCCCGGCGCAACGAGGTGATCAGCAAGCTGTCGGCCGGGGTGGAGGATTTGTCGATCAGCCGATCGTCGCTGAAATGGGGCATTCCGCTGCCGAACGATCCGCAGCATGTGATTTACGTCTGGATCGACGCCTTGAGCAATTACATCACGGCGATGGGGTATGGGCAGGCCGATGATGCGTTGTATCAGCGCTATTGGCCGGGGGTGCATCTGATCGGCAAGGAGATTCTGTGGTTTCACACGGTTTACTGGTCGGCAATGCTGATGTCGATCGGCCAGCCCTTGCCGCGGCAGGTCTATGCGCACGGCTGGTGGACGGCCGAGGGGCGGAAGATGAGCAAGTCGATGGGGAATTTCATCGACCTTGGCAAATTGCGCGGCGTGATCGGCGATTATGGGCTGGATGCATTGCGATATTATCTGTTGCGGGCCGCGCCGTTTGGCAACGATCTGGACTGGACGGAGACGGATTTCAACAAAGCGTTTAAGGAGTTGTCGGATGTGCTGGGCAATTGCCTGAACCGGATTGTGAAGATGGTGGGGCGGTATCGCGGGGGAGTTTTGCCGGCGGCGCACGAGCCAGTTGAGGAGATCGACCGAAACCTGCAGGCGCAGACGGAGATGTTGCCCCAACGGCTGGCGGGATCGTATGGCCGGGTGGAATTGCAACAATGCGCGATGCTGCCGATTGAATTGGCGCGGGCAACCAATGGCTATATCGACGCCACGGAGCCGTTCAAGCTGGCCAAAGACCCGGCCAAAGCCGCCCGGCTGGAGACGGTTTTGAATCTGTCGGCCCAGGCAATTTACCGTTCGCTGCTGGGGTTGCTGGCGATTCTGCCGGAAAAAGCGGCGGCCGGGCTGCGCCAGCTTGGGGTGGAATTGGAAGGCAGGACGATGGAGCAGTTGCTCTCGATGCCGCTGCCGCCCGGCCTGCAATTAGGGGAAGGCCAGCCGTTGTTCCCACGTGTGGAAAAACCGGCGTGATGTGGGGATGTTCCGCACGATCAATCCTTGATCGGAAGCTCTCGTATGCTCCATCCGGCCATTTCCTTGCCGCGTAACCTGGGTCCCAGCCTGATCGTCCTGTGCGCGCTGATGCTCTATATTTCCGGCCGGGCGCTGGTGGATGCACTGGCCGGAA
>JADLBV010000121.1 GCA_020847545.1 Phycisphaerales bacterium
GGGACGAATGCCGTCATGGCGAGCAGATCAATCGCGAGCAGCGACAATCGTTCCATCCATGTGAACGATGTGTCGTGAATCGCGGTTGTGGGTATGCACAATGCCATGGTGCATTCCAGGATCGCCAACAGGATCCAAAACGCCGAAAAAAGAGCGGTCAAAGTGATGAGAAATTGTGGAATCGACAGCGATTTTTTCCCTGCCTGAGGGGCTTCCACAGGTAAAGCTGTCGAACGAAGCGACATCGGACAACTCCATGAAGTTCATGCAAACAACAGGTCGTGGCTGCGAATCGCCAATTGAATGAATCGACAGTCGGTCATTATATAAAAAACTCAAGGGCAACCGAAAACGGTTGCCCTTGAGTGAATTTCAGTCAAACTTCCAAAATTCTTAAACTTATGCTGGACGCCGACGACGAATCAAGCCCAACACGCCAAGCCCCATCAGTGACAAAGCCGCTGGTTCGGGAACCACAACCGCCTGCTGCCCGTACACAATATTGTCTAAGCCCAAATCCTGCCCGGGATTACCATCGGTTTCAGTAATCGAGAGGGTGATCGATGAGTTACCAACGTAAGTCAGACCAGTGAAGGAATTATGAGAACTACCGCCAACAATGGCGTTGCCTGATCCGGGTACCGCGGAAGCAGCTCCACCATCAACTGAAACAGTAATCGTCGCCAAGCTGTTGAACTGGTTGTAATCTGCCAAATCGAATGATTTCAACAAGACCTGATAGCCGGACGAAGCGCTTAAAGTTAAGCTCATCGTTGCGCCAGCTCCTGGTCCATACACGGCCTTGCTCAAGTCGCCATAGCCGGTAGTCCAAGCGGTCGGTGTACCCGTCCACGTTGTGGTTATGTTTCCGGAGTTACCATAACCGTTGGAAATCGTCTCGCTGTCTGACTTATCACTAAAGTTGATTGTCGTGTCGGCCTTGGCCGCACCGGCAATCGCCATGATGCCTACGGCACCCAGAACAGCAAGTGTTTTCATTTCAAACCCCTTCACGGCTCGCCTCCTGTCCTAAAGGACATATGTATAAGCTCAACTCCTGAAAGGCTCACGTTACCGGACTCGCCTGCAACGGAGATGTAACCTCTATAAAATAACCCACTGGCTAGGAAATGCAACAACAAAATTTCTTTTTTGAGAAGATTTTTTCGCCCGTCGTCCTGAATTTTAGCCGCCAAACTCAGCAATAAAATGACAAATCGAAGATTTTGCCCGTAGTTTGGTGGTTTTTTATGACTGTTGTGACTAGGATGAGTGTCCGCCCAGGCTTGGAAATTGAGGCGGATGTCCGATAAATTCTTTTCGACAAGGCTACTACAAAGGTGTACTGATATGACGGAAAAGACAGATCGTATTGAACAATTCCAGAAGATGGCCCAGGCCGACCCGAACAATGAGTTGGGGCATTTTTCGCTGGGCAGGGCGTATGAGGAGGCCGGGCGGGATCAGGAGGCGGCAGGGGCGTATGAGAAGGCGATTTCCCTAAATCCTAAGCTGAGCAAGGTTTATCAACTTCTGGGTGGGGCGTTGTTGCGATTGGGTCGCAAGGATGAGGCGATTGTGCGGTGGACCGAGGGGGTGAAGATCGCGGATGAGCGGGGGGATTCGATGCCGCGAGAGGAGATGGTGAAGCTGCTCCGGGGTCAGGGGGCGCCGTTGCCGACGATTAAGGCCTCATCGGCCGCCCCGTCCACGGGAGAGGGGGATGTGATGTGCAGCCGGTGCGGGCAGGTCAAAAAGAAGATGGCTGGCCCACCTTACAGCAACGCCCAGGGGAAGATGATTTACGAGCGGGTTTGTGCCGATTGCTGGCGGGATTGGTTTCACATGGGGACCAAGGTCATCAATGAGCTTCGGCTTCCGTTGTCCGATCCACAGGCGCAGAAGGTATTTGATCAGCACATGATCGAATTTTTGTGCTTGAATTAGACGTTGGATCGGTGAATTGCACCTTTATATGCCGGTGATACGATATTCCGCCTTGATGCGGGCATGTCGTGATGGCCCCGCAAATATTCAATTTTAATCCAGTTTGGGAACGGTTTATATGTCAGAGTCATCTTCCGTCGGGTTGGGTCGGCCGTTTCGTGTGGCGTTTATCGGGGCGGGGGCGATTGCGCGGCATCACATGAAGCTGCTGAAGCAGATCAAAAATGTTCAGGTCGTCGCGGCCGCCGATATCAGTGAAGATGCCCTTGCCAAGACCAAGGAAGAGCATGGGGTCCAAAAGCTCTACACCGACTATCAGAAGATGCTCAAAGAGGTGAAGGAGATCGACGCGGTCGATGTCTGCACACCCAACGGCCAGCACGCGGCCAATTGCATCGCGGCGTTCGCGGCCGGGCATCATGTCATGGTCGAAAAGCCAATGGCGATGAACGCCACCGAAGGGCGGGCGATGATGGATGCGGCCAAAAAGGCGGGCAAGCAACTGGTGGTGGGATTCCAGTATCGTTTTGACCCCAAAACCAAGCTGATCAAGGACCAGATTGACTCGGGCGCATTTGGCAAAATCATGTATGTGCGCGCCCAGGCGTTGCGGCGCCGCGGGATTCCCAACTGGGGCGTCTTTGGTCGAAAGGATTTGCAGGGTGGCGGGCCGATGATCGACATCGGCGTGCATATTCTGGAGATGGCGCATTACATCCTCGGATCACCCCGGCCGGTGACGGTCAGCGGCAACACCTGGACATATATTGGGGATAAACCCAGCAACGTGGTGAGCCAATGGCCGGGGTGGGATTACAAGACCTACACGGTGGAAGATTTGGCCGCGGGGTTGATCCGGTTTGAAAACGGCTCGCTGCTGACCATCGAGGCATCATTTGTCGCCCACATTGAAAAGGACATCTGGAACATTCAGATCATGGGCGAAAAGGGTGGGGCCAACTGGGAGACCAGCCAGATTTTCATGGATCAGGGCGGTTATATGATGAATATGTCGCCCGGTTTTTTGCCCAATTCGGATAATTTCGAGACCAAGATGAAGCATTTCGTCGAGGTCTGCCAGGGACTGCGGACCAATGAGTCTTCCGGGGATCATGGGTTGATGGTGCAGAAGATGCTGGATGGCATCTACGCCAGCGCGGAGGCGGGGCGTGAGGTGACGGTGGAATAGGGTTTGTCAGTCCAAAAGCGTTTACCAGGGCGCGATCTGAATTTTGGCTTGAAGTTCCCGCACTTTTTGCGGTTCAACGAACCCGGCCCACAGGGTCATGGCGTTGGCGGCGCCGCACGCGATGGCCAGCCGGCACGCATCCGGCAATGTTTGGCCGCGAGACAATTCCACCGCCAGGCCGGCGGTAAATGCGTCCCCGGATCCGATGGTGTTTAAGACCGGCACGGCCGGTGTCGTCACGGACCAGAAGGATCGTCCATCACTAACAATGGCGGGTTTTGGGCCGCGGGTGATGATGGCCCATTGGGCGCCTTGTTCGACCAGGAGGATGATCGCGCCACGCAGGTCGGCATCGGTGAGAATCTCCCGGCCAACCGTGGCGGCCAATTCGCTGACATTGGGTTTGACGACGGTGGGGCGTTGTGGGAGGGCGTGTTTGAGCGGCTCGCCTCGCGTGTCGAGGATCACTGGAATTTTTCGTTCATTGGCGGCGGCGGTGCAGCGGGTGAAAAAGTCGGCCGGGGCATTGGGGGTCATGGAGCCGGTCAAGACCAGCGCGGCCGCCTGTTTCAGATGCCGGTGCAGGGTTTCATCAAGCCGATCCCATGCCGATTGTTCAACCTCGGCGGCCTCCTCGACCAGTTCCGAGGAGGTTTTGGTTGAATCATCCAGCAGGGTGATGCACTGACGGGTGGGTGGATTGACGGTGACAAAGTCGTGTCTGATGCCGGTTTTGTCCATATCCGCCCGCATGAACCGCCCGCTGTCGCCACCCAGAAAACCGCTCGCCACCACCGGATGGCCCAGTTGATGAACCACGCGGGCCACATTGATGACCTTGCCGGAGGCGTAGTCGTGTACTTCGACCGCGCGGTTGACCACATCGAGCGCGAATTGTTTGAAACGCATCGTGCGTTGCAGTGCCGGCGTGGTTCCCAGACAAAGGATCATGGAGCGGAATCTCCGGTGTTGAGGCTGGTGGGCAATTCCAACAGCATTTCCATCGTATCGACGCGAAATCCGCAGGCGCGAAACAGCCCGCGTGCCGCCTCGTTGGCGGCGGCGGTGTCGAGGCGCACCTGCGGGACGCCGATCTCGACAAATCGCTCAATCGCCCTCATCACCAATTGCCGGCCGATTCCTTCATTGCGATAGGCTTCCTCCACCCACAGGTCGTGCAGAAAACCATATTCCTTGAGGCGGTAGATGGGGATTTCGGTTTCGATTGTTCCGACTGTAAACCCAGTCAATATCGATGGTTGTGAATCATTGGCCTCGCGCTCGGCGACGAGAAAGACACTGCGTGGGTCATTGGCGCGCGTGGTCAGCCAGCGGCGGTACATCTCGGCGGGTTGATCGCGAAATCCGTATTTGGCCGGATCCCACGATTGATGCAGCGCGCAGATTTTGGCCACCATCGGCAGCACGGCGGGTACATCATCGGGCGTTGCGGGGCGGATGAGCATGGATAACCGAAAAATCCAACAGTAAGAGACTCGTTTTTATCTCAATTTGGACTGGCATGGAAGGTTTGTCTGCTGAATTTCCTGATGGAGTTTCCCTTGGCGTTTGTATCTTTGGCGCATAGGCTTAGGGGATGAGCGAGATCAAGATCGGGTTGATTGGTGGATCGGGGTTGGGGAAGTCGATGGGTATTCAGGAGGGGGTACGGCATGAGGTTCAGACGCCGTTTGGCGCACCGAGCGATGTCATTGTTGAAACCAGGTGGTTTGATGTTCCGGTATTGATGTTGTCGCGACATGGGCCGGGGCATGTGTTGAACCCGTCGCGGGTTCCCTATCGAGCTAACTTGTTTGCCTTAAAGCAGTTGGGATGCACGCACATTATTGCTTCCGGGGCGGTGGGTTCATTGCGGGAGGAATATCGGCCGCGCGATTTGGTGGTGGTGGATCAGATCATTGATAAAACCCATCAAAGGGAGGGGAGTTTTTATGAAAAAGGGGCGGTGCATGTTGAATTTGCCGAACCCTTTTGCCCGGTGATGCGTCAAATAGTCATGGAGGCGTCGGCATCCGGCACGGCCGAGGTTGAAAAGGCCCAGACCATGCGGGTGCATGGGCGGGGGTGTTATGTGTGCATGGAAGGGCCGGCGTTCTCGACCCGCGCTGAGAGCCTGATGCACCGGTTGTGGGGTGGTGATTTGATCGGGATGACCGCCATGCCGGAGGCGAAGCTGGCGCGCGAGGCGGAGTTGCCCTATGTGCTGATTGGTCTGGTGACGGACTATGATTGTTGGAAAGGGCCGGCGGTGAGTGTTGAGCCGCAAAAGCTGTTGGAGGAGATCATTGGGAACCTGAAGTCCGCGAGCGATCATGCGATGCGGCTGATGCGGCAGGCGGTTCAATTGGTGGGTTCGAGGCGGGAGGAATTGAGTGCTTGTCCGGCCCGTGATGCGCTTAAACTGGCGATCTGGTCGGACAAGGGATGGATCGACCCGGCCGAGGTGGAGCGATTGCGGCCGTTGTGGGGAAGATATTTTGCTTGAGGTCAGGATGTCGCCGGTTCGCTGCGGGATGATACTGGCTTTGATTCTGGGAGGCGTCATCGCCAGGGGGGATGATGCGCCGCCGGAAATGCCGCCGGCACAGGGGATGAATCCAACCGATTTTTATGGCAAGGAATCGAACCAGGGGGTTTATGTTCGCGACTCGGCCGTGGCGTTGGAAAAATTCGCTCTGGGGGAGCGGATGGAGCGGTTGAAGGAGTGGAACAAGTCGGCGGATGTTTTTCAGGAGATATTGGAAAAATATCCCGATCGGGTGGTGCAGTCGCGCGTGGATCAGGAGGGGAAGATCAGCCAATACACCAGCGTGGCGATGGTGGTGCAGCACCGGCTGGCGAAATGGCCGACCGAGGGGTTGGCGGTTTACAAGGCGCGGTATGGGCCGATCGCGGAGGCGATGCTGCAAAAGGCGGGAGTGGATGATTTTGCGACGTTGCACAATGTGTTGTCGCTCTATTTTGTGACGGATGCGGCCAGAAGTGCGGGGCTGCGGCTGGTGGAGTTGTATCTGGAGGGAGGTGATTTCGCGGCCGCCGCGCGGATTGGGGATGAGTTGCTTTCGTGGCACCCGTCGCTGGTGGTGGAGCGGCCGGGACTGCTGTATCGCGTGGCGCTGGCGTATCACCTGTGCGGGGATGATGCGCGGTCGGCTGGGTATGTTGAGGAGTTGAAGACGAAATATCCCAACGCCACCGGCACGATCGCGGGCAAGGATGTGGAATTGAGCCGGTCGTTGGCGGCGTTGCTGCAGATGGGCGTGCCGACGCCAAAGGCGGCGGGAAATGACTCGTGGCCGATGTTCATGGGGTCGGCGGATCGGGGGAGGATCAGCAGCGCGGGTGGTCGGCCGGGGGCGCGGATTTTTTCAACCGAGTTGCATCCGGGCAAATGGCGCGGGGCGGCCCCCGAACAGTTGCGCCAGTTTCAACGGCAGGATGAGATCAATCGGGCGGCCGGGGCGTCGCTGGGGATCATTCCTTCGGTCGATCATGGGGAGTTGTTTTTTCAGGATGGGGCAAGGTTGTATGCCGTGGGCTTGGAGAGCGGATTTCCGTTGCCGGGGTGGGCACAAACCTACGGGGGCGAACGGGAGGGTCAATACATCACCAGTGGCTGGGGTGTGCCGCGTGCGCAGCAACTGACAGTGACGGTGACGGATGATGCGGTGCTGGCGGTGATGGGACAGATGGACCGCATGGCGATCATGATGGGGCAGGCGCAGGGGAGTGATCGCGAGCCGAGGCTGGTTTGTCTGGATCGACAGACCGGCGCGCTGCGCTGGGTGGCGGGTGTGAAACAATTGCCGGAGGATGTCGCGGCGCTGCGGAACCTGAGCTTGAATGGCTCGCCGCTGGTGATTGGGGACAATGTGTTCGTCGCGGCGCGCGGGGGGAAGGGGGCGCAATTTGAGGATTGTTACATCCTGTGTTTTGACCTGGGCAGCGGTAAATACAAATGGTCGTGTTACATCGCCAGCGCCAGCGCCGGCAACATGATGTGGGGGGGCGATGTGCCGCTGCCGTATGAAACGTGCGCGCAACTGGCCTATTCAAGCGGCCGGCTGTATGTGTTGACCAACCTGGGGGCGCTGGCGGCGGTGGATGCGTATCGGGGTTCGATTGTCTGGTTGAGCATTTATCCGCGTAACATGTCCGATGATGCCAATTTGCGGCTGCGACGGTTTGGCGGGGCATCGGTTCAGAATTTCGTCAAACCCTGGACGCTCAACCCGCTGATTTTGCAGGATGGGCGATTGTTTGCGTTGCCCAGCGATGGCCAGCATGTACTGATTTATGACGCATCAACCGGCGTGGAGCAAAAACGGATCAATCTGGCCGATGCGTACAACGCCGACACGCTGGTGGGGGTGATGGGGTCGCGGCTGGTGTTGTCGGGAGAGCGAAGGGTGATCTGTCTGAACTGGATGAATTACGATCCGGTGAAATTCACCAATCAGAACGAGTCGATGGTTTATTGGTTCAGCGCCAACAGCGTCGATCCGTTGCGCGGTCGGCCGTTTATGACCGATGATTCGATCTTCGCCTGCACATCGCAGAAATTGCTGCGGTTTGATCTCAACAGCGGCATGATGGCCGAGAGTTATCCGCGCGATGGGCAGTGGGATTCCACCGAAGGTCCGGGGAATGTCATCGTCACATCCGAACATGTGATCGTGGCGGGGGACCGACGGGTGAACGTCTACACCGACATGCAACTGGCCCGCGCCAAGCTGGATGCGGAGGTCGCGGCCGCGCCCGATCAACCCGAACCGAGGCTGCGCTATGCGGAGATGATGTTCGCCGCGGGGGAATATCAATTGTCGCTGCAAAAGCTGGATGAGGCGATTGGATTGCTGGGTGGGTTGAAATCGATGCGGGTCGGATCGGCGCGCGACAGGGTCTTTACCGATTCCCTGACATTCGCCCACAAACTGGCCCGTGAGCGTGATGGAAAGTCGCAGACACTGGCGATGGCCGATTCGCTCTTTGACCGTGCCTCGGCTGCGGCGGCGAGCGCGGTTCAACAGGTGCAATATCGGCTGAGCCGCGCCCGATTTACGCACACCATCCGAGATTTTGTTGCCGAATTGTCGTTCTATCAGCAGATTCTGGACGTGGCGGACTATCGGAAGGTGATGGTCAATGAAGATCAATCCGCCTCATCCGCCGGCGAGATCGCCGAGCGTTCCATCTCCGACCTGATCCGCAAAAATGGACCGAAGATTTATGCCCCCATCGAGCAGGCCGCAGAGCGGGCGCTGACGGCGGCGCGGGGCAACAACAATCCGGCCGAATTTGTGGAGGTGGCGAGGCGATACCCCAATTCGGCAACCGCGCCGCGGGCCATGCTGTCGGCGGCCGATGCGTATGAGATGATCGGGGATCATCGCGGCGCCACGCAAATCCTTCGACAGCTCTATTTCAAGCACCCCGGCTTCCCCAATCAATTTCTGGTGCTCGAATCGCTGGCGCGCAATTATCTGGCGATGCCCAATCATCTGGAGGTGGCGATCTCCCGGCTGGTGCAGGCGGAGAAGCTCCCCGGCGAGCCTCGATTGACCCGCCCGCTGAAACTTCCAGATGGCACGCTGCTGAATGACATGACCTTCGCCGAGGCGATTGACCGGCTGCGTCAATATGCCTCCCGCGCCGGCGCTCAACAGGCCGCGCTGCCCGACTTGCGGCTGCCGATCCGCCGGGAAAAATCCGTTCCGTTTGCCTCCGAATCGCCCGATTCGGTTGTCCAGTCGGTCGGGATGATCGTGCCGCAGAATCCACTAGCGTTTAGATCGGATCGGTTGATCACATGGTCGGCCGATCATGGGGTGAGCATCTATGAATCCGGATCGGCACAGCCGCTGGCGCGTTGCCCGGAGTTTGATGACACACCAGTCGGCGCGGACTGGCTTGGCACGCGACCGCTGGTGTATGGCAATCGTCTCATCGCGCTGATCGATCCGGCCAGCGGAAAACCCATCTGGAAGATCGACCTGAATTCGCTGGCATCGATTGATGCTGTCACCGGTGAGAGTGAATCGGATCAACCCGCCGATGAGGGGGTTGGTGCCGGTCCCAACATCCTTCCGATTCAAGATGAGCGGCGCATCATCATTCCACGAAACCGACGGGTCATTCTGCAAAACGGTCGGGTGCTGCCCCTTGCTCCGCCGCAGCAAAAGGTGGACCCGCAGGCGCCCGAGCAGTTCATGGATGTGGTGGTGACGGCCGACCGTGTCATTGCCGCCACCTCCACCGGCCGGGTGTTGGCGATGGATGCCGCCGATGGCAAAGTTTCATGGCAAATCCGCCTGATGGACGATGGCCCGGCCGATCGCCTGTTGGCCACCGAGGATTTTACAGTGGGTCGCGTGACCAACGGTTCGACCATTCAATTGGTCGTATTGGACACATTCAGCGGGCGGATTTTTCATCGCTGGTCGTTCAATGCCGCATCGGGGCAGGCACCGCAGAATCTGGCCTTATCGGCCGATGGGGTGCTGGTCTATACCCTTCCCGACCGGCTGCGCGGCAAGGATTTGTACGATCCCACCTTCAACACCGGACAGGGTTTTACATGGGAAGCCCGGCCCACCAACACCGCCAATCGAGGTGGCGCGACATTGTTCGCCGGGATGTATCAACCAGGCCAACTGCGGGTCTCAAACGGCCGTGTGATCGCCCTCTGCGACAGCGGGCGGTTTGTCCGGATCTATTCGCTGGAGGATGGCACGCCGATCAAAGCTGAAGATGTTCCATTGAGTACCGGGTTTGATCCCGGCCGTGACATTGAGAATGTGGCATCGGTGTCGTTGCATCTGGCCGGGCCGATGCTCTACATCACCGGCCCACAGTCGCTACAGGCGTATAACCTTGATCAGCCGGGCGAAGAATGGACCGGCCTGCTCCCCACGCCGGCCAATATCCGCAACATCTTCATCACCCGTCAGGCGCTGCTGCTGGTCAACGATCCATCAGTCGTCGGCGCCAACGGCCCGGTCAATTCCCCGCAACTGCTGATCTTCTCCCGCCTGCCCACCTCCAGCGGCGAAAGCGGCAAGCTGGTGTTTGATCCGGTCGTGAGCGGCCCATCCACCATCACCTCATGGCAACCGGCCGACGGCGGGCTGTATTACCTGACGGCCAACCAGGAACTGCATTTTCTCAAAGGAGCCGCCTCCGGATCGTGAATGGATTTCACGCGCAGGACGGCCCTTTGCAACTATCACCACCGCGCCCAAGACGATAGACTCTACGCGATGTCTCTCTACACCATCGCCACCAACGGACAACTCGAACCGCATCTGCGGCAGGAATGGCTGATCACCAACGGGCTGGGGGCGTTTGCCTCCGGGACGGTGGTGGGTTGCAACACGCGTTGCTATCACGGGCTGTTGTGCGCCGCCACGTTGCCGCCGGTGGGTCGGCTGATGATGCTCAACCGCATCGGCGAGGTTCTGGTGGATGTAACGAAACCGGACCATCCGTGTGATTTTTCCATCAACCAGTTCGCGGGGCGGTTTTTCCCCCGCGGAGATCAGTATCTTCGACAGTTTCAGCTTGATGGCATCGTCCGCTTCGATTACGAGATCGAAGGAACGCACATCTCCAAGGAAGTGCAACTTTTTTGGATGCAGAATATCGCGGCCGTGCGATATGTGATCCGCCCGCCGGCGAATAAAACCGTGGAACTGCGGTTGAGTCCCTTTGTGAGCCTGCGCGATTTTCATTCGATCCTGCGCGCCGATGGCGTTCAGATGCAGGTGCATGGTTCGGGGCACAGCGCCATGGTCAGACGGGATCAGAACACGCTTTATCTGCAATCGGATGCCGCCGATTTTGTCGAACAGCCGCAATGGTGGAACGATCATGTTTATGCGATGGAGACCGACCGGGGGTTGCCCGATCATGAGGATTTGTTTTCGCCCGGTCATTTTGTCTTTCAGGCCGGCCGCGAATCATCGGTGATGTTGTGGGCATCGCTGGAGCCGGTGGAGACGATTGATTTTGACGCCCAGCGTCAGCGCCGGCGCGAGGCGCTTGGCGCATCGCTCTCCGGCGTCGGGCTGGAGCGCCCCGGCATCGCGCCCCAGCCGCCAATTCGTTACACCGATGAGCCTTCGATGGCGATTCGCCGGCTGCTGCACGCGGCCGCCGATTTTGTGGTTGACCGCCGCTCGCCCGATGGATCGATGGGCAAGACGATTCTCGCGGGTTATCCCTGGTTTGCCGACTGGGGGCGCGACACGATGATCGCGCTGCCGGGGTTGCTGCTGTGCACCGGCCGGTTTGAGGATGCCAAAGGGGTCCTGTCCCTCTTTGCCCATTATGTCAGCGAAGGGATGATCCCCAATCGTTTTGATGATTACACCAACGAACCGAGCTATAACACGGTGGATGCCAGTTTGTGGTTCATCCACGCCGTCCATGAATATCTGCGCTACACCAACGACCGAAAAACCTATGATGGCCCGTTGCGCCACGCCTGTCAGCAGATCATCGACGGGTATCAGCGCGGCACGCGCTTTCACATCCGAATGGACCCGGCCGATGGGTTGATCACCCAGGGTGATGCGACCACCCAGCTCACCTGGATGGACGCCAAACACGGCAATCAGGTCTTTACGCCGCGACAGGGCAAGCCGGTGGAGATCAACGCCCTGTGGCATCACGCGCTCAAGCTCATGGGATACGATGATCTGGCCGGCCGGGTGGCCGAGAGTTTTCGCAAGGCGTTCTGGATCAGTCCGTTTCGCGGATTGGCCGATGTTGTGCGCGATGACCATCGTGACAATTCGCTTCGCCCCAATCAGATTTTCGCCGCCAGTCTGGCCAACAGTCCGTTGACGTTGGATCAGCAGCGTGCGGTGGTTGAGGTGGTTCGACGCGAATTGTTGACGCCGGTTGGGTTGCGCAGTCTGACCATCTCCGATCCCGGCTACATTGGCCAATATTCCGGCCCACCGGCCAAGCGCGATGCGGCCTATCACAACGGCACGATCTGGGGTTGGCTGATCGGCCCGTTCCTCGAAGCGTGGCTCCGCGCCAACAACCATTCATCCCAGGCGGTCGAACAGGGGCGCAAATGGCTCGAACCGCTGCTGGACCGGATGCACACGCTGACCATCGCGCAGATCAGCGAATGTTTTGAAGGGAATGATCCGCACCGGCCGGTCGGCTGCCCCGCGCAGGCGTGGAGCGTCGCCGAAGTTCTGCGCATGGCGCTCGAGCTGGGCTTATAAACCACTTCTTATGCCCGCATTCCGTTTCATGCTCCTGTTTGTGTGGTTGTCATCAACGGTTGTCGCGGATGTGCGGGTTGAATTTCCGCTTCAAGGGTGGCATCGCCCCGGCCAATACATTCCCGTTTGCCTGCGAACCGATGGAACGGTGGGGGAATTTTCCCTTTTGGCCGTCGGGGCGGTTGATACGACCATTCATCTGGATGGAGGCCAGCGCACATTGATTGTTCCATGGTTGATTTTGCAAGCTCCAGAACAATTCCCAGCCGCGCCGGACATCAACTGGCGGGTCGTTCCACCCAACCAGCGATTGGTGGGAGTGATTGGTTCGACCTCGGCCGATGTGCGGCCATTGTTTCCCGATCAACAGATCATCCCGTTGTCGCTGGATGAATCTTTCGCATTGAGCGGGGATGCCATTTGTTGGCAGACTCTCGATGCCGTGGTGATGGATTTCGGTCGATATGAGCGGTTTGACGGAACCAAGATCGAATCCCTGCTGTCGGCCGGGTTGATGTTGGCGGTTGTCGCACCATCCGATGCCATCCTCGGCCCTGATTTTGTGTTTCGCGATGGTTTGTGGGTTGCCCAACGCCGGATATTCGGCCCTCGCGGCGCGGCCATGGGAGAGGATGCTTATCTTCCCACCTTCGGCTGGAAGGCCGACTGGCCGATCACCATTCGCCGACAATTGATCATCGCGGCGGCGGTCTTTTTATTGGTGATGTTGTTGATCGGCCGACTGAAATGGAGATGGAACTGGCTGGCCATGTCATTCCTTGCGGCGGCCGTCACCGGTGGATTGGCGTTCTTCGCACACCAACATCCACCCATCTTCACGATGCAGGGTGTACTGCTCATTCACGATTCCGCACTCACACAGCGTGACACTTGGTCCTTTCAAACCGCCCGCCAGGCCAACGCCGGCGGCCTGCGCTGGATCGGTCCCACCTGGCCGGCGTTGTTTAATCTTAAATCGATATCCCAAACGAAACTGAACCTGCGATGTGGGCCTGATGGCCTTCCCCACGCCTTCACCTACACATTGAATCCCGATTCGACACTCGCCTTTTGCACCCGTCGATTTTCCCCCGTGAAATCGATCTCGCCTGATGGTTCCATCCAATCGCCGATGCTCCCGCTGGCCCGTCGGTTATATCCCGCTCTGACCCCAATCGGCCAAGTTCCAGCATCGGATGCCGATCAATGGCCGACGCTGGTTCTTGGCTACCGATAGCTCACGCCACGGCCGCGACGACTTTCTTGGCGGCGTCCGTCAAATCGGTTGCGGGGATCAACGTGGGCAGTTCACCTTGTGCCGCCTTGAGAATCTCACGGGCACGCACCACGTTGGTCCCTTCAAGCCGCACCACCACGGGAACCTTAAAACCAACCTCCCGGCCGGCTTTGACCAACGCCTCGGCGATCAGGTCGCACTTGGCGATCCCGCCGAAGATATTGACCAGAATTCCCTTCACATTGGTGTCGGAGAGGATGATCTTGAAGGCTTCAATCGCTCCCTCGGCCGTCACACCGCCGCCGACATCGAGAAAATTGGCCGGCTCCGCGCCGTGTAGCTTGATGATGTCCATCGTTGACATCGCCAACCCCGCGCCATTGACCAGACACCCGATTGAACCATCCAGTGCGATGTAATTGAGATTCGCCTTTTTCGCCCGCACATCCAGTTCCCGCTCCTGCGATTCATCGGCCATCGCCTCGATGTTCTGATGTCGAAAGAGGGCGTTGTCGTCAAAGTTGATCTGGGCATCAATCGCCAGCAGTTTCCCATCGGTCGTGATCACCAGCGGATTGATCTCGGCCAATGAGGCATCGGTGGAGATGAAGACCTTGGCCAGATTCATCATCAGTTTGGCCGCCTCGCCGACCATTTTGTCCTCAAACCCCAGTTGAATGGCGACATCGCGCGCCTGGTACGATTGCAGCCCAAGCAACGGGTGGAACGGGATTTTCAACACCTTCTCAGGTGATTTTTTGGCGACCTCCTCGATCTCAACGCCCCCTTCGCTGCTGGCGATGAGGGTGACGGTCTGACGCGAACGGTCGATGGTCATGCCAAGGTAATACTCCTTGGCGATCTGCACGCCCGGCGCGACGATCAACACCGAGACCGGAACCCCTTCCGGGCCGGTCTGGTAGGAAGTCATGCGGTGGGTGAGCATGAATTGAGCGGCCTGTCGGGCTTCGTCTTCGTTGTGAACCAGCTTCACAAAACCCGCCTTGCCTCGCCCGCCGGCATACACCTGTGCCTTGACGACGCACATCTGTCCGCCAAATTGCCCAAAAGCGGCGGCGGCTTCATCCACCGTCCGCACCACCTGCGCGGAGGGGACGGGAATGCCGTTTTCGGAAAAAAGTTGTCGGGCCTGATATTCGTGTATTTTCATGATGATTCAGAATTATACGGGCAATGGAAAATAAACAGTCAACAATCGAAAAATTCGAGTCTGGCACGATACAATCGACCGTCATGGGAAGCAACCACCGCAACGCCATCATCCTGCTCAGCGGCGGGCTGGACAGCGCCACCTGTCTGGCCATCGCCAGGGCGCGGAGGTTTTCCCCGCTCTATACACTGGCGTTTGATTATGGCCAGCGGCATCGGCTGGAATTGTCGGCCGCCGCCGAGATCGCCCATGCACAGGGGGCTGTCGAGCATCGCGTGATCCACATTGACCTGCGGCAATTTGGCCACAGCGCCCTGACGGACGGGATCAACGTCCCCAAGGACCGTGAAGTTTTGTCGGCGCACGACATTCCCATCACCTATGTCCCGGCGCGCAACACGATCTTTTTGAGCTACGCCATGGCCTGGGCCGAGGTGCTCGATTGCCGCGATGTCTTCATCGGCGTCAACGCGGTGGACTACAGCGGATATCCCGATTGCCGGCCGGAGTTTATCGCGGCGTTTGAAACCATGGCCAACCTCGCCACCCGCATCGGCGTGGAAAACCAATCCGATGAAAACCGCTTCCGCATCCACACGCCGTTGATTCAGATGAGCAAGGCCCAAATCATCCGCACCGGGATCGATCTGGGGGTGAATTATGCCCAGACCCATAGCTGTTACGACCCCACCGAATCAGGCCTGGCCTGCGGCCATTGCGACAGTTGCCTGTTGCGCAAAAAGGGATTTGCGGACGCCAGCGTAGTCGATCCAACACGATACGCATAAGGCAATTAACGGGCGTATTCCACTGAACGCACCTCGCGGATGAGCGTGATCTTGATCTCACCCGGGTAGGTCATTTCCGATTCGATCTTCTTGGCGATGTCGCGGGCGATTTTGGCGCTGATGCGGTCATCCACCGACTTGGCGTCCACAATCACACGAACCTCCCGGCCGGCCTGAATGGCATACGCCTGACGAACGCCGTCAAATCCGAGTGCAAGGTCTTCCAAATCCTGCAATCGCTTGACATAACGCTCGAGGCTTTCGCGCCGGGCGCCCGGCCGGCTGGCGCTGATCGCGTCGGCCGCCATGATGATCGGCGTATAGGGTGTCGTCGCGGGGACATCCCCATGGTGGGCCAGCGTGGCGTTGAGAACCGCTTCGGATTCATTGAATCGGCGAAGAAATTCCATGCCAATCTGCGGATGGCCACCTTCCTGTTCGTGGTCCATCGCCTTGCCGATGTCATGCAACAACCCCGCCCGGCGGGCAACCAATCCATCCAATCCCAACTCATCGGCAATCACCTGTGACAAATATGCCACTTCCAGCGAGTGCTTCAATACGTTTTGCCCATAACTGGTGCGGTAATGCAGCCGACCGAGCATCGGCACCACCGGCTTGGCGATGTTGGGCAAATTGGCCTCCTGCACCGCTTCCTTCCCCAGTTTGATGAGGTTCTCATCCATCTCCTTGCTGACGACCGCGACGACTTCTTCAATGCGGGCGGGGTGGATGCGCCCATCCTGCACCAGCCGTTCCAATGACATGCGGGCAATCTCGCGTCGAACCGGATCAAAACAGCTCACCACCACCACGCCGGGAGTGTCGTCGATGACGACATCGACGCCGGTCGCTTTTTCAAAGGCGCGGATGTTGCGTCCCTCGCGCCCGATGACCCGACCTTTCATGTCGTCGCTGGGAATCGCCACCGAACTGACGGTGTGGTCGGCGGTCTGTTCGGAAGCGTATCGCTGGATGGCCTGGATAATGATCTGGCGGCTCTTGTCGCGGGCCTCCTCCTGCGATTGTTCGGTGATGCGCTGGATCATCGCCCCGCATTCCAGCCGGCATTCGCTTTCCACACGCTTGAGCAGCAATTCCTTGGCCTGATCGGTCGACAGTCCGCTGACCTGCAACAGCCGTTCGCGCTGTTCGCGGAGGGTGGTTTCCAGCTCCTGTTCCTTGACGGTGACGGCCTTTTCCCGCTTATCGACCTTGTTTTCCAGGCCGTCCAGGTGCTTTTCCTTGACCGCCAGCGTGTCGAGCTTGCGTTCGAGGGTGTCTTCCCGCTTGGTCAGGCTGATTTCCTGGTTTTTCAATTCCATCCGGCGGGATTCGCTCTCCTTGTCGAAGGCTTCCTTTTGGCGCAGACTTTCCTGTCGGGCGGCCAATTCGGTCTCCTTGGCCCGGTTTTGCGCCTCCTTGAGAGTATTGTCACGAAGTTGCTCGGCTTGTATCCGGGCGCGGGCGACCGTGCTGCGAATCACAAAGGTCAAGATCAACCACGCGGCGACAGCACCAACAATCAGGCCGATGAAAAGGCCAATGATCCACATGTTTTAATCCCCAGTCGGGCGCGGCCGGCGATGCGATGAAAAAACCATCGGAAAACCACCCGCGCGGTGCGGAACTAAATGGGGAGGGGCAATATGACGCGGCCAGGGGAATGGCCGGGGCAACATTCATCCACGCCGGGGCGGGATGGATTCAAGCTGCGTTGCCTGTGGACAGATCGGTGGAGCACGGCAGGGGATCGCCGATTGTGGCCATGCCAATGGCCTGACCTTGGCGCCATGAACCGGAATCAAAACCGGCAAAGGGCGCAATACTGGCGCTGTGGTCGAATCCGAGGGGCGGCGTTGCGCCGACCAGACCAGCAGCAGCATCGCCACCAGTGAACAGAGCGTTAAAGCCGCCATCCACACCGTTGGCAATGCGTACGCGAGTTGAACTCCAACGTGTTCCACGATCTTTTCAAAACTCCCGGTGGCACAAGGACTTGCGCTGCGAGAGCGTTGCGTCAAAAGCACCTGTGGCGCGGCGTCGTCCGCAATCTGACGCCGCCCCCGACCCGCATCAGGCACAGCGCCCAAGGAGGGTCATCAATTTCCAACCCTTATCTTATGCCATCAAGCGGTTTTTGACAAGTTTTAACCCTTGTCGGAGGGGTTATTTTTTCCCTTCCGCGGCCTGTTGCTGGTCGAGCCATCCTTCGGGGCGGTGGCCGAAGGTGTGCTGGGCGGAATCCGGGCATGGAGCGGCCCAGTGCACGGAATTTTCGATGATTCGCAGGACATTGGGGTTGTAATAGGTGGGAAACGTCTCATGGCCGGGGCGGAAATAGACGACCTTGCCTTGGCCGCGGGTCCAGGTGCAACCGGAACGGAAGACCTCGCCACCGCCAAACGAGCTGATCAGGAAGGTCGTTTCCGGTTCGGGGATGTCGAAATATTCACCATACATCTCCTCTTCGGGGATGACGAAATGGTCGTCGATCCCTTCGAGAATGCGGTGGCCGGGACGGGTGACCCATAGAACTTCGCGTTCCTTTTGACCCACTCGCCATTTCAAATTGCAGGTGGTCCCCATCAACTTCTGGAAAATCTTGGAAAAATGCCCCGAATGGAGCACCACCAGCCCCATGCCGGCCAGTACGCGGTGGAAGACCCGCTCGACCACCAGATCGCGACATTCGGCATGGGCCATGTGACCCCACCAAGTGAGGACATCGGTGTTTTTGATCACTTCCTCGGTCAGGCCGTGCTCTGCCTCATCGAGCGTGGCGGTGCGGACAATGAGGTTTTTGTTCTTTCGCAAATGATCGGCGATCGCCTCGTGCATCCCCTTGGGGTAAATTTTACCCACTTCGGGGTTGTGCTTCTCGTGGCGGTATTCGCTCCAAACCGTGACGCGGATCGGCATCGTGTTGCTCCGTTAATGGATGCAAACAATATCCAACGGCGGGGGATTTAATCAAGTTTGCAATCATGTATGATTCTGCCCCATGAATACCGAATTGCAAAAAATTGAAACGCTTCTTGGTCGACAGGACCCCATTAAATGGGTGTTCACCGGCGACAGCATCACCCACGGGGCGTTGCACACGATGGGTTGGCGGGATTACACCGAACTGTTCAGCGAACGGATTCGCTATGAAATGGCCCGCACCCGAGATGCGATCCTGAAGACGGCCATCAGCGGGTGGCGGATCGACCAGATTCTTGAGGATTTGCATTGGAACGTGCTGCAATATCAGCCGAATGTGGTCTCCATCGCGGTGGGGATGAACGATTGCAACAACGGCCCGGCCGGCCTGGAGTTGTTTCAAAAACAGTATCTGGAAGTGATCGACACGATCCGCAATAAAACCTCCGCGGCCATCGTGGTCCATACCCCGCCGCAGATTCTGAAGCTGGACGAGGCCCGCTGGCCCCTCCTGCCCTCCTATGTCGATGCGATTCGCAAGATTGCGCAAAAAAGCGGCGCGTTGCTGATCGACGATTACGAACTCTGGCTGGCGGCCGAGAAGCGGGGTGTGCTGCCATACTGGCTGAGCGATTCAATCCACCCCAACGAATGCGGCCACCGGGCGATGGCGCATCTGATGATGAAGAAGCTGAATTTGTGGAAGGATGACAGCTTCGTCTGCCGGTTGTTTGTGCCGTAAATGGTACACACACACGGGTTTTTAATCCACAAATCGGCGGGTCAGGTTTTCGTAGGCGTCGATTCGGCGGTCGCGCAGGAAGGGCCAGTGGGTGCGGCTGAATTCGACTCGGCTTAAGTCGCAATCCACGATCATCACTTCTTCGCGGTCCATGGAGGCCCGGCGGATGACCTGTCCATCGGGGCCGCTGACAAAGGATTGGCCCCAGAACCGGATCCCTTCCGTGCTGGCCGGCCGGCCGTTGGCGTCGAGGATTTTTTCCAGGCCGATGCGGTTTGGCGCGCAGACAAAACAGCCGTTGGCGATGCCGTGGCTGCGCTGGATCAATTCCCATGATTCGTGCTGTGCGGCGCCGTACTGTTTGCGCTCGCTGGGATGCCATCCGATGGCGGTGGGGAAAAAGAGAATTTCGGCCCCATTCAGGGCCGTCAGGCGCGCCCCTTCGGGATACCACTGGTCCCAGCAGATCAGCACGCCGATTTTGCCATAAGTGGTTTCCCAGGCGCGAAAGCCGGTGTCGCCGGGGGTGAAATAAAATTTTTCGTAATAAAGCGGATCATCGGGAATGTGCATCTTGCGATAGATTCCCTTGATCGAGCCATCCGTCTCCAGCACGACGGCGGTGTTGTGATACAAGCCGCTGGCGCGCTTCTCAAAGAGTGACGCGATGATGACCATTTTGTATTCGCGGGCGATTTTGCCCAGGGCATCGGTGCTGGGGCCGGGGATGGTTTCGGCCAGGTTGAAAAAGCGATGATCCTCCAACTGGCAGAAATATTTGGAGGCGAACAACTCCTGCGTGCAGAGGATTTGCGCTCCCTTTTTGCCAGCCAGCTCGGCCAGTCGAACCTGGTTGGCCAGGTTGGTTTTGGGATTGTTCCCGCAGGCCATTTGCGTCAGGGCGACCTTCACGAAGCGTGCCTTGGAACCAGTGGATACAGGCAGTGATTTGGTTTTACGTTTTGCCATGGTGATTTATTTTCCAGCGCCGACGGTCAATAAAAATCGTTCAACATTGGTCGACGCCTCGCCGATGCCGCTTTTGTTTTGTCGATCAACCTCAACCAGCAAGTCGAGCGCCCGTGCCAATCCGGCCTTGCCCAGCTTGCGGGCGTTGGCCGTGAACTGGGGCAGTCGGTCCCTGTAAGCCCAGGCCAGCTTTTGAGCGCCGGGTCCGCCGTACAAGACCGCCGACACATCCGCAAGCCACATCGCCAGCCACGTCACGGCCCGGAATTCGGTGGAGGGATCGAGTTGGATCAATTGCCGCCAGCGACGAATCGCCTGCGTGGTCTGCCCGGTTGCAACCTCGGCGCTGAGTTCCTTCATCTCCTGTTCGCGTTGAAAGGCGACGCTTTGTGTCACCTGCGGCACATCCACCTTCGTGTTGTCGTATTGCAGTGCCAGCTTGGCCAGTTCGTTGTCGATTCGTCCAAGGTCGTCTCCGATCAGTTCCACCAGCATCCGTGCGGCGGCCGGGGTGATCGACAATTTGTGCTCTTTGGCCGCATGATCGGCCGACCAGCGGGCGACATCCTTGGGCGGGTTGCAATCTTCAACCTTGCCGACCTTGGCGATGAGTTTGCTGATGCGCTCATTGCCCGGCAACTTGGGAACCCGCAGCATCAGGACCGAACTGTTGGCCGGATGACTTAAATAATCCTCCAACTGCTCGCGATAGCGGGAGATCAACATCTCGGCGTTGCGCACCACCACCACTTTGGAACTGCTGAACATGGAATAGCTGCGCAGCTCATCGAGCAGTTCGGACAGCTCCACCCGTTCACCATCCGCGTCGATGCGCTGGGTGTTGGGAGGAAGGGTCGCCAGCAGGCTCGACAGTTTCCGCAATTGCAGAAAAACATCCTCACCCACCAGCGCATAAACCGGAACCGGACTGGCCATCGGAATCATTTGTACGGCCCGAAAAACGGCACGTCAACGAACCAATGGCCCCGCTCTTTCGTTGTACAAGAAATCGGCTACACTCATCGGGGGCACATGAGCCGATACATATTGAAGCCTCTGTTGGTTTCGGCTCTTCAGGGAGAATGGTATGTCCGTTCCGTATTCGGCGTTCTGCGAAGATTTTTACGTCAACATGCGCCTTGGCTCGCAATTGAACCTGCCGCACCAGCGGGAGACCGTGCTTCATTTTTTTGAGCGCGTGCAGAAGGATTTTCCGCGGATGACGCGGTTTCGCAAAAGCGAAAACGGCGAATACAACATCGAGGAGGACCGCAACAGCGACAGCTATCGCTGGGTGAGCCTCGAAAGCCGTCGGCTCTCCAGCGGATATGTCAATCCACCCTCCCTGGCGGAGGCCCAGAAGCTGCATCACCTGCTGCTTGAACTCGCCCCCTACAACCTGGGTGTCAGCCCGATTGAAATCGACTATCTGGATGTGCTGTTCGGCTTTGACATGAGCTTCAGCGGCAACCACGATGAGATCGTCGCCGAGAGCCTCTTTGGCGATTCACCCCTCACCTGCCTGGCCGAGGAAAAAGGGGCCAAGGCGGTCGATTTTCAACCCACCGTGACGGTGGCGCTCAGCGATGACTGCCGATTGCAGGCCCGCATCGACATCGTCACCCGCACCAACAGCTATCAGGTTCGCACGGGGGATTTTTCGGATGATGCCATCAGCATCTATCTGATCCTCCGACGATATTGGGGAGACCGTCCACGCGACCCGATGGAACAACTCTTTTCGCAGATGACCACGCGGGCCGAATCGTTGTGCGAGAATTACATCATTCCGCGAATTCTGCGCCCCATCTCCGCCGCCATCGCCTCGCGATCCTGATTCATCACACCAACATCGACGGCGGGTTGTTGTCGAGGATTTGATGGGTTGAGAATGCAAACTCATGCCGCAATTGCCGCCATGCGCCGATTCTTGAGGCCGCCGAGGCGTTGTTGGTCCAGCGATAGAGCGCCGGGCTGACGCTGGGTGCCTGGACCAGATCATCAACCAGTTCATTGGCGACCGGAGACCCCAATCCCGTCACCAGGTCATACCCCGGCTGTGCGAAATAGCCGTTGAACCCGCTGGTGATGTCATGAAAATCGGCGGTCGACATTTGATAGAGGTCCGGCAACACCTCGCGCCTTCCATCCATTGACCCTTTGCCCAAGTATCCCCGCCCCTGATCGGCGATGGCCACCAAGGCGGCCCATTGTGGCGAGCCGGCGCTGGTCCCACCCACCTGATACCACGGCCCATTGTTCGAGCCTCCGGTGGAGTCGTACACCGAAAAGCCGCTCTTGGGGTCCGCATCGTATGCCACATCAGGGCTGGCGGTGTTTTCAAACCAGGCCAGTCCTCCGCCGCTGTCTGACCAGCCGGTTTCGCTGTGATAATTGCCGCCCGATCCGGTGTGCAGAGTTGTGCCACCGACCACCAGCGCGTTGGGTGAAACCGCCGGCCACCCCGCCGGAGCGCCGCTGTCACCCGATGCGGTGACAAAGGTGACGCCGCCGCGAATGCCAAATCCGCCGATATGCCCGGCCGGCGTGGTAAACGTGCCGTCAAACATCGATTCATAACCAAATTCATCCCCGCCCCAGCTCATCGACACCGCCACCACCCCCGGCCGTCGGCGGGCGTAATTGACCGCAGACAATAAATCACTCAAGCTCGATGTTCTTGCTTCAACCAGCAAAATATGGGCCTTGGGGGCGACAGCATGCGCCCATTCCACATCCAGCGATGTCTCCAGCGACCAACCCGCATCGGCCGATGCTTTACCCTGCGGCATCACCTTGGTCAGCGCAAATCGGCCATACGCATCCAGATCACTGATCCCAAACGTGGCATCAAATCGGTGCAGGTCATCCGCGATATTGGGCGCATCGTTGGCGTTGACGATCGCGATGGTCTGCCCCGCGCCATCGCCCGCCAACTTCAGGTTTTTGTATAGAAACTGTATCTGGTCGATTTTATAGGCCGCACGGATTTGCGTTGGGGTCATTCCCGTGGGGGAATAACTGAGCAATTGACGCGGTTCGAGCGATTCCACAACGATTTTTTGACCCGCTGAATGGCGCATGTGATGCTCCGGATGATCCATTGATCCCAACTGTCATGCGCACATCGGCACGGAGTTGCATCTTCCTGTAAACAAATAAGGGATTTGATGATCGAATCGGCTCCCTGTTTTCATGGCGTCGATGGGCTACAATGGCTCATCAGTCCGAACCGATACAAGCGGAGCTTCGATGAACAGAGAAAAATTCGCATGGATGCTGAGCCTGGTCCTGATCACCGTCCTGGCATTTTCATTGCCGGGATCGTTTGCCCAGCGCGATGATGATTATTCGTTTGTCCGCACCATCGTGGACATACATCGCCAGATCGCGGCCAATTACGTTGATCCGGTCAATGAATCCAAGCTGCGCGAAGGGGCCATCGAGGGGATGATGAGCGAGCTGGACCCTTTCAGCGTCTATGTGCCCGAAACACAACAGGAGGCCTTTGACAGCCAGCTTGAAGGGTCGTTCAAGGGGGTGGGAATCATGCTCAATCAACTGGAGGATGGGCGCATTGAGGTGGTGACACCCATTGATGGCAGCCCGGCCTTCCGGGCGGGAGTCATGTCCGGCGACATCATCCTCAAGGTCAACGGCGAGGCGATCAAGGAGATGAAACTTAAGGATGTCGTCGCCAAGGTGGCCGGGCCGGTGGGTACGCCGGTGACGCTGACGGTGCAACATCTGGATGGACAGGTGGTTGATCTGACCATGAACCGCGAGGAGATCATCGTCCCCACGGTCAAAGGGTATACGCGCACCGCCGACAATGGATGGGATTATTACGTCAGCCACAATCCGAAAATCGCCTACATCCGCGTGACGCAGTTTACGCCGGACACAACCGACAAGTTGAAGACGGCCGTCACGGGTCTTTTGGCCGATGGGATGCAGGGGTTGATCCTCGATTTGCGATTCAACCCCGGCGGGCGGCTGGAAGAGGCGGTGCAGATGGTCGATCTGTTCATCTCCAGCGGCAAGATCGTCACCACCAAGGGGCGCAACCGCCCCGAGGACACCAAATATGCACAGGCCGAGGGGACATTGCCCTGGTTCCCGATGGTGGTGCTGGTCAACGAATATTCGGCCAGCGCCGCCGAGATCGTGGCCGGCAGTCTGATGGACAACCAGCGCGCGGTCGTGGTCGGCCAGCGCACCTATGGCAAGGGTTCGGTGCAGGAACTGATACCATTGGAAGGCAACAGCGGCGAATTGAAGCTGACGGTCGCCTATTGGTATCTCCCCAGCGGTCGGTTGGTGCATCGCAAGAAGGATGCGACCACCTGGGGTGTCGAGCCGCAGATTCCGGTCGCGGTGGACCCGGCCGGCGAGCAGAAAATCCTTCAGGAACGATACCAGATGGAACAGTTCCGCCGGCCGGTCCCGCCATCGATGACCCAGCCGACCACCGCCACCAACCCCTCCGAATCGGCCTCCACCCCGCCGGTGGACCCGCAATTGCAGCAGGCGGTGACCATCCTGATCGGTCGGGTGATACTACAAAATGAACCCCGGCCGGCCGCCGCCACGACAACGGCGCCGACCACGCTGCCTGTGACCCAGCCGGCGGGCGAGGTGGAATGAGAATGTGAAACGTGAAACGTGATGCGTGAAGAAATTTCTTCTCACGCTTCACGTTTCACGCATCACGCGCTACGCACCGTATCCATGTTCTCAAACAACGAAACCCATGCCCCTGATCCTCGGCATCGAATCCACCTGCGATGAAACCAGCGCCGCGATTGTGGCGGATGGGTGGGGGGTGCGGTCCAATGTCGTTTCATCGCAGGTGGAGTTGCACGCCAAATACCGCGGGGTGGTTCCTGAGATTGCCAGCCGGGCGCATTTACAGAACATTTTGCCCGTGTTGCGGGAGGCATTGCGGGATGCCGATTGTGGGTTGGATCAGGTGGATGCGGTGGCGGTGGCTCATCGGCCGGGGTTGATCGGGTCGTTGTTGATCGGCGTGACGGCCGCCAAGGCCATCGCGTGGGCGTTGCACAAGCCGTTGATCGGCGTCGATCATGTTCATGCCCATCTCTACAGTGTCGTCCTTGAGACCAATTCCCAACCACCCATGCCGGCGGTGGGGTTGGTCTGCAGCGGCGGGCACACCGCGCTCTATGCCATGAGGTCGATGGAGGAGGTTTCGCTCATCGGCTCCACGCTGGATGATGCGGTGGGGGAGGCGTATGACAAAGTGGCGTCGATTCTTGGGCTGGGATATCCCGGCGGGCCGATCATCGATCGGTTGGCGCAACAGGGCGATCCGAAGGTGTTGCGCTTTCCGCGCACATATCTGCAACGCGACTCCCTCGATTTTTCATTCAGCGGCCTGAAGACCGCGGTCCTTTATCATGTTCGCGGCGTGCCGGGAAAAGTTTCATCCGCGCCCAAAGAGCCGCCCACGGGTCAGGAATTGGCGGATTTGGCGGCCGGTTTTCAGGCGGCCTGTGTCGATGTATTGATCGAAAAACTCCGCCGGGCGGCGAGTCGGATTCAGGCCAAAAGCATCATCGTCGGCGGCGGCGTGTCGGCCAATACCGGCCTGCGAAATGCGTTGCCACGATTGAATCTGCCGGTTTTTGCCCCACCCCTGCGATATTGCACCGACAACGCCGCCATGACCGCCGGCCTGGCATTTCGGTACTTGCAGGCCGGACAATTCAGCCCGCTCGATCTGGACGCCATCCCGTACAGCCGCTTCACAGAGCCGGCCGATTCGCGATAATCATTTCGTTGGTTTCAACTCAATTCGGGAGGTCAGGATGTCCAGATGGATGCCGGTTCTTTTGGCGTGCCTTGTCCTGGGGTTGGTCCTCACGTTTATTTCGCCCGATATGGCCGAAGGGGCGAAAAAATCACGATCCCGCCGACTGGTCAAACCCTGGAGCGAACTGACCACGCTCAGCGAGGATCAAAAAACCCGGATAATAGACCTCCACCAGCAGGCGAACGAAGACCGCAAGGCCATCGACCGTCGCGAACGTGAACAAATCCTCGCCGAACTGACCGAACCGCAACTGAACGAGCTGCGTGACCTGGAAGAAAAAAAGTCCGCCGACCGCAAAGCCAAAGAAGCCAAAAAACGGGATGAAAAGGAGAAGGCTCAGGAGACCGAAGATTAAGTAACTATCTCAAAACGGCCAATCGATGTTGACGACGGTACCACAACAACGCGCACGCCAGTTGGATGATGCCAAGGTAATTCGATGACTTTTTCGCGTAGCGGATCAATATCGCACGACAC
>JADLBV010000122.1 GCA_020847545.1 Phycisphaerales bacterium
GCCTCCAGCAGCGTAATCGTTCCCTTCAACCAATAAACCTCGTCGCGCTCCATCCTACGTGACAAGATTAACCGATTCCCCTCAATCGCGCGCCCCTGAAAATTATTGTGACGGTAAACAGTTACGCTAAAACGAATGGTATTCGGACCTGTCCCGATATTTTCAAATCGCGCACCTCAAATCAGGGGGAGAAGCTCACACCTCGTCGTCGCGACTTGCCTTGGCTTTAATTCCCGACAATGTAGGCGCCACGAATGAGATGAGGATGCTCCATGACAAACGGGCGAGCCAGTTGGCCCGCCCGTTGTGCGTGGGGTCGGAAAATCGAAATTAATGCGGATGCATCATTCACCCTCTTCCAGCATTGACACGGGTTGTCGGCCGGCAAAACCGGCTTGCAGTTCGTGCCAGTGGGTGATCTGTTCTTCGCCCAGTTTCCAGCACAGATAGATGTCGCGACCCTGGTGGCGGGCGACGAAATCGATCAGGCCGGTTTGGAAATCCTTGAGTTCAACGCCGATCTCGGTCAGTTCATCGACGTATTCCTGCAAACGATCCATCTGACGTTGCACCTCGCCCTGGGCATCGAGTTGTTCACGCCCGGAGAGCAGCTCGGCCTGGGTGTGCAGCTCCGACGCGACCTGCTGGGCCTGAACAATGTCGGCCACGATCCGCCTGACCAGCGGAAGAGACCGGTTGGCCTCCGTGAGGGTGAATCGACGCCGGGGACGGGAAGGGTGAACCGGCTGTGGACTTAACGATTGTGAACCTGCCATCTGTTGCCGCCTTTCTGCCGCGAGGCATAACTCGCACCGCGCGGGCCGCTCGTAAGCCCGTGCGGCGGCTGATGTACCATCCCGGATTATGACCCATCCGGGTGGGGAGTCAACGAAACTCATCAGTCCCTATCGGCAAATCGTAGGCCGTTGCCATAAGAGAGGAAAGCTGCGCCGACAAATCCGTCTGTTTGGGGGTCAAATCTGTATCGCCTCTCACCGGGCAGGTACAATCATGTCCATGCTCACGGCACGGCAACTGCTCGATTTGTATTACCTGCCGATGCGGCAGCGGATTTTGTCCCTGGCGGCCGACCTGGACCGCCTGCAAGGCGCCGCGGATGGCCCTGAGATCATTAAAAATGACCCACGGATGCTGGAATTGCATTTGGCGATCCAAATTCTTCTGGAAACCGATACCGGGCGGGCGGGGCGGGTTCAAGAGTTATTGAGCGACCAGACCCCCCCGCCGCCATAAAAAGACCCAAACATGCAAATTTGCCTCTCCACATCCAATACGCTGCGCTATCCACAGGGTGGCGTCTTGTGGGTTTTTTTGAACTGGGCGTTTGGATTGCGCGGTTTGGGGCATGAGGTGATCTGGTTTGATGTCAACGACCCCAAATGCACGGATGCACAGACACGGGAACAGATTCAAACCCTGAAATCCCGCTTAAAACCGTATGGTTTTGATCCATCAGTCGCGATTGCCACACGAGATGGACAGGCATTGCCCGATGAGGCGGCTTTGGGGTGTGTGGCGTTGGAGAAGGTGTTGGAATCGGATCTGTTGATCGATTTTCGCTATGACCTGTCGGCCGACTTTGTGCGGAAATTCAAGCGATCGGCGTTCATGGACATTGATCCGGGGATTCTGCAAATCAATATTACCAAGGGGTATATGCCATCCCCGGCACATCAGGTCAGTTTTACGATTGGGGAGACGGTTGGGCAGGCGGGTTCGCGGTTTCCGGATATTGGGCGGACATGGTTGTACACACCCCCTTGTGTTTCATTGGAACAATGGCCTGTTAGTCCGGCGATGCCTGATTCGCCTTTTACCACAGTGTCGCATTGGTATATGGATGAATGGATTGTGGAGGAGGATGGGTCTTATTTCAAAAACGACAAACGGTCGGGGTTTTTACCATTTCTGGGTTTGCCGCGTAAGGTACGCCAGCCACTGGAGTTAGCGATTTGCCTGGCGGGTGAGGAGGCGGAATACAAGATGTTGCGGGAAAAGGGTTGGCGGGTAAGGGAGTCGCACGAGGTGACACCGACGGCCGAGGCGTTTTGGGAATATGTGCAGCATTCCGGCGGGGAATTTGGGTGTGCCAAGCCGGCGTATGTGAAATATCAGACGGCGTGGCTGAGCGACAGGACGCTCTGTTATCTGGCGAGCGGCAAGCCGTGCGTGGTGCAGAACACTGGGCCGAGCAAGATTTTGCCAAATGATGGGGGGATATTTCGGTTTGATACGCTGGATGATGCGGTGCGGGCGTTTGATGTGATCGGTTCGGATTACGAAAAACAGTCGCGGCAGGCACGACAATTGGTGGAGGAGTTTTTTGATGCCAAAAAGGTCGCCAATGGATTGTTGTCGCGGTCGATGAGTTAAAGTGAGTTAAGGAATTGATGCAAGTCGTTGCGGTTATTGAGGTTGGTCCATACTTGTGAATTCCAGTCGGCCGGGGAGGGTAGGGTTGTGAATTGTGATAATCGGGCGAGGCCGTGGACGGATCGGCGGGATTGTTGAAGTTGATTTGTGATTGAGGGAGCGGCGGCGGTGTGAAAAAGGGATGGGAAGGGTTCGATTGGGCCGGCGGAGGGTTGGATGAACAGGCCGAGCGAATCGGGATGGGATGAATATTGGCCCAGCAGCCAATGGAGGTGATTGGGGCGGACCAGCGGCATATCGGTGGTGCAGGCGAGGAGGAGCGGGGTTGAGGAATGTTCGAGGGCGGTTAACAGGCCGCGCAGGGGGCCTTGGTCGGGGGTGGGGTCGGAGACTTCGCGGGTAAAGTGAGCGGCGGCGGGTGGATTTTGTCGGCCGGGGGAGGTGACCAGCAGGGTTGGGCCGGGCCAATGGAACTGATCGAGCAGGTATTGGAGGATGGGTTGGCCTTGGATTTCGAGTTGGCTTTTGGGTAGTCCCATGCGCGAACCCGCCCCGCCGGCAAGAATGGCGAGCGTGACGTTGGCGGGATCGGGAGGTGGCATTTGAGGGATTATATCTCTCCATGGCACATTTCCATGATCGTGGGTTGAATGGGCGCATTTGTTGGGGGAGAGTGGGTGTACTATGATGGATGTTTTGGTTCTCAAACAGGTGGAATGAATATGTTTGAAGGTGCGTTGACGGCGATGATCACCCCGTTTCGAGACGGGAAACTGGATGAGCAGAGGCTGTGTGAGCAGATTGAACGGCAGATCAAGGGTGGAATTGATGGATTGGTTCCGGTGGGGACGACCGGCGAATCACCGACGCTTGATTTTGAAGAGCATGAGCGGGTGATTGAGTTGAGCGTGAAGACGGCGGCCGGACGGGTTCCGGTGATCGCGGGTGTTGGGGCCAATGCCACCAGCGAGGCGCTGCAACTGCATGAGTTTGCAAAGAAGGCGGGGGCGAATGGCGGGTTGTCGGTGAATCCGTATTACAACAAGCCGTCGCAGGAGGGGTTGTATCGGCATTTTATGACGTTGGCGGACCGGGTGGATTTGCCGATTGTGCTGTACAACATCCCCGGACGCACGGGGATCACGATGTCGGCGCAGACGGTTGCACGGCTGGCGAAACATCCCAACATCGTGGCCATCAAAGAGGCGACCGGCTCGATGGACATAACCAGCGAGATCGCGACGTTGTGTGATATTACGATTTTGTCGGGGGATGATTCGCTGACGTTGCCGTTGATGAGCATCGGGGCAAAGGGGGTCATCAGCGTGCTGTCCAATTTGATCCCGACCCAGATCAAGCAACTGGTGAAACTGGCGGCCGAGGGTCGATATGCGGATGCGGGGAAGCTGCATCGCAAGCTGTTCCCGTTGATGCGAGCCATGTTTTTGGATGGGAATCCTCCCGGCATCAAATTCGCGATGCAGCACGCGAAACTGGACAGCGGGGAGATGAGACTGCCGATTTGGGAGGCGACCGAGGGTACCAAGTCACAGATCGCCGAGTTGATGAAGGGGTTGGACATTTCCAAGTGAGATGACCTATCTGTGCGTTCCCATATTCGTTCAGGATTTGGCACAGGCCAGGCGTGATGTGGCGCTGGCGGCGGAGGCCGGGGCGGATTTGGTGGAGCTGCGGATTGATGATGTCACCGATGGGGAACTGGTTGGGCAATTGGTGTCGCAATCGACGTTGCCGGTGATTGTGACCTGTCGGCCGACGTGGGAGGGTGGTCGGTGCGGGTTGTCGGAAGAGGAACGATTTGAGCTGCTCAAAAAGGCGGAAAAGGCCGCGTATGTGGACTTGGAATTGCGGTCCAGTTTGTGGGGAAAGATCGAACAACTGGGGGAGAATCATCCGCGGATGATTGTCAGTTTTCACGATTTTTCCGGGCGGCCGGAGAAGATGTACAACGTGCTGGGGGAATTGAATTCCACGCCGGCGGAAATTGCCAAAATCGTCTGGACGGCGCGCACACTGCGCGACAACCTGGAGGCGTTTGAAATTTTACAGAATCGCCAGAAGCCCACGATTGCCCTTTGCATGGGGGAGGCGGGGATGTTGTCGCGGGTTTTGGCGAAGAAATTCGGGGCGTTTTTGACCTTCGCATCCCTTTCCAATCCATCGGCTACCGCGCCGGGGCAGGTGACGATCGAGCAGATGAAGGGGATTTATCGGTGGGATGCGATCGGGGCGGACACAAAAGTTTACGGCGTGGTCGGCAGCCCGATCCAGCATTCGATGTCACCGGCGATTCACAACGCGGCGTTTTCCAAGGTGGGGATCGATGCCGTTTATCTGCCGTTGCTGGTCAATGAGGGGTATGAGTCGTTCAAGGCGTTCATGGAGTCGTTCCTTGCGATGCGGGGGATGGATTTGAGCGGGTTGTCGATCACGATTCCGCACAAGGAAAACGCGCTGCGTTATTTGACGGAAAAAGCGGGACAAATTGAACCATTGGCGCAATCCATCGGGGCGGTCAACACGATTCGCATTGATCGGACAGGTGATGGTGAGCCAAAACTGCATGGGATCAATACCGATTACGCCGCCATTTTGGATTCGATCACCGCACCGCTGGGGATCAAACGGGAAGATTTGGCGGGCAGGAGAGTCGCGGTGATCGGCGCGGGTGGAACCGGACGGACGGCGGTGGCGGCGCTGGCCCATTACGGGGCGACGGTCGTTGTTTACAACCGAACACGCGAGCGGGCGCAATTGCTGGCCGATGAATTCAATGGGAAGACCGGCAAGGTTGTCTCGGCCGAAATGGATAAACTTTGCGGAACCTGTTGCGACATTTTCATACACACCACCAGCATCGGAATGCACCCGAATGCCGAGGCATCGGTGTTTGATGGGCGGATGCCCAAATTGTCGGGCGATTCGCTGGTGTTTGACGCCGTTTACAATCCCATGCAAACGAAGTTGCTGACACTGGCCAAACAGGCGGGGGCACGCACGGTCGGCGGGGTTGAAATGTTTCTACGACAGGCGGCCGGGCAGTTTGATTTCTGGACCGGCCAACCCGCTCCGGTTGAGATCATGCGCCAAGTCATTGAGCAACGACTCACACGATAGTGGTCCGATAAACCAACCTGGTTTTGCTGAATCTTGCGCCATACATGTCGTCGTGGGTAAATCCTCCATTCAACAGACAAGATGCCGCGCTCGATGCCCGATAGCAGAAATGGTGCACTGTGTTGATCTGTTCACTGGATGAAGCTACGCCCGGCATGGTCTTGGCCGCGCCGGTTGCCCACCCGGACCAACCGGGACAGGATCTGCTCAAGCGCGGTTACGTGCTGGAGCAGACGGTGATCGCGCGTCTGCGCGACATCGGCGTCGAGGCGGTCTATGTGGACTATCCGGGCCTGGATGATCTGGACAAGCATCTGGCGGTTCAGCTCAGCCCGGAACGACAGAACATTTATCGACAAATCAAGGATACCATTCGGGCCAACGAGCGCAATGCCAAACCCACCGTAACGTACACCGATTATTATGCAGGGACACGCCAACTTGTCCTGACACTCATGTCACAGGGACAAAATCCGATCTATCTCGATCAGATGTCGAGAATGAGTGACGATGCGATCGGCCACGCGACGGCAGTGGCCCATTTGGCATTGCTGCTGGGGATCAAGCTTGAGCGCTACCTGATTGATCAGAGACATCGGCTGTCGCCGCAACATGCCAGGGAAGTGGTGAATCTTGGCGTGGCGGGAATGCTGCATGACATGGGGAAGCTCAAACTGCCAGAAGCGTTGCGTTCGTATCATGGGATCGACCCGCCGACGGAAGAGGCGGCGGCGGCCGAATGGGAAAACCATCCGCGTTACAGTTATGAGCTGGTCCATGATGGGATGGAGCCATCAGGCGCATCGGCGGTTTTGCATCATCACCAGCATTATGACGGGACCGGATTTCCCATCACACAGCACCGGGATGGGACTTGTTCGCGATTGTCAGGACAGAAAATCCATGTCTTCGCGCGCATTTTGTTGGCGGCGGATTTGTATGACCAGTTGACGATCGCCGCGCGGGGGCAAAAACGAAGGAGCAACGTGGAAATTCTGCATTTGATGCAGACCATGTATGGCGGGTGGGTGGACCCGGAAGTGATGCGGATCTTGCAGGCGATTTGCCCACCCTTTCCGCCGGGGAGCATGGTTCGATTGTCGGATGGGAGCAACGCGGTCGTTGTGCGGGTGGATGGCGCGCGGCCATACCAGCCGGTGGTGCGCAAATTGGGCGCGGATGGCGCAGCGCCCTCCGATCCGATCAATTTATGGGAGGATGGCGCGCCGGCCATTCAATCCATCGGGGGAGCCGCGGTCGATCAATTTCTGCCGGCGTGTGTTTGAAGATTGGTCCATCCGGCTTTTGAGTGGGTGATGTGGAGCATGATAGCATGCTGTGATGCATGATACGCAGCTTTACCAGCGGATATTGGGTTTGGCCGAGCCATGGTTCGTCAGCCGTGTTGAACTGAACACCGCCCAGAGCCGGGTGGACATTTGGGTGGAGCATCGTCCGAAAGCGAGGTTTTGTGGTCCGGTCTGCGACAAGGAGGTTGTCCTGTACGACCACACCGAAGAGCGGGTCTGGCGTCATCTGGACACCTGCCAGCTCAAGACGTTCCTTCACGCCAGAGTCCCCCGCACCGGATGCCCGGAACA
>JADLBV010000123.1 GCA_020847545.1 Phycisphaerales bacterium
AAAGACGTAAAACAGGAAAAAATCCAACGACAAAAACGTCCCCAGAATCCCCGTCTCCAAAAACAAAAAGAGGGCCATGTACCCCTTGGTCATCTTCTGGATGTTCCACGAGGCGATGCACGCCAGCAGGCAGATGAACGTGGAAAGCAGCACCAGCGGAAACGACAACCCATCGATCCCCACCAGATATTCGATGTTGAACGACTTGATCCAGCTCGCCCGCTGAACCATCTGCACCACGCCGCCGCTCCCTTGCAGATACCCATAACCGTTGCCGACATCCCATTTGAATGTCGCAAAGAGGAGCAACGACGCCGCGAATGTGATGATCGTCGTCACCAGCGCCGTCCAGCGCACCGCTTCGCGCCCCTTGGCCATCAACACGCCAACCGCCCCGGCCGTCGGCAGGAAGATCAGGATCGTCAACAACCAGTTGTTCAAAAATTCCACCATGCCCATCAACCCTTTCCCTCACCCCGACAGCGCCACCATGACCGCCCCCGCCAACCCCAGCGCCACCGCCGCCAACAGCACCATCACATACAGCCGAATTCGTCCACTCTGCGCCGACCGCATCGCCGCGCCGACCCCATGGGCCAGCTCGCCGGTCCCATTGACCGCCCCATCCACCAGATGCCGGTCGATCCACCCCGCCAGCGATGAAATCACCCGCACCACCGTCGACGCGCCGTTCACCGTCCCATCCACCACCCACCGATCAATCCACCGGCAGATGGCAGCGCCACCCAATATGACTCCATCAACCCACACGATCTGATACAACTCATCAAAATACATCCCCCGATAGAGCCAGTTCCGCACCCAATGCGCGGGGGGAATCCTCATCAACCAATCCGCCACCGCATACCCCTTCCAGTAGATCGCCGCCGCCAATCCCAGCCCCACCGCGAACGCCCAGTACGCGAATCGTTCCACCAGATGATGACCCTCGATCTGCGCCCGCTGCGAGGGGGTGCGCTCCCGCACCACCAGCTCATCATCCCCCAAAGACTCCTCCTCACCGGGCAACTGGGCCGGCCACGCGGTGGAATATCCGGCGAATTTCATCTCTCCCCTCTCTCCACCCCCCCCGATGGGCCGGGCCTCTTTCTGGATCAGTTGAGTGCAATACTGCCCCGATTCCCGCATCGACCAGTTCAACAGGTCTTCGATCCCCAGAAATTTTCCGCCGATGATGCTCAGCACCGCCAGCAGCACCAGCGGCACATACATCACCGCCGACTCGCGGGCGTGTGCGTACAATTTCAAATCCCTCGGCTTGCCCCAGAAGGTCAGCATCCAGCAGCGCATCATGTAAAACGCCGTCAGATACGCCACCCCCGTCGGCAAAATAAAAAAGAGCCAATACCCCAACCCCCGCCCATGACTCAAATCCACCGCCAAAACCGAAAACGCCCCCGCATCCCGCAAAATCATCTCCTTGGAATAAAACCCCGAAAAGAACGGCGTCCCCGCGATCGCCAGCACCGCGATTCCAAACGTCACCGCCGTGACCGGAATCTTCCGCCACAACCCCCCAAACCGGACCATCTCCTGCTCATGCCCCGCCGCCACGATCACCGAACCGGCCCCCAGAAACAGCAGCGACTTGAAAAACGCATGGGTCAACAGATGAAACATCCCCCCCACCCACGACCCCACCCCCAGCGCCAGCATCATGTACCCCAGTTGCGAGATGGTCGAATAGGCCAGCACCCGCTTGATGTCGCTCTGCGCCAGCGCGATCAACGCCCCGATCGTCAATGTCGCACACCCGATGATCGCGATGAACAACTTCGCATCGGGTGTCAGAATCGGAAAGATTCGCCCCACCAGATAGACCCCCGCCGCCACCATGGGGGCCGCGTGAATCAACGCCGACACCGGCGTCGGCCCCTCCATCGCATCCGGCAACCAGGTGTGCAGCGGAAACTGCGCCGACTTGCCCATCGCCCCCATGAACAGCCCAACCCCCATGATCGTCAGCAATCCCGACCCGAATATCGTCCCATCCGACAGCGCCACCGCCCCCCCCATGCCGGCCGTATGCAGCAACGCATGCAGATGGGGCAACGACACATTCCCCAGATGATAAAACAAAATCCCCATCCCGATCAGGAACCCGAAATCACCGATGCGGTTGACCACAAACGCCTTGGTCGCGGCGTTGGCGGCCGAGCGTTTTTCATGCCAGAACCCGATCAGCAGATATGAACACAAACCCACCAGTTCCCAAAAGACAAAAATCTGCAGCAGCGTCCCCCCGATCACCAACCCCAGCATCGAAAAGCAAAAGAGGGACAGATAGGTGAAAAACCGGTGAAAGTTCCGGTCATGCGCCATGTACCCGATTGAAAACAGATGGACCACCAGCGCCACCAGCGTGATCATGGAGAACATCGCCACGGTCAAACTGTCCACATACAACCCCACATCCAGATACCCCGGATGATCCTGAGCGATCCCGCCGCCGGTCGGCAGCCAGGAGATCGGCAGCACGATCGGCCCCTTGCCCGCACCCCACTCGGCCGCCCCGGCCATCGGGCCGGTTCCACCCGACAACCAGAAGATCATCCCCGTGATGGCGCAGGCGAAACTGCCGGCGATAAAGGCCGTCCCCACCATCCCCGCCAGCGGATTGCCCAGCCGTTTGCCCGCAAAGAGCAACACCCCAAACGCCGCCAACGGCAGCAGCGTCGAGATCAGGAGCAACAGTGCGGGCAATGGCATCGGTTGATTATCCCTTCAATTGCGTTCCCCGCTCCACATCAATCGTCGTGAAATTGTTGTAGAAGCTCAGGAAGATCGCCAGCGCCACCGCCGCCTCGGCCGCCGCCAGAATGATCACGAATATGGCGAAGACCTGTCCATCCAGCCGCAACCCTCCAGTCCCTCCCGCATCAACCGCAAATCGAAACCGGTTAAACGCCACCAGGTTCACATTGGCCGCGTTGAGGATCAATTCCACCCCCATCAAAATCCCGATGGCGTTGCGCTTGAGCATCATCGTCGCCAACCCGCAGACAAACAGCATCGCCGCCAGGATCAGATAATGATGCAAACCAACTTGGGCGAGCATGGGTGTCATGGTCGTCCCTCCCGCCGTCGCGCCTTGGCCAGATAGGCCGCCCCGATCATCACCACCAGCAGCAACACGCTGATCAACTCAAAGGGGATCAGATAATCCCCAAGCAACGTCTGTCCCAGATCGGCGATGGTGGGATGCCGCTCCACCGAGGCCGAATTGGCCGGAAATTGCCTCACAATCGCCATCACCAGCGCCACCGCCGACACCACCGACACCCCGATCGCCACCGCCACCTCGCCGATCTTCGGTTCATAGCGAATGCCCGGAGACTTGCTGGTCAGCATCACCCCGAAAATGATCAACACCAGCGTCCCCCCCGCATAAACCACCAGTTGCACCGCCGCCAGAAACTCCGCATCGAGCAGAAAATACAACCCCGCCACGGCCGTCAGCGTGAACAACAAAAAAACGGCCGTGCGAACAATATTCCGCGACAACACCACCCCCAGCGCCGATGCCCCCGCGAGGATCGCAAAGAGATAAAACAGCACGGCCGAAGCGCCCGCATCGGGCGGCTGTGGGGTCGTCTGGGCCAGCAGTTGAATCATCATCGCATCGGCTTCCAAGAAATCCTACATCACGATCGGCGCTGGATCGGTCAGCCGCCGCTTGATATTGCGACCGCTGATCGCCGCGAACACCACCCATCCCAACAGCGACACGAACAACCCCACCCCCACCAGCGACAACACCAACTGCGTCACCAGCGTCCCCATCGCATGATGCTGCCCATAATCACCAAACCGCCAGGGTGAATAATCCACCCAGGGCAACCCCGGCCGGCGCGGCACAAACAACTCCCACAACGCCCCCCCCAGCAAAATCACGCACGCCAATGGCAGCAACACCTTGATGCACACATACAACACCTGATCAATCCTCGGCCGCGGCAGCGTCCACCTCAGCCACATCTGCACAAACATGATCCCCAGCGCCTTGAGCACAAAGACCGCCGCCGCGATGGCGTTGAGCGCGATCAAACCGGTTGCATGAACCCCGTTCGGATCGGCGGTCCACTTGTGGTGATAATAACCGATCAAGCCAAACGGATCGTTCCATCCCCCCAGAAACAACGCCGCCTGAATCCCACCCACAATAAACATCGCCGCATATTCCGCGAAAAAAAAGAAGGAAAACCGCAACCCCGAATACTCGGTATGAAACCCCGCCACCAATTCCGATTCCGATTCGGGCAGATCAAACGGCGCTCGCTTGTTGGAAGCCAGCGAGGCGATGAAATAGCAGAAAAATGCCAGAAATGTGAACGGATTTTGGAAAATCAGCCAGGTGTGCAACCCACCCCCCTGAATGTAACCCAGCTCCACCAGATTCAGCGTCCCCGCGCTCATCACGCCGACAAGAATCGCAATCCCCAACGGAATCTCATACGAAACCATCTGCCCCGCCTCGCGCATCGCCCCAAAGAGCGACCATTTGTTGTTCGACGCCCACCCCGCCAGGATCACCCCCATCACCTCCACCGACAAAATCGCCAAAACCCAGAACAACCCGGCCGACAATCGCGGCTCAAACGTGAACTCCGGCCCAAACGGCAACGCCAAAAACGCCGCGAAGACCGGCGCGAACGCAAGATAAGGCGCCAGCCGAAACAACCACGAATCGGCGCTTCGCGGCACAAGGTCTTCCTTGAGAATCAGCTTCACCCCATCCGCGATCGACTGCAAAATCCCAATCGGCCCCACGCGATTCGGCCCCAGTCGGCTCTGCATATGCCCCGCGACCTTGCGCTCCCACCAGATGCTGAACATCGCGATCACCGACACCAGCGGCAAAAAAACCACCGCGATCAGCAACAAACTGTAAATCACCCGCATCAACAGCGTCGGCGCAATCCCCAATGCCCCAAACCACCACGATTCCATTGAAAAAGTAGGTAAAGAACTGGCAAGCATCGGCGTCCAGACAGGCATGGCATCCTTGTCCATCCGGCAATGCGGATCGGGCTTGTCTCCCCGCTCCTTCTCCACCCGCCGGCAACACCCATTTTGTAGCCGCCGGCCGTGCTTGCTGTCAAGCCAAACACCCCCGCCACAACATGCCCATCCTCATCGTAAGTGTCGCCTTGGAAAGTATTTGCGTTCCATCTGCCCCTACAGCCCGACCATCTTCTCAATCTTGGCCGCGCAATGAAAATCCTTGTCGGTCAAACCGCCGGCCGAGTGGGTGCTGTAATGCACCACGCACCGGTTATACCCCACCTCCAAATCCGGATGATGATTCTCCCGATGCGAAATCCACGCGATCGCATTCACAAACGCCATCGTTTGGTAATAATCCTTGAACGAATAAACCTTGACGATCTCCTCCTTTTGACGCACCCACCCCTCCAGTCCCCGCAATTTTTCCTCAATCCGCCGATCATCCAACGCTTTGTCCGTCATGGCCATGTTGACTCCTATCCAAAACCGTCACTTTGCGCCCATCTGCCAACTTCGCCAAGACCAAAAATCCCCATCCGTTTGCATTGGATGAACAATTATTGTTATCACAACACCCAATGCGTCCCCACGGCCTGAAAATCGTCCTGATGCAACCGTGCATCGCCCCCAATACCGGCAACATCGCCCGCCTGGCGGTGGCCACGGGGTGCGAATTGCATCTGGTCCGCCCGCTGGGGTTCGTTCTCAGCGACCGCAATCTTCGCCGCAGCGCCATGGACTATTGGCCAAGGCTCAAATTAACCATCCACGATGATACCGAATCCCTCTGGCGCGCCATCGCCGACGGACGGCTCTGGCTCCTCTCCAGCAAAGGGACGCAAACCATCTGGCAGACCCCCTTCACATCCGATGATTGGCTGATTTTCGGCAATGAACCACGCGGCCTGCCCGAATCGGTCTGGCAGCGCCACGGCAATCGCGCCATCCGCATCCCGCAAGTCGCCGGCGAACGCTGCCTGAATCTCTCCACCGCCGCCGGCGTCGCGGTCTATGAAGCACTCCGACAAATTGCGTAGAGGCCAAACCTTTTACAACCTCGACATCGCCAACTCGGTGTCCCGCCCCAGATATCGCGCTCCCCACCACCACAAAACCCCTCCAATCGCCATCATCCCCGACACCGCCAGAAATCCGATGTTCATGTTGTGATCGAACCGATCCGTGATCATCCCCACCACCGTCGGCGAAATCGCATCCCCCAGTGCGTGAATGACAAAAATATTCACCGCGAACGCCGTCGCCCGCATGGAAGGGTGCGTCACATTGGCCAGTGCCGTATTGGCCGGCCCGGTGTTGAAAAACAGGCAAAAGACCGCCAGAAAAATGACAATCCACGCATATGGAAACGGCGTCACCAGCATCAACAAAAACAACGGAAACCCGCACAACATCCCCCCCGCCGACACCAGGAAATAAGACCCCGGAAACCTCCCCCGCAGCTTGTCCCCCGCGATCCCACCCAGGAGCGTGCTCGAAAGCCCCGCCACCACCACGATGATCCCAAACATCATGTTCACCGAAGAGAGCGTCCCCACCCCGCGAAAATCATGTACATACTTGGGCATCCAAAACCCAATCCCCCCGATGGCGAATGTCATCGCCGTCATCGCCAGCGTATTCAGGACATACGAAGGGGTTCGCAGCAAGATTAAATAATCGCGCGCCGTCGCATGTCGGGCGGCCCCCCGCTCCTTTCCATCGGCCGACCCGCGCGGCGGATCGCGCATGAACATCGCCCACACCCCCAGCGCAATCCCCGGCGGCACCACAATAAAAAACGCCCAGTGCCAGCTCCACGACGAGGCAACCGCACCACCCAGCGTATATCCCAGCGCGCTCCCCACCGGTATCGCCATGTAAAACCACGACAACACCTTTCCACGGTGTTCGATCGGGTAATAATCCGAAATGATCGTCGGCGCCACCGGCCCATACGCCGCCTCCCCCACGCCGACAAAGAGCCTCGTCACCAGCAACAATCCAAACGTCCCCGCCAACCCCGATGCCCCGCTGGCCAATGACCACAAAATCACCCCGATCGCCACCAGCAACCACCGCGACCACCGATCCGCCAATACCCCGAAAATCGGCGAGGTCACCATGTACGACAGCATGAACGCCATCGCCAGCCAGCCGGTCTTGGCATCCGCCTGCGCATCCCCCGCCAAATATTGCTTCTGAATCTCCGGCACCACCGCCGCCAACACCTGACGGTCGATGTAATTGAACAAATTGATGCACAGCAACAGCACCAGCGCCGCCCGCGCCCCACGGACGATCCCCATGCCGCCCGATCCACCTGATGATGATTCCGTTGCCACCATGCCCACGAAGCGAGCATCATGCCGGGCGGATTTGCCTAACGCAATCGCTTGAATCCGATCCAACACTTCCCGACAATGCCACCAACCTCAAAACCAGGAGACGCCTCTCGATGATACCGATCGATTTAAGTGGAAAAGTGGCCTTGATCACCGGCGGCAGCCAGGGCCTCGGCGAGGAATTCGCCCGCACCCTGCACCGCGCCGGCGCGGCCGTCGCGATCAACTATTTTCCCGACCCCGCCGGCGTCAACCAGAAACGCGCCCAATCACTGGCCACCGACCTTGGCCAACGCACCATCGTCTATGGCGGCGACGTGCGCGACCTGACCATGATGCAGGGAACCGCCCGGCAGGTCGTCGCCGACCTTGGCCGACTGGACATCCTCATCAACAACGCCGGCATCCTGCGAGACAAAACCCTCAAAAATCTCGACGCCGAACATTGGCAGGATGTCATCGACACCAACCTGACCGGCGTATTCAACGCCTGCAAGGGCGCTGTCCCGGTGATGTCGGATGGCGGGCGGATCATCAGCCTCGCCTCCATCGCCGCCGTCGTCGGCTTCTTCGGCCAATCCAACTACGCCGCCGCCAAGGCGGGCGTCATGGGCCTGACGCGCGTTCTCAGCCGTGAACTCGCCCGCCGGCGCATCACCGTCAACGCCGTCGCCCCCGGCGTGGTCCTCACCGAGATGGGCAAGAGCATCCCCGATGAAGTGCGCGCCGAAATGCTCAAAAACATCCCGCTGGGCCGACTCGGCGAACCCTCCGAAATCGCCGGAGCCGTCCTGTTCCTCTGCAGCGACCTGGCCTCCTACATCACCGGCCAGACATTGCACGTCAACGGTGGGTGGATCGCACCATGAGCCAGTCAACCGCATCGCGCTCTCGGCGCGACAACAAACTCTGCACCTCCGACCAGGCCGTGGCGCTGATCGGCGATGGCGACACGGTTGCCTGCGGCGGGTTTGTCGGCGCGGCCCACCCCGAAGGGCTGACGGCCGCGCTTGAACGTCGATTTCTCACTCAACAATCCCCCAAAAACCTCACCCTCCTCTACGCCGCCGGCCAGGGGGATGCCAAACAACGCGGCCTGAATCATCTCGCCCACGAAGGATTGGTCCGCCGGGTCGTCGGCGGACATTGGGGCCTGGCCCCGCGGCTGGGAAAACTCGCCCTCGCGAACAAAATCGAAGCGTATAACTTCCCCCAAGGGGTCGTCTGCCAACTATTTCGCGACATCGCCGCCGGCCGGCCCGGCTGCATCACCCACATCGGCCTTGGAACCTTCATCGACCCGGCCGTCGGCAATGGCGGCCGCGTCAACGACCGCACCCTCGAACCGCTGGTCGAACGCATCGAACTCGGTGGCCGACCCTGGCTCTGGTACAAGTCCATCCCGATCAACATCTCCCTCATCCGCGCCACCGCCGCCGACCCTGCCGGCAACCTTTCGATGGACAAGGAGGTCATGATCGGCGAAGTCCTCTCACTGGCGCAGGCCGCCCACAACAGCGGCGGTCTGGTGCTGGCACAGGTCAAGGAATTGCGCGATGAACTGATCCCTCCCCAGCAAGTGACCGTCCCCGGCATCCTCGTGGACCGCATCATCCTCGCCCACGACCACGAACACGAACAGACCTTCGCCGAATCGTTCAATCCCTCTTATGTGCAATCGCTCCAGGGCAAAACCATGCCCGCGCCGTCGCCGATGGAACGCGATGAACGCTGGATCATCGCCGCCCGCGCCTGTGATGAACTCAAACCGGGCATGATCGTCAATCTCGGCATCGGTATGCCCGAAGGGGTCGCCCGTGTCGCCTGCGAACGCGGCATTCTCGACGAATGCACCCTGACGGTCGAAAGCGGCCCGATCGGCGGCATGCCCGCCGGCGGATTGTCTTTCGGCGCCGCCGTCCACCCGCAGGCCGTGGTCGATCAACCGGCCCAATTCGATTTTTACGACGGGCGGGGACTCGATTTCACCGCGCTGGGGCTGGCCCAGACCGACCGCGCGGGCAACGTCAACGTTTCCCGCTTTGGCGATCGCTTCGCCGGCGTCGGCGGTTTTGTGAACATCTCGCAAACCGCCAAACACCTGGTCTTCTGTGGAACCTTCACCGCCGGTGGATTGGAAGTGCGCATCACCGATGGAAAACTGGAGATTCTCGCCGAAGGCAAAACGCGAAAATTCCTCTCCAATGTCGAGCAAATCTCCTTCAGCGCCGCCCGCAGCCGCGAACTCAACCAGCGCGTTCTCTACGTCACCGAGCGCGCCGTCTTTCAATTGTCGGACCAGGGCCTTGAACTGATCGAAATCGCCCCCGGCGTCGATCTGCAACGCCACATCCTCGACCAGATGGATTTTGTCCCCATCATGCGCCAGGTCAAACCGATGCCCGCAAAATTGTTCACCTGAATACGGAACACCCACATGACCAACATCGTCATCGTCGCCGCCAAACGCACGCCTCAGGGACGTTTTTTAGGATCGCTCGCCAAACGCTCGGCCGTCGATCTGGCCGTCCACGCCTCCCGCGCAACCATGCAAAGCGCCTCCATCCAACCCGAATGGATCGACCAGGTCATCCTCGGCAACGTCCTCTCCGCCGGGCTGGGGATGAACATTGCCCGACAAACGGCAGTCAAACTCCAACTGCCGATCACCGTCCCCGCCTTCGTCGTCAACATGATGTGCGCATCGGGCCTGCAGGCGGTTCATCTGGCCGCCCAGGCGATCCGCGCCGGCGATGCACGCTGCATCCTCTGCGGCGGAAGTGAATCGATGTCCAACGCCCCTTATCTTCTGGACCGCGCCCGCAACGGTTACAAACTCGGCGACGGCCTCCTGATCGACACCATCCTCCGCGATGGCCTGACCGATCCCTTCGGCCATGGCCACATGGGCAACACCGCCGAAAATCTGGCCGACCGCTACGACATCACCCGCCAACAACAGGATGCCTTCTCCGCCCGCAGCCAGCAGCGCTATGGCCAGGCCCACACCGCCGGCCGATTCACCGATGAAATCGCTCCGCTAGACGACCTCTCGGCCGATGAACACCCACGCCCCGACACCACCGAACAAAAACTCTCCACCCTCAAACCCGCCTTCAATCCCCAGGGAACCGTCACCGCCGGCAACGCCTCCGGCATCAACGACGGCGCCGCCATGCTCATCCTCTGCGACGGCAACTTCGCCAAAGAACACAACCTCAAACCCATGGCCGAACTGCTGGGCGAATCCGCCATCGGCTGCGACCCCGCACTGATGGGCCTTGGCCCCGTCCACGCCACCAACGCCCTGTGCAAAAAACTCAAAATCTCCCCCGCCGATTTCGACACCATCGAACTGAACGAAGCCTTCGCCGCCCAGGCGCTGGCCTGCATCCGCGAATTGAAACTCGATGAATCCCGCGTCAACTCCGACGGCGGCGCCATCGCCCTCGGCCACCCCATCGGCGCCAGCGGCGCCCGTCTGATCGTCCACCTGGCCCATTCCATCGCCAGTGGCCGCGCTCAATCCTCATTGGCGACACTATGCGTCGGTGCCGGCATGGGCATCGCCGCCGCCCTGCGCCCCGCAAAGTAATCCCCTACCCCTCGGACGAAATAAACCACGCATGAGGATGTCCCAGCAGATTGGATGGGCTTCGGCAGGTCAAATTCGGAACCCACATCGACAGCCGGCAAACCGATGCGTACATCCGACCGGCCGAAAACCAGCGTGGATTGGGACGCACCAGATTTCGCCCGATCCATTCCCGCCGGGATTTGGTCGACAGTTCACCAAGCCGTCGTTTCTCAAACCACGCCGTCAATGGTTGCGGCAACAGCATCCACACGCTCAACCCCAAACCCATTTGCAAAATGTAAATCGGCAAACCAAGATTTTCCGCCGGCAATATCCAATTTAATCCCACCACCCCCGCCATCACCCAAACCCATGTCAACAAAACCGTCAGCAAAGGAAGCCGCTTGGCACCGCGCTGTTGCGCCCGTGTGATCAATTCGCGCAACAGTTCATCACTGGCCAGCATCGCCGCCGCCCGACTGACCATCAGCACCTGACTTTTACCCAGCCCCAACATCGTCACGTTGAACTGTCGCAGGTCCGGCGCGGTGTAAATTCTCACCTCAACCGGCAACCTCGGTTCCAATTCCAAAATCCGCTCCACCTGCGGTCCGTGATGTTCCACGTGGAACAATCCCGTCGGCAATAGCCGAGCCTCAAAGCAGGCCGTCGCCAATAACAAAACCAGGAAAATTGCCCCCCACACCACCGGCCAAACCACCCCAAAATTGACCTGAAATGCCAGCATCAACCCGCACCCAACCAAAAACATCACCGCCTGCTGTCGCACCCCGGCCAGCCAATCAAGACCCCAGGCGCGGATTCCCTGTTTGGCCAATCCAAATTGCCGGTCCAACAGATATCCAAACCACAAATCGAGTGGAAAATTGATCGCCGCATATGCCGCGAACAAACCCGCCAGCCAAACCATCCCCAACCAGAATGGCATGGGCGACGCAAGTTGATGCGCGATCCAACGGTTGTCCAGCAAACCGCCCAGCAGCGCCAAATTCAGCAGCACACTGGCGATGGCCCCCCTGCGGCAATGGGTGCGATAGGTCCGCGCCAGGGTGTTTCGCCCCATCGGATCGACGACAGCCGGTGATGAGATGTCGCCAGTATTCATGATTCAAAGGCCGAATCAGGTATCAAAATACTTCGCCTGCGGATGATGGACAACGATTGCATCCGTGGATTGTTCGGGGATCAGCATCCAGTTTTCACTCAGGGTCACGCCGATCTCGCCTGGGTTGAGCAGCTCGGCGATCTTGGAGCGATCCTCCAGGTTCGGGCAGGCGCCATACCCAAAACTGTATCGCGACCCGCGATATCCCTGCTGGAACAGGTCATGGACATTGGCCGCGTCTTCGGCCCCGAATCCCAGTTCCTGCCTCATGCGCTTGTGCCACAACTCGGCCAATCCTTCCGCGCTTTCGACGCTGAACCCATGCAGATAAAGATATTGCTGATACTGGTTGGACTTGAACAGCTCCGCCGTCAGATCGGATGCGCGGCTGCCCACGGTGACCAGTTGCACGCCCAGCACATCAAATTCGCCACTGTCGTTCGAGCGGAAAAAGTCCGCGATGCACAGCCGACGACGCCCTTCCTGACGTGGGAAGCTGAACCGCAGCCGCTCCCGCGCCCCGGCCGGCAGTTTTCGACCACCATCGCCCGACCCTGCCACCTTGCCGGCAAATTCATCGACATGATACACCACCAGATCATCCCCCATCGCCTGCACGGGAAAATATCCGTAGACGGCGCGGGGTGTCAGCAGTTTTTCGGCAATCGCTCGTTGTTGCAATTCGGCAAAGACCGGACGGGCCTTTTCGTCAATTGCACGCTCATAGTCGGCCGTGCTCATCCCTTTTTTGCGAAAACCCCACTGCCCGATGAAGAGCGCGTTTTCATTGATGTAGGCGAACACCTGCTCGGCTGGAATCGCATCGGCCACCCGACGCCCCCAGAACGGCGGCAGCGGAACCGGATTGTCCTTCGCCACGTCGCTGGTCCCGCTGACGGCCGTCGCGGCCGGCTTGACCGCCTTGGCCGACAGCTCATCGCGCCGGCGCATGTCCTCCTGATTCTGATCCCACAGCGCCTTGCCTTCGCCGGCGATGATCTTCTCCATCGTCGCAAGCCCTTCAAACGCATCCTTGCAATAAAAGAGCATCCCGCCATACAGGCCGGCCAGGTCCTTGGTCGCATAATGCCGCGTCAGCGCCGCCCCGCCCAGCAGCAGCGGCACTTTCACCTCATGGGCGTTCATCTCCTGAACATTTTCCTTCATCACCGCCACGCTCTTGACCAGCAGCCCGCTCATGCCGATCGCATCGGCCTGTTTTTCCTTGTACGCCTTGAGAATGTCATTGACCGGCTGCTTGATCCCCAGGTTGTAGACCGTGTAGCCGTTGTTGGTCAGGATGATGTCCACCAGATTCTTGCCGATGTCGTGGACATCCCCCTTGACTGTCGCCAGCACGATCTTCCCCTTGCTTGAACCTTCCACCTTTTCCATCAGCGGTTCCAGATGCGTCACGGCCGCCTTCATCGTCTCGGCGCTTTGCAACACAAACGGCAACTGCATCTGCCCGCTGCCGAACAGATCCCCCACCACCTTCATCCCATCGAGCAGAATATCGTTGATGATCTGCAACGGCTTGTAGGTCTTGAGCGCCTCATCCAGATGAACCGTCAAATCCCGTTTTTCGCCGTCGATGATGTGGCGTTTGAGCGTCTCCTCGATGGTGAGCTGCTCAACCGGTTTGTCGGTCGCGGCCGATTCATCCTCGGTGAACAGGCCCACAAAATAGGTCAACGGATCAAATCCTTCGCGCCGGCGGTCATAAATCAAATCGAGCGCGGCATCCCATTTGACCGGATCAATCTTGTTTTTCGGAAGGATTTTGCTGGCGTGAACAATCGCCGCCGTCAAACCCGCCTCGCGCAGCTCATTCAAAAAGACGCTGTTCAACACCACCCGCGCATCGGGTTTGAGTCCGAAACTGACGTTGGACAACCCCACCACCGTATGACATTTGGGTAGTTCGCTGCTGATTCGCCGGGTTCCTTCGATCGTCTCCAGCGCGTTTCGTCGATCCTCCTCGATCCCCGTCGAGATCGGCAGCACCAGCGGATCGAACATCAAATCCTCATCGCGCAAGCCATATTTATTCACCGACAAATCGCGGATGCGCTTGGCAATCGAAATTTTCCGGTCGGCCGTGCGCGCCATGGCGTTTTGCTTGTCCTCATCAATCGTCCCCGCCACCACGGCCGCCCCGTATTTTTTCGCCAGGCCGCAGATGCGCTCGATGCGCTCCTCCCCATCCTCCAGGTTCATCGAATTGAGAATGCACCGCCCGCCGGCCAGTTTTAATCCTTCCTCCATGACGGCCGGATCGGTGCTGTCCAACATAAAGGGCGCGCGAACCTGACGGACATATCGGCTGATCACCTCGTGCATGTCCTTCACGCCGTCGCGCCCCACGAAATCGACGCACACATCCAACACATGCGACCCATCGCGCACTTCATCGCGCGCCATCGACACCAAACCATCCCAGTCGTTGGCCTCCAGCAGCCGTTTGAACTTTCTGGAACCGTTGGTGTTCGTTCGCTCGGCCACGATCAGATAACTCTTGTCCTGTCGAATATCCTCCGCGCTGTACATTGACGAGATTTGCGGTTTGACCTCTGGTTCGCGCGGCTTGATCGCCGAATTCGGACTGCCATAACCAACTTTTTTAACCAGTGCTTCCAAATGCGCCGGCGTCGTCCCGCAGCACCCGCCGACGATGTTGACCCCGTAATCGCGCACAAACCGCACCATCGCCGATGCGAAATCCTCCGGCGTCAGCGGATAGGATGCCTTCCCATCCACGATCACCGGCAATCCCGCATTGGGCAACACGCTCACCATCCTCGGCCAATGGTGCGACAAATACTGCACATGTTCCCCCATCTCGGTCGGCCCGGTGGCGCAGTTCAATCCCAGACAATCCACCTGCTCATAAGGCAAAATCGCCGCCGTCACGGCCGAGATGTCCGAACCCACCAGCATCGTCCCAAATGACTCAATCGTCACCTGCACCATCAACGGGACCTTCACGCCGACCTGTGTCATCGCATCGGTCGCCCCGTTGATCGCCGCCTTGGTCAAGAGCAAATCCTGATTGGTTTCAATCAGCAGCACATCCACCCCGCCGTCGATCAACCCGCGACATTGCTCGGTATAACTCTCCACCAGCGCATCAAACCCGATGTTCCCCAGCGTCGGCAATTTGGTTCCCGGCCCGATCGATCCGATCACATATCGCGGGCGCTCCTTCGTCTCATATTTGTCACACGCCCGCCGGGCAACCTGCGCGGCCATCCTGTTCAGTTCATACGCCTGATTCGCGATGTCGAATTCCGACAGCACCACCTTGTTGGCGCCAAACGTATCGGTCTCCACCGCGTCGCAACCGGCGCGCAAAAAACTCTCGTGAATCTCCTGAATCACATCCGGCCGGGTCTGAACCAGTATCTCCGAACAATTCTCCAGCCCCAGATAATCCTTGTTCAGATCCAGGTCATAAGTATGAATGCTCGTCCCCATCGCCCCATCGAACACCACCACGCGCTGCTTGGCCAATTCCAGAAAATTCATCCGCTGTGACACATCAACCTCGCTCTTGTGGGGTGGGCCTTGGCCCACCACTCGTCCATCCATCCATCCGGATATATTGTTGGATGATCCCTGCCGCGGGTCAAGCTGAATTCTCAAATCATTTATGATTTGACAGAACGAAAAGAGAGGATAGAATAGAGAGCATATAAATCAGATAAATAGTCTTTTTGCCCTATGAATCGTGCTAAAGGACAAATTTTGTTATCGGAGCTGAAACTGGACCCGTTCAGTTCGGAGCAATTGCACGTTCAAATCCAGAAACAGATTCGAGAAAAAATCCGGGTACATCGTCTCCCGGCGGGTGAAGAACTTCCGACCAACCACGAGTTATCCGCCGCTTTGAACGTGAGTTATGAGACAGTCCAGAGGGCCATGGTGGCGTTGGCCGACCATGGAATCGTCGTTCGCCGACAGCGAAAAGGAACATTCGTCAACAAAGAGTTAAGCCCGCGAACCATAGGCATTTTCTGTACGCAGGCAGTATTCAACCCCAAATCGTCCCCATCCACTTGGCTTTTGGCCCATCATCTGTGCGAAATATTGCATGACCAACAGCGGGATGGCCAAGTTTATTATGTCCCGGCCGGGGCGGAACCGGAACACAATAAGACATATGGCGACCTGATCCGCGATATTGAGGAGCATCGGCTTTCGGGGTTGGTATTTCTGCGTTTTAATCCCGATGAGGTTTCTCACGCCAATTTGCTGGCCGTCGCCCAGCGGCGGCGGATTCCTGTCGTCGGAGCCATATTTGGTGAATCCTTTCCATATACGGTCTATCCGGATTATCTCGATTTTTGCCGCCGTGGGATGCTTTACCTGGCCGAACGCGGATGCCGGCGGGTCGCGGTCAGAGCGTTCCCCATCAACGTGGAAAGAACCAACTTAAATATCCTTCTGGACGCGGCAACGCAGGCCGGCATCCGGATGGAACCGGACGATGTGGCCGTAAAACCGTTCAAATCCACCGCCGACATCATCGCACTAGGCGAACATTGGGGCGAGCATTTCGATATCGACCGATACGATGGGGTGCTGCTGGGAGACGATATCGTCGCGGTTGGCTTCGCGCGTAGCCTGAATCTACGCAACGTGCGTGTACCGGGACAATTGCAAGTGGCAACTCTGTGGAATCGCGGCAATCCGCTTCAACTAGCGATGCCGTTCACGCGGTTCGAGGTCAACGTCGAACTATGGGTGCGCCGCGGCCTGGAAACGCTTCATGGCCTGATCGAACACCAGGATACGGTGCAGCATCACATTTATGTCAAGCTGGAAGGTCCTGTTGAGTCCATGCCCGCCCTTTTGTCCCCCGCCATGGAGGGTGCGGTATGCTGAACAATCATACTCAATGCCGTAATGCCCGCTCCAGAACCGCATTTACGCTGGTTGAACTCCTTGTCGTCATTGGAATTATATCCGTTTTGATATCGATGCTGCTACCGGCGTTGAACCGCGCAAGACAGTCCGCGCAGTCCGTGCAATGCCTGAGCAACCTTCGGCAGATCGGCTTGGCGATCCAGATGTACGCCAACGGCAACAAACAAAGCTATCCCCCTTTTTCCTTCTGGTGGCGCACCAATCTCGCGACCAACGATAATTTAAACAATTTCAATGCCGGCTCCTGGGCCGCCGAACTGGTTCGTCAAGGGCTTATCAAGGCCCCCCCACTCTTTCATTGCCCAGTTTTTCAGACCCAGATCGACTGGTTTGACCAGGCGATGTGGGATGTCAACGGCATCGCCTACCGATGGGCCGACTATGGTTACAATTACACTTTCATCGGCAGCTCCGCCCGTTATTACCCACCGGCCGATTCACGCTATTACGAGCCGGCCAAGACCACCCAGATTCGTCAACCGGCCACGACCATTCTTCTGGGCGATTCACAATACCTCGTGGCCCCTGGATCCATCCTCGGATATCACCTATTGGGCGATAACGGCAACGAAGGTGGTTCGATCCTGTACACCGCCGATCCGCGCCATGATGGAAACAGTTCCGTCAACATCGCCTGGTGCGATGGTCATGCATCGTCGTTCATGGTCGCCAAGGGAATCAACCCCTATGACGGTGGCTTGACCGATTTCTACGATCAGAAAAATTACTGGACGCGAGATGGGTTGAAGGTGAATCCGTGAAGTTTTGATCACAAACCGGCACGAGGACGTGGGATCTCGAGTCGGAATTTACTTTTCCCACTGTTTTACGGAGGTGTATCATGCGGAAGTTGTTGTTCATGGGCGGATTCGCACTGGCGACGACGGCCATGTCGTCACCGGGCTACGGCGGTTACCTGCAAGACTTTGAGTCCATGACCGTGAATACAACGGTCAATGGCCAGGAGAGCTGGACCGCCAGCGTTGCGGCCAACGCGACGGTCATCGATGAAAGCGGCAATCAGTTTGTCAAAATCGTTGATGATTCCAACAATATCGCGCCTTCGGTCGCCTATGCCCAGGTATTTACCTTGACCGCGGGGACCAATGATGAAGTCTCCTTCGACATCCGGCTGGATGGAAACAGTGGAGGCGGATTGCATTTCAATCTCGCGGGCAATAACGGAGGCGTATGGGTGGCCAAAAGCGCCTTCCAGGCCAACGGAACTGTGGCCCCCGACAACGCCAATTATGAATCATCTACGTTTGCGGAGGATGAGTGGTATCGGGTGATTTACGATCTGGACCCGACAGCCAACACCTATCGCTTTCGAATGATCAAGAAGTCGGATAATTCCGTGCTGGTGGATACCACAAAACCCTTCATCACCAATTCCATCAGCAATATCTACTATTTCCAGTTTGCCATGGATGATGCGGTTGGCCCGGCTTGGCAGATCGATAATTTTTCCGTTCAGAACACTCCCGAGCCGGCTGCAATGGGTTTGATTTTGACCGGAGCCATGTTGGCCATTCGACGTCGCGCAAGACGGTAATGCGCTTCGCTCATTCCTTCGCAATGGAACCACGCGTCATTGTTTAAATCAAACAATGACTGCGTGGATTCCACAGCCGCAAAAATGAGCCTTGCAACACACCGACTTTGAGGAAAATTCATGGATAAAGTGAGCTATAGTCGCATGTTATGGATGGCTTGGGTCATTCTCACAAATTTTTCTTTTGTCATGGCGAATGAAAAGATCAAAACCATCCAATTGGAAGACCCGATCAGTGTGCCGCAACAGTCAATCGCACCCGCTCAGGCGGTGTCATTGAATCTGCCGGCATTGCCGGCCAAGCCAGGCAAGGAAATCGTCCTGCGATTTCGCATCGTCAGCCAGACGACCAGCGCGGCCGGCTGCTATTGGACCGCCAGCCTTGCCCTCAACGGTTCAGCGATCGGTCCCACCACCTCGGCGGGAGACAGCCGATTAATCGGTCGGGAAAAGAGTTTGTATCTCAAAGCCTCTCAGGAACCCTATCAGGTTTTCAACCGCGACGATCTGATGGTCATGTTCGCTCCTGATTTCGATCAGGCCGATGCTTTGACAACGGATGGCATGGGTGCAACCTATGTACTGAACATCTCCGACATCTCCCGCGGCGTGGATGTCAACACGCTGAGCATCCGCAACGTCATGGAACGATCGCCTTCCACCGCGCCGGTGAATCTTCTGGTGGGCGATATCCAGATTGGCTGGGTGGATGCCGATCAACTGGCCAAAGCCACCATGCAGGCGCCTCAGCGTGGCGATATTGCCAGGAGTGTCGGCGTCAACGGTTTAAAATTGTCACAGGCAACCGGCGGCGGATTTCGAATTGAGGACGGCAAGGGGACCGACTTGGCGGTGGAGACGGCCATCAGCATGGACCCGACCGTCGCTGCGGCGCTGGTGGCGGAAGATACGACGCCAAAAGACCCTCAGGTCAACATTGAAAGCCTCGGCGCTACGGGTTATCGCGTCACGATCAACCTCAAAGACCTGCGGCTGACACGCACGCTAGAATTAAATGGCGGCCTGCTGCGATGGCACGACCGGTGGACCAACCTGTCCCCGAACATTCGCGGCATCCCGTTTCAATACCGGTTTTTCCTTCGCAATGACCCTGAAACCCGCTTCTGGATATCGGGCAGCAATCAAATAACCGCCGTATCCGGCGCGACGCAAAATCCCACGTTGTTCATCGCAGCGGGCGACGAGAGCGGCCGGGGCGTCGGCGTCACAGCCGAAAGCGATTGGTTGCGGCTGCTGATGGAGATGCGCGGCAACGGCGGCATGGGGGAAATCTTCACGCGATCCCTGGCGCTGGCGCCCAACGCATCCATCGACTTCGACCTGACCCTCTCGCCCACGACCGAAGGGGGATATTGGCGTTTCATCAACAACCTTCGGCAACGATGGGGCTTGCAGGGCGCGACGATGGATCGGCCGTTTTATCTGGCTTATGCCGTACCCGACAATGTCACTGATCCCAAGGAACAGACCCGCCAATCCTTTGGCCACCTCGGCCCCGTCACGGTTGCCGTCGGATCCTGGCTCGGCCTGAGGGTCGATGCCGACAGCGTACAATCCGGCCGGTTCGGCAAAGCCGACTTGTCGCCCCAATCCCCACAGGCGGCCAAGGAAGTGGACCGTTTTCTGACTTACGATCACCGTCAATCGGCCCGCGAAGAATACAAGCGGAACGTGGAATTGATTCACGAGGCCTGCCCCAATGTGCGCGTGGTGCAAATGATGCACCCGGCGATGGAAGTGGTTTATCGTCCCATGCTTGACCGCTGGCCGATACAGGGGGAGGCGATTCTCACGGCCCAGGGGAAACCGTTTGAAGACCTCGGATACAGCCGCGCCTGGCTGCGCGACTACACCGACCACAATTGGGGCGTTTATTATTTTTCTCCCCGCCCCGGAAGTGCCTATCTGGCCGAGTTGCTCCATCGGGAAAATCTGAGCATGGATGCAGGCGGCGATGGCATCTACTGCGATGAAATCTCATTCGCGTTCAACAATCGGGGATATAGCCGCTATGACTATGGCCGCTGGGATGGCGTCAGCGCCGATCTCGATGCCCAGGGCAACGTGGTGCGGCTCAAGAGCGATAACGGGCATGTGACGGAATCGGCCCAGCTTCAAATCGCCAACGCCGCCCTGAGCCGGAATAAATTCTTCCTGGCCAACGGCGGACCCGCGCTTCGCAGCACGACCTCTCTGCCGGTCCACTTTTTCGTCGAAGGCGGCAACGGATCGACCTGGTTCCCGCGGGCGCACCTGATCGCCACACCTTTGGTGTTCGGCAACTTTGGCGATTCCAAAACGATCGGCGGCGTCATGTCAGCCGTGCGGCATTGCCTGGAGTCCGGCACGATCTATTCCCCCTACGCGGTCAATCTCCTGCTCAAAAGCCCGGACAACTTTGTCAGCAAGCTATACCCCATCACCGTCACTCGAATCGGTCCGGGTTGGGTGAGCGGCGTTGAACGTCTGGCCACCATCGTCAGCGGCCCATATCCATGCCCAAAAAACGTTGATTCCGTACAATTGTACCGCTATGACGATCAGGGCAACCGCCTCAACGATTCGTCGGACCGAATCAAAACCCCAGGCCCTGAACTTCAACTGGATGTGCCGCGGGGAGGCATGGTCATCGCGGAATTCACCTTCAAAAAATAATTCATCCAATGCGACGATGAGGAGACATCATGAAACGTGTACTTATTTTTACTGACCTTGAAGGCACGGCCGGCATCAGCTCCTTCCCAAACCACGCCGCTCTCGACGCCAAATATCTCGACCGCTTTCGACGACTTGCAACAGCCGAGGTAAACGCCGCCATTGAAGGCCTCGTAGCCGTCGGCGTGGAGGACATCCTTGTGGTTGACGGCCATGGCCCCGAAGGGCTTTGGTACGAAGACCTGATCGAGCCGGCCAAATTTCTGCACGGCCGCCCGCTGGTTCCATGGAAAATGCTGGATTCGCTGCTGGACGAATATGAAGCCTGCGCCATCATTGGCCAACACGCCATGGCCGGCGTCCGCTCCAGCAACATGAACCATACCCAGGATCCCTACGGAATTGACCACATCAAGCTGAACGGAAAGCCGATTGGAGAAATCGCCCAGTTCGCGCTCTATCGCGGAGCCAAAGGAATGCCCTTGTTTTTCCTCAGCGGCGAAGAGGATGCCTGTCGCGAAGCCGAGTCGCTGATCAGCGGCGTTCAAACCGTCGCGGTCAAAAAAGGCCTCGGCGGCGGCTCCGCAATATCACTCACCATCACCGAAGCCCGTCGGCGCATTCGCCAGGGAATGGAACAGGCCGTCCATCTGCATCGTAACCAACCGGTCAAGCCCCTCGTTTGGCCCGGCCCATACGTCTTGGAAAAACGTTTTTTTCACACCATTGACGCGGACACGCTTGCCAACCAGATCGGCGCCGAACGTGTGGACGGACAAACCGTTCGGTTTCGCGGCGAAAACATCCGGGAAGTCATCTACCGTTAGCCATTCAATATATTCTCCGCTTTTATAACCCACCGCGGCATGTCGATGGCGGATGAATCGACTATTGTTAGGACGATAAGGAATTATCCGCATGATTTGGATCTGGCTGCTATTTATTGTCTTTATTCTGGTCATACTCGCGTTGGACCTTGGGGTTTTCCACCGCAAGGCCCATGTCATTGGCGTCAGGGAATCCCTGGTTTGGTCGGCCATCTGGATCGCCCTTTCGCTGGCTTTCAGTGTCTTCATCTACTTCGCCTACGCCCACCACTGGGAAGGACTTGGCACCCACACCAGTTCCATGCACCCCACCGGTCTGAACGGCACCCAGGCGGTCATCCTCTATCTGACCGGCTATGTCATCGAAAAATCCCTTTCCGTTGACAATATTTTCGTCATGGCATTGGTGTTCGGGTATTTCGGCATCCCCGCCAAATATCAGCATCGCGTCCTCTTTTGGGGCATTCTGGGCGCGTTAATCATGCGCGGCCTGATGATCGCGGTCGGGGCGGCCCTCATCAGCCGATTTGAATGGATTTTGTACATCTTCGGCGTCTTTTTGCTCCTGACGGCCGGGAAAATGATGTTCTCCAATTCCGAACCGAACCCCAAAAATAATTTTCTGGTTCGACTGACCCGCAGATGGTTCCCCGTCACCGAAGAGCTGCACGGCCAACACTTTATGGCGCACATCCACGGCCGATGGATGCTCACCCCGTTGGCACTAACCCTGGTGGTGGTCGAAAGCACCGACCTGCTTTTCGCGGTCGATTCCATCCCCGCCATCTTCGCCATCACCACCGATCCGTTTTTGGTATTCACCAGTAACGTCTTTGCCATACTGGGTTTACGTTCACTTTATTTCGCCTTGGCCAGCATTTTGGAGAAATTTTACTATCTCAAGGCCTCATTGGCGGTCATTTTGGGGGTGGTGGGCGTCAAAATGCTCGCCAAGGAATGGCTGCACGACATTCATGGCATGAGTTTTTACCTGCTGGGGTTGATCGCCCTGATCATGGTGATCGGCATCGCCGCCTCGGTTATTCGTTCCCGCCGACTGGCATTGGAACCGGCGGTGGTCTCTCATGGATAAAATACGGGGCCGATTTGGAATTTTTTGTTGGTTCCTGACCCAACTTGAAGTAAATTACATCACATCTCGCGGGTTTGGCCGCTGAGGAGAATACAATTCAACCCTTCGGAGGGTGTTCAATGCTGTCGAAAAAATCGGCTTTGTGGGGTGTTGTTGTTGCACTTTCGCTTGGAACAGCGGCACAGGCCGCGGTCACGTTTGTCGCCGACTATTCCGGCGATGGAGCCAACGAAGGGTTTAATGATCCCACATATGGTGTGCAGCGTAAGGCCGCTTTTCAATTTGCACTGAATATCTGGGGAACGAAACTTCAGAATTCTTATGCCGGAGAAACCGTTCGCGTCCTGGCCACGTTTGACCCATTAGGTGGCTCCGCCAGCAGCGCTACTCTCGGACAAGCAGGACCGGTTGGGAGTATCGCCAATTTCTCTCCTCCCGCCAATCCCAAATATCAAACCAGTACATGGTTTGCGGCCGCCTTGGCCAACCATATTAAACAGTCCGATATGTATACCGCCGGTATGGGAAACGAAATTAGCGCCACTTTCAACAGCGATGTGGACAACTCCACTGTCCTTGGAACATCAGACTTCTATTACGGTACGGATGGCAACGCCGGCAGTGACAGTGATTTTATCTCGGTAGTCCTGCACGAAATCGCTCATGGCTTGGGATTCACCGGCACCATTAAGTCGGATGGATCATACAACAGCAGCCTGCCATCAATTTACGACCGCTTCCTCGAAAACGGCGGCAATGCCCTGACTGGGATGAGTAATGCCCAACGAGTGGCCGCCATCAAAAGCAATGCCCTCTACTGGACCGGCGCGGATGGGACCGCCGCCAATGGCAACACACAGATCCAGATGTACGCCCCGACCACCTATTCCGCAGGCTCCAGCATTTACCATGTGGATCAGAGCCTGACCGATCTGATGGCTCCAATCTATCAGGGTGTCAATCACTCCCCCAGCGCCCGCGATTTGGGGATTCTCTCCGACATCGGCTGGGATCTCGCACCCGTCCCTGAGCCGGCATCGTTGGCGGTGATTGGATTACTGGCCGCCGGTCAGATGCTCCGTCGGCGTGGCCGCCGGGGTGTGTGATATTCCCTTGTGTGATGTTGTGGTAACGATTGGATGTCCGCTGGAGAGATTCTAATCCCAGCGGAACACGCCTTTGCCCCAGGCGTAAAAATAGGCCACCAGCAACAGCCCCACAAAGACGATGGCTTCGATCAGCAGTTGCAATCCCATTGATGTATGGGCGACCAGTTCATGTGGGAAGAGCGTGGCCCAGGGGTAGAAAAAGACGATTTCCACGTCAAAAACGAGGAATATCATCGCGACGATGTAAAACCGCACGTTAAATCGTCGACGGGCGTCGCCGATGGGCATCATGCCGCTTTCGTAGGTGGTCTCCTTGACCGAGCCGGTGCGGTGCGGGCCGATCAGGATCGACAGGATCAAATTGGCCGCGGCGAATCCGACGCCGATGATGATCAGCAGGACCACGGGCAACCAGGCACTGGGGGATTGAGCGGCTTGTTGAGCAAGAATCGAAATCATGGGTACGCATTATCCTACGCAACATTGACGGAAATGGAAGATGTACCGTCACGTTGATCCGATATGCAGGAGTACCGTATTTATGTTTCCTCCCTCCCCCAGTATTTCTGGGGGAGGGCTGGGGAGGGGGCCTGTTTCGCCAAATTCGGGTAAAGAACCCCCGCCCTAACCCTCCCCCGGGAATACCGGGGGAGGGAATGAGGAGGCTCCGCCGATATCATGAACGTCGCTAAAAATATCAATGCGTTTGTCCTGATCCGATATGATGGATAAAGGGGTCATCGGAGCCGCTGTATGAATCAACTTGATCGTTTTCGCTCCAAATCCATCACCGTTGGGGTGATGGGGCTGGGTTATGTCGGTTTGCCGTTGTTGCGGGCGTTTTTTCAGGCTGGACTGAAGGTGCTGGGGTTTGATGTTGATCCGGCCAAGATTGATCAGCTTAAACAAGGGCGTAATTATCTGACGCACCTTGGGCAGGATTTTGCAAAAAATCTGGCCTCATCGGATCGGTTTGACGCCACCTGCGATCTTGGACGGCTTGGGGAGGCGGATGCGATCATCATTTGTCTGCCCACGCCGTTGGGTCGGCATTTGGAGCCGGATTTGAGTTTCATCCAACAGGCGGCGGCCGACATTGCCAAGACACTTCGGCAGGGACAACTTGTGGTGTTGGAAAGCAGCACCTACCCCGGCACGACGCGCGAAATTCTATTATCAACCTTGTCGGCCACGGGGATGCGGTGCGGGCGGGATTTCTTTGTGGCTTATTCCCCCGAACGAGAAGACCCCGGCCGGCGCGATTTCAATACCCAGAGCATCCCCAAACTGGTGGGTGGGATCGATCCGATCTCCGGCGAATTGGCCGAGGCGTTGTATCAGCAGGCGATCGCCAAGGTGATTCGCGTCAGCAGCGCGGAGGTGGCCGAGGCGGCCAAGCTGCTGGAGAACATCTACCGGTCGGTCAACATCGCGCTGGTCAACGAGATGAAGATGGTGCTGGATGCGATGGGGATCGATGTGTGGGAGGTGATCGAGGCGGCCAAAACCAAGCCGTTTGGGTTTCAGGCGTTTTATCCCGGCCCGGGGCTGGGCGGACATTGCATCCCCATCGATCCGTTTTATCTGACCTGGAAGGCGCGCGAGGTGGGGCAATCGACCCGATTCATCGAACTGGCCGGGGAGGTCAATCAGTCGATGCCGGGCTTTGTCGTGCAGAAACTGTTGCTGGCGTTCAACCAACGAAAGAAGGCGGTGAATGGTGGGCGCATTCTGGTGTTGGGGTTGGCGTATAAGCCGAATGTGGACGATGTGCGCGAAAGCCCCAGTTTTGAGTTGATCGAACAACTGGAACATCTTGGGGCGCTGGTTGATTATCACGATCCGCACGTCCCGGCCACCCATTCCATGCGACGATGGGGAAACATTGGCAAAAAGAGCATACCGCTGACGCCGCAGTCATTGCGTTCGTATGATTGCGTGCTGATCGCCACGCATCATTCGGCCATCAACTGGCAGATGGTGGCGGATGAATCACAATTGATCGTGGATACGCGCGGGGCGATGCGGGGTGTCAAAGGGAGACGAGATCATATCGTGCAGGCGTGATTTATACACCGGCCGATTGATACCAGCGCATCGTCTGTTCCAAACCTTCGTCAAACGACACAATTGACTGATAGCCAAGGGTCTGTTCGATCAGCGACAAATCGGCCAAAGAATGTTTGACATCCCCGGCGCGATCGGAGGCGTGGGTGGGGGTTAAACCGGGCCGGCCGAGCGATTGTGCCATTTTCAACGCCAGTTCGTTCACTGTGATCCGTTGGCCGCAGGCGACGTTGTAGACTTCGCCATTTAAGGGGATTTCGTGGCGAGCGGCCAGCAGGTTGGCATGGATGGCGTTTTCAACGAAGGTGAAGTCGCGGGATTGTTCACCATCCCCATAAATGGTCGGTTTTTGGCCGGAAAGAATCGCCTTGGCGAATGCGGCGATGACGGCGGCGTAGGCGCTGTTGGCGTTTTGGCGCGGGCCGAAGATGTTGAAATATCGAAGCGAAACCGTGTCCAGATCGTAGCTGTTGGCATAGGCGCGCAGGAGCGCCTCGCCGGCGACCTTGTTGGCCGCGTAGGGGCTGGCGGGCAAGGGGGGCATCGATTCGATTTTGGGGAGTTGTTCGCTGTTGCCATACGCACTGGAACTGGCGGCGAACATCACCCGTTTGACCCCCGCCTCGCGGGCGGCTTCCAAAACATTTAATGTGCCGGTGGCGTTGACTTCGTGATACAACCGCGGCTGTTCCACGGATCGGGGGACCGAACCCAATGCCGCCTGATGAAAGACATAACGGCAATCGCGCATCGACCGGCGCAACAACTCAACATCCAAAATTGATCCGATGTGCAGGTCGGCCAGTGGGAATGATTCGACATTGGATCGAGACCCGCCGGAGAGATCATCCAACACCACGACCGCCGCCCCCAGCCCGGCCAGCGCCTCCACCAGATGCGAGCCGATAAACCCCGCCCCACCGGTGACGAGGATGCGTGAGCGATGGAAAAATGATCCGTATCGTTTTGACCAATCCGTTAATGGCATGAACCCATCCTATCGGAGGGGTGGATGGGCCTCAATCGTGTGACTGGAAAGAGATTGAGGAGCTTATGTCGAGCCTTCAGGGCGGGAATCTTCGAGGCCAATGCCGGATTGTTCTCCGGGGGGGAGGTTGCCAAGGTCGAAGTCCGAGGCGGAATCTTCGGAATTCAAGGCCGACATGGGGTCGAATTCATCGGTGGGGTGGGCCATGGCGGTTTCAAGATGCTCGGCCTCCTGGGATGAGTTGGCATCCGTGGCGGTGGCGGCCGGCGCGGGAGGGGTCATGTCATCTTCGTTGGGATAGCCGTCGATCTGGACGATGAACGCCACCGAACCGATGCGGATGGAATCTCCCGGTCCGACGGCCGCCTCCTGGATGCGTTCGCCATTGCGGAACGTGCCGTTGGAGCTGCCGAGGTCTTCGATTCGCAGGTTTTGGCCATCCTTGATGAGCCGGCAATGTTTGCGAGAGACTTCTCCGAGCGGAATCCGCAGGTCGCAGTCTTCACGCCGGCCGATCACGGTGACATCGCGCGCCACGGAGAAACTCCGGCGTTCGCTGTCTCCTTTGAACATCACCAAAACCACCTGCATAGCTGTCGCCTCTGGAGGATGTGGAACGGGTTTTGAACCATTTTCTAACTTAGCCTCGGAAATGGATTTGAGCAAGTTTGAATGGAGGTTTACGACGGGGGAATGCCTATAATCCCTGCCAACGATGATGGATGTTCAATCAGAACAATTTTCCCCGCACATGCTGCCCGGAGGGTTGGCCGAGGGGCTGTATGTGCATGTGCCGTTTTGTTTTCACAAGTGTCATTATTGCGATTTTTACAGCATCACTCGCCAGGATGAGGGGAGGATGGGGAAATTTGTCGAAAGATTGCTGAAAGAAGCTGAGGTTTGGGGAAGTTCAAGCCGGATCAGTACGGTTTTTTTCGGGGGTGGGACGCCGAGTTTGTTGCCGTTGGAGATGATGCGCAAACTGTTACAGGGATTGAAGTTAAGATTTGACTTGTCACAAGTGGATGAATGGACTGTGGAGGTGAACCCAGCAACCGCGACGCTGGAATACTGCCAGATGTTGAGGGAGGAGGGGGTGAATCGATTGTCGTTTGGAGCGCAAAGCTTTGTGGTGGCGGAACTTGCGACATTGGAGCGGCATCATGAGCCAAGGCAGGTGGCCGAGAGTTTGCAACTGGCGAGGCAAGCGGGGTTTAAGCGGTTGAACATCGATCTGATTTATGCGATTCCGGGGCAGACGTTGGAATCATGGCGGAGGTCGCTGGAAGAAGGAATGGCGTTGGGGACGGGGCATATGTCCTGTTATGGGCTGACGTATGAGCCGAACACGCCGATGGCGGTGAAAAAGAGGTTGGGGGTGATCAAGGGGGCGGAGGAGTCGGTGGAGCTGGAGATGCTTCGACACACGAGGCGACGGTTGGCGGAGGTGGGTTGGCCGGCGTATGAGATCAGCAATTATGCGAAGGAGGGGGAGGAATGTCGGCACAATCTGATGTATTGGCGCGGGGGGAATTATATTGGGTTGGGGCCGTCGGGGGCATCACATGTGGAGGGGTGGAGGTGGAGGAATCGGCCGCATTTGAGGGAGTGGGAGGAGGCGGTGGATGAGGGTCGGTTGGCGGCAGTGGAGGTGGAAAAATTGTCGGCCGAGCAGCGGGCGCGGGAACTGGGGATGTTGATGCTGCGGTTGAGACGGGGGATAAACTATGAGGAATTTGCGGGTCGTACGGGGATGGACGCCCGTATGCTTTTTGCGGGGGTGGTGGGGCAAATGACAAATCATGGGCTGCTGGAGGGGGATCAAAGCGGGTTTTGGCTGTCTGAGGGGGGATTGGCGGTGGCGGATGCCATCTCGGCGGAGTTGTTGAAGGGCTGATAACGGGTGGGCGGACAGGTTTGCGGGGGGCATTTCGACTAATTCAGGGGCGTTTCACCGTCGATATTTTTCGGTGGAGGCTTCCAGTTCAATGAATCTCGGTGAACTGCGGAAACAGATTCTGAACGGTTTGCCTTTGCTCCGGGTGGTGGGCGAATTGTAAGTCCATCGTGGGCAAGTTGGAGTTGGAGAGAGGATGTTTGGACTGGCGAAGAAATTTTTTGTACCCAAGGCCAACCCGATCGGGGTGGATTTTGGGAGTGATGCGCTGCGGTTGGCGCAGGTTCGATATGAGGAGGGGGATTATCGACTGATCGCGGCGGCCAGCGCGGATGTGCCATCGCATGTGAGGAATGACCCATCGGCGAAGCTGGCGTTTTTTGTGCAGACGACGAGGGATTTGCTGGCGCAGGGAAATTTTGTGGGCCGGCAGGCGGTGTTGTCGTTGCCGGCGTCGATGATGTTCATTCAGCATCTGCGGATGGCGAAGATGGATGAGCAATCGACGCTCAAGGCGCTGCCTTGGGAGGCGCAGGGGAAATTACCGATCGACCCTTCGTTGGCGTTGATGCGGCACATTGTCGCGGGGGAGGTGTATGCGGATTCGGAACCGAAGCAGGAAATTATTTTTATGGCGGCCAGCCGGGAGGCGGTGAACCAACTGCTGGGGGCGGCCGGCCGGGCGAAACTGGATGTGGTGGGGATGAACATCGAGGCCAAGGCGGTGGTGGACTGCTTTGGGCATATCTATCGGCGCAAGACCGATCAGGAAGTCACCAATTGTTTTGTGGACATCGGATGCACGGCGACGCGGGTGTTTGTGGCGCGTGGGGAGCAGATTTTGCTGGCGCGGTCGATTCCGGTGGGTGGAGACCACCTGACGCGGGCGGTGGCGGAGGGGATGGGGATGAAGTTTGAGGAAGCCAGGATGCTGCGAATCAAACTGGCGGCCGTGCAGGCGAGCCATGTTGAAGCGCCGGTCAAGGTGGCGGTTCGTGAGGAGGCATCGGAGGAGAACAGTTTCGCGTTGTTGTCGGCGGGGTTGAGGGCGGGCGAGGGTCAGCAGCGGCGGGTGGAGGATGGGTTGAATGATCGGATGGGCGGGGTGGCGCTGGCCGATGCGGAGGTGGAGGATCGAGGGATGGCGGACGTGATGGGGCAGGGGCCGGCGGTGGAGCGGGCGTGCGAACCGGTGACGGGGAAGCTGGTGGAGGAGTTGGATTTGTGCCGGCGGTATTACGAGACGACGTTTCCGAGCGGCGGGGTGGACCGTTTGATTTTTGTGGGTGGGGAAGCGCGTCAGCGGGCGATGTGCCAGCGGATTGCGCGGGAGTTGGGGCTGGCGGCGCAGGTGGGTGATCCGCTGGTGCGGATGGGGCGGACGAGTGATGTGGGGATTGAAAGCGGAATTGACCGGAGGCAGGCGCAGCCGTCGTGGGCGGTGGCGATTGGTTTGAGTTTGGGGCCTGTGGGTGTGCGCAATGAGGTGCGGGTATGAATGTGTCGCCCAATCAACTGAGTTTTCTGCCGGATGATTACCTGGAGCGCAAGGCGCGTCGTCGAACGAACGTGATTTGCGCTTCGTTGTTTGTGGTGGTCAGTTTGGCGCTGGGGGGGGCGTTTACGCTGGATCAGCGGGCCAATCGGCAGATACAAAGCCGCGAAGACCAGGTGAACCAACGGTACGCCGAGGCGGCCAAGCGGATCGTGCAGGTGGAGCAGATGCAGGAGAAACAGCGGCAACTGGCCCGGCAGGCGGAGCTGAGCGCTTCGTTGCTGGAGAAGGTTCCGAGGAGTTTTATTCTGGCGCAGATCACCAATTCGCTGCCCGGAGGGGTGTCATTGTTGGAATTCAAGCTGGAGTCGAAGGTTCGGGCGACCCCTCCGCCGCCGACAAAGACGGCGTTTGAGCAGCGAAAGGCGGAGATGGATGCGCAGAAGAAGGCCGCATCCCCCCCGCCGCCGGAGCCAAAACGGTATGACGTGACGATGAAGCTGACGGGGGTGGCACAGACGGATGTGCAGGTGGCGCAGTACATCAACAAGTTGTCGCAATCGACGCTGTTGCGGGATGTCAATCTGCTGGTGAGCGATCAGTACACCCAGGGGGATGACAAGCTGCGGCGGTTTGAGCTGGAGATGACGTTGCGGCCGGATGCGGAGGCGACGGTGGACCTGAATCGTCAGAATCGGACGGCGGCGGTGGATGTGGAGGCGCGGCCATGAAATTGGGTATCAGGGAAATCCTGTTGTTCACGTTGATATTGGGCGTGTTGGGCGGGTCGTATTTCTTCGGGTTTCGGCGGACGACGGCCGAGCGCGAAAGGAAACTGGCGGAGATTGGCCGCAAGGAGCAGCATTTGGCGAATCTGCGGCAGGTGACCAGCGGGATCGATGATCTGAACAACAAGATCAATGAATTTGAGCGGGCGATCGCATTTTTTGAATCGAAGCTGCCGCAGGAAAAAGAGGTGGATCAGATTCTCAAGGAGGTCTGGCAACTGGCGGAGGCCAATTCGCTGCAAACCAAGACGATCAAGACGATGCGGAGCGAGAAGGCGGCCAATTACAGCGAGCAGCCGATCCAGTTGAGTTTGAGCGGAGATTTCAACGGGTTTTATGCCTTTTTGCTGCAATTGGAGAAGCTGCCGCGAATCACGCGGATCGGGCAGATGAATTTGCAGAAGATCAACGGGCACGATGGGGAGATGCAGGCACAGCTGACGGTGAGCATCTTCTTTGAACCGGATGGTCAGTCGGCTCAATAATACGATGAGTGAACGGAGCGATTTATGAGCGATGAAACACACGATGAGCGGATGATGGGTGATGATCAGTCCTCTGGAGAATTACAGGCGGAATTGATGTCGGGGGGTGAGGGTGAATTTGTGTTAGCCGAGGCTCCCAAGCCTAAAAACAAGGGGTTGACGGTGTTGCTTGGGGTGGTGCTGGCGGGGGCTTGTGCGATTTACCTGACCTATTTTCGCCACGGGCCGCAATCGGCGGCGGCGGCGACCAATGAACAAAGCGAGCAGAACAGCGCGGCGATCAGCCGATTCCTGGAGGCGGGCGGGGAGAATATCAAGTTGATGGAACGGATGTTGCGGAGCACCGAGAAGGTGGTGCAGCAGTTTCGCAGTTATCCGAGCACCACGCAGGTTCCGTTGGCGGGGTTGAAGGCGAATCCGTTCCGATATGAGGCGATCAAGGGGGCGGATCCGGCGGCGGATGAGGAGTTGGCGCGCAAACAGCGGGCCGAGGAACGGGCGGCGGTGTTGAAGTCGGTGCAGGAGTTGCAGTTGCAGTCGATCATGTGCGGGGAGAGCCGGCGGGCGTGCATGATTAATAATACGTTGTATGGCGAGGGGCAGCAGGTGGAAAGCTTCACCATCGAGAAGATCACTCCCGATTCGGTGATTGTGAAAAACGGATCGTACCGGTTTGAACTGAAGATGCAGAGGTAGAGAATTTTTGATTTTAGATTTTTGATTTTCGAGTTGGATTTTCGAGTTGGGATTGAAGATTGGTATTTGTATTTCAATCTAAAATCAACAATCGAAAATCGAAAATAAATACAGACCCTCTCCCCTGCCCCTCTCCCTGGGTACAGGGAGAGGGAGATGGTGGTGAGAGATGTTTGGGCGCAAGGGACAAGTTGAGGTTGTTGAGGACTGGGCGGAGGGCGTTGAGCCTTTGTGGGCGCCTCAGAAGGCGGCCGCGCGCAAGTCGGTGGAGGATTTGCTGCTGGAGCGGGGGATCATCAATGATGCGCAATTGACGCAGGCGCGCTCGGTGCAGGCGCAGACGCCGGGGAAGGGATTGACGCAGATTCTGCTGACGATGAACGCGGCCAGCGAGGCGCAGATTCTGGCGTGTCTGGCCGAGACGATCGGGGCGGGATTTGAGACGCCCGACCGCGCGGGGGTGGAGGAGGCGGCGTTTGAACTGCTGCCGGTGGAATACATTCGCAGACACCTGGTGCTGCCGTTGCGGATTGAGGGCAAGTCGCTGGTGGTGGCGATGGCGGATCCCACCAACGTCTTTTTGCTTGATGAGGTGCGGCGGCGAACCCGGCGCGAGGTGAAGGTGGTCGTCGCCACGACCGCGGACATCAACAGGACCATTGAACAGATCACCAGCGGCAGCTCCGATGTTCAGGTTGACGAGATCATCAAGGACATGGCCGAGGATGATGTCCAGTTGGTCAAGGAGGCCAAGGATGAGGTGGCGGACCTGGAAAAGATGGGCAGCGAGTCCCCCATCATCCGGTTTGTCAATTACCTGATTTTTGACGCGATCAAACAGGGGGCCAGCGACATCCATATCGAACCCAAGGAGAAGGCGCTGAAGGTGCGGTATCGCATCGACGGGATTTTGTTTGAGGCGATGAACCCGCCGCACACGATGCACGCGGCGATCGTGTCGCGGTTGAAGATCATGGCGAATCTGGACATCTCCGAGCGGCGATTGCCGCAGGATGGGCGAATCCGCGCGATGGTGCATGGGCGCAAGGTGGACCTGCGCATGAGCACCCTGCCGACGGCGAATGGTGAGAAGGTGGTGATCCGCATTCTGGACAACCGCTCGATCAACGTGGCGCTGGAGGATTTGGGATTTGGAGAGGATGCCCTGACGATCTGGAAAAAGCAGATTGATGAACCGCACGGCATTTTGCTGGTGACCGGGCCAACCGGCAGCGGCAAGACGACGACGCTCTATTCATCGCTGCGTTGCATGGATGGCAACAAGCTGAACATCAGCACGGTGGAGGATCCGATTGAATATCACCTGCCGCAGGCGAACCAGGTGCAGGTGCATGACAAGATCGGGATGACATTTTCGGCCGCGTTGCGCAGCCTGCTTCGACAGGACCCGGATGTGGTGATGCTGGGTGAAATCCGCGATGCGGAGACGGCGCGGATCGCTGTGCAGGCGTCTTTGACGGGGCATCTGGTGCTCAGCACGTTGCACACGAATGATGCGCCATCGTCGATCACGCGATTGATCAACATCGGCGTGGAGCCGTATCTGATCGCATCGGCCGTCAATTGCATTTTGGCGCAGCGGTTGGTGAGGCGGATTTGCTCGCATTGCCGCGAGAAATATGAGCCATCGGATGAAATGAAGGAATTTTTGCAGCTTCAGGGGTTTGAGGGGAGCGAGATTTTTCATGGCAAGGGGTGTGACCGCTGCCGCAAGACCGGCCACGCGGGTCGGCTTGGGATTTATGAATTATTGGTCATGGATGACTCGTTGCGTGATCTTGTGACACGTAATCCGAATGTGACGGAATTGCGGAAATTGTGTCGTGAGCGGGGATTGGTGACTTTGAGGCAGGATGGGTTTGCGAAGGTGCTCAAAGGGCAGACGACGATCGATGAAATCCTGCGGGTGACGGAGAGCGGCGTCTAAATCGCCGATGAATGGTGATATGAGTCTGATCGACGACATCCTGCGCAACGCGGTGGCGGCCAAGGCATCTGACATTCACATCAACGTCGGGGCGCCGCCGTTGTATCGAATTCATACGGTGATGTCGGCGAGCGATTTTCCGCTGGTGACGCCGGAGGGGGCGCTGCGGATGCTCAAGGAGCTGGTCAGCGAGAAGCGGTTCGCGGAGTTTGAGGAGACACGCGACGCTGATTTTTCGTATGAGATTCCGGGGTTGGGGCGGTTTCGCGTCAATGCGCACTATCAGCGCAACACGGTGGCGCTGGCGTTTCGTGCGATCAATGACAAGATCAGGCCGATTGAGCAGTTGTTTTTGCCGGAAGTGGTGTCGAAACTGACCTATCTGCCGCGCGGGTTGATCCTGGTGACCGGGCCGACCGGTTCGGGCAAATCGACGACGCTGGCGGCGATGGTCGATGCGGTCAATCGGCGGGAACAGGGACACATCATCACATTGGAAGACCCAATTGAATATGCGTTTGTGAGCAACAAATGCGCGATCGAGCAGCGCGAGGTGGGCAGCGACGTGCCGACGTTCGCCAGCGGGTTGAGGCATGTGTTGCGTCAGGACCCGGATACGATCCTTGTGGGTGAAATGCGCGACCTGGAGACGACCAGCGCGGCCATCACGGCGGCCGAGACGGGCCATCTGGTCTTCAGCACACTGCACACGGTCAACGCGCCGCAGACGATTGAGCGCATCATCGACATTTATCCCAGCGACGAGCAGAACCAGATTCGTTCGATGCTGGCCAACACGCTGCAGGCGGTCATCAGCCAGACGCTTTTCAAGCGGGCGGATGAGCCGGGGATGATCCCGGCGGTGGAGATCATGCTCTGCACGCCGGCGGTGCGCAACTGCATCCGCGAGAACCGGATTTTTGAGATTCCCAACGTGATCGAAACCAGCCGGGCGCTGGGGATGCAGACGCTGGACAGCTCGATCAAGCAGTTGTACGTCAACGGATACATCAGCAAAGAGGATGCGGTGGCGCAGGCGGCCCATCCGGAGAAGCTGGAGCGGGCGCTGGTCGCCTGATTGACCGGGCGACGGCGGGAGAAACATGCCAAGTTATCGCTACGAAGCCAGGAGCGCGGGGGGAAAGGTGACGGCCGGCGTGATCGCCGCGGCTACGCTGGCGGCCGCGTCGCAGCAGTTGCGCGAACGGGGGGAATACATCCTGTCGCTGGCCCCCGCGCAGGAGTCGGCGCGGAAAAAATCGTTCAATTTCAACATCAGTTTCGGCCCCGGGGCGCGGGATGTGCAGAATTTCACCAGCCAACTGGCGGTGATGATCCGCGCCGGCATCAGCATTCGCGCGGCCATCGAAGGGATCGCCGAACAGGCGGCCAATCCGAAATTCAAGGAAATTCTGGTGCAGATGAAGCGGGATGTGGAGGCGGGAAAACCATTTTCCGATGCGTTGCAGCGGCATCCCAAAGTCTTCAGCCCACTGTACATCAACATGGTGAAGGCATCGGAATTGTCGGGTGGATTCAGCCGGATGCTGGATCGGATCGCGGGGTATCTCGCGCAGCAGATCGAAACGCGCAGCATGGTCGTGGGGGCGATGATTTATCCGGGGATCATCGGGGCGATGGCCGTCAGCACGACGATTTTTCTGCTGGTGTTTGTCGTCCCCAGTTTCAAGGAAATCTTCAAGGGGAAGGAGGCGGCGCTGCCGGCCCCGACGAAGTTGTTGAACCTGATTTCTGAATTCATGGTGGGGAACTGGTATTTTCTGTTGATTGGGGTGGTGGGCGCGGCGTGGGGGTTTGTGTTGATGCTGCGGACGGACTGGGGGCGAATGTGGTTTGACAAGACCAAGCTGACGATACCACTGTTCAAGAAGTTGTTTCGGGCGCTGTATATCAGCCGGGGGTTGCACACGATGGGGCAGCTCATCAACGCGGGTGTGCCGATGCTGGACACGATCAGCATCACGGCCGAGATTTCGGGAAATCAGCTCTATCGGCGGATGTGGCGGACGGTCTATTCGGCCGTCAAACAGGGGAAAAAGATTTCATCGCCCCTGCAGAAGAGCAACCTGCTGCCGCGGTCGGTGGTGCAGATGATCGGCGCGGGCGAGGAATCGGGAAAACTGGGGGAGGTGCTGGATGAGGTGTCGGACTTTTATTCGCGTGAGCTGCGGGCGGTGATCAAGTCGGTGACGGCGATGATCGAGCCGCTGATGATCATCGCGATGGGGAGCATCGTCGGTTTCATCGCGATGAGCATCATCCTGCCGATCTTCAAGCTCAGCCAGCTTGTGAAATAGGCAATAATTCCCGAATAATCGGCATTTGACTCCTGGTGATTTGTATTGGACATCTGAGGGTGATGAGAGTGGATCATCCCAGGTTGAGCCGAATTGGCCGTCAAAGGCGTGGTTTTACGCTGATTGAGGCGGCGCTGGTGACGGTGATTGTCGGCGTGGGGGTTGTGTCGATGCTGCGGCTGCTGGCGGCGGGGACATTTGTCAACGCACAGAGCGCGCAGACCACCACGGCGATGAACCTCGCGGTCAACCTGCATGAGGCGATGATGCGGATGACGCTCGATCAGGTGGCGGCATTGAACAATGTGACCTATTCGCCGGCGGTCGATTCGGACTTTACGGCGATCTCCTCGATGTCCTCCTGGAGCCAGAATGTCGCGGTGCAATATGTGCAGCCCGACAAGCTGACCTCCCTGGCGTATGCCAAAACCACCGCGGCGATGGTGACGGTCACGGTGCTGCACAACGGTAATGTCGTGTATGCCTCGCGACGGCTGGTGACGTCGGCCCAATAAGGAAATCGATCATGGTCAAGCGACATGGACAACATCCCACCGGCATCAGCAGCGTTTTGGCGATGCTGTATCTGGTCTTGTTTTCGACGCTGGCGGTTGGTTTTTTCGCGGCCATCACCACAGCGACGCAGATCGCGGCCAATGAACAGCGCAGCGCCCGCGCCCGGCTGGCGGCCGAGTCGGGCATGGCATTCATGCGATATCACTTGGCCACGGCCGGTTTGCCGGCCAGAACCCCGCCGGACCAGCTTTTTGACGCGCTGATCACCTCGCTGCGCGCCAAGTTCGACAACACCCAGAACATGCCCTCCGGATCGAGTACCATCAGCGTCTCATCGGATGGCAATACGATCACAATCCCCGGCGACGGCACCAGCCGGATCTCGCTGGACACCGATGGTTCGGCATTTCGGGCGGTCATCCACAAGTTGATGAACGGTGAGCAGATTGAAGTCGATGTCTATGGCAGCTTTGGCGGCTCAACATTTGAGCGCGCCATCAGCCTGCATTACGCCAACTTTCCCAGCCCCGCATCCATCTTCAATTTCGGCGTTGCCAGCAAGGGAAAAATCTCAATGAACGGCAACGTCTCCATCACCGGCACCAAGGGACAAGAATACATGGGTAGCGTCCTGTCCGCCTGGCTGGACGACCCCAATGCCCTGTCGATGACTGGCAATTCCTTGATTTCAGGCCATGTCTCCTTCGTCAATGCTGCCGCCATGCTCAGCCTCAGCACCAATTCCACCATCGCAGGTCTGCATTATGACGACGCTGGTTTTGATGATGTCATCCACAAGGGCATAGAACCGCCTGAATTTCCCTTTGTGGATACCTCTCTCTTTGAACAATATGTACCCCCATCCTATGACACCGGCTCATCAGTCATCCGCACCAGCAAGCCCAGCGGAACTACGTTTAAGAACATCCGCATCAAGGCTGGAACCAACCCAAGTTTCTCCGCCAACACCAAAATTCAAGGTGTCATGTATGTGGAATCACCCAACAAGGTCACCTTCAGCGGCAACACCACCATCCAGGGCGTGATCGTCGTGGAAACCGACGGCGACAACAACGAGTCACTGGATCCGACCCAGAACTTAATCACCTTCAGCGGCAACGTCAGCTTCAGTGATGTCAGCACACTGCCCAGTACTTCCGATTTTCCCGCTAGCTTGCGTCAACTTACGGGGGCAATGCTGCTGGCGCCCGGCTATGGCACCAGTTTTAGTGGCAACTTCAACACAATCTCCGGTTCGCTGATCGCCAGTCAGGTAAGTTTTAGCGGCAACGCCGGCGGCACTGTTCGGGGAAGCATTATCAATCTGAACAAAACCGCCACCAGCCTCTCCGGCAACTCCGACATCATCATTGAAAGCCAGGGTACGGCCAATTACCCACCCGCCATCAAGTTCGGCAGTTCCTACAGCCCCCTGCCCTATACCTATAGCGAGGGAGGCACCTGATGCAGCGGCAACGGAACCATCGATATCGCACCGGGTTTGGGTTGGTCGAGGCGATGATGAGCCTGACGATCTCCGCCATGCTATTGACGGCGATCTCGGCCGCGTTTTCCGCATCGGCCGGGGCCATTCGCAACAACGACCGGTTCTTTCAGGCCACGCAGACCGCCCGTGTCGGGCTTCATCATCTGCTGAGCGAAATTCGCACCGGTTCGGTGGATGAGGCGTGGGATGCTCACGAAATCACCCTCATCACCGGCAGCGCCACGCCGGAGGAACGCATTTACAGATATCTGCCCGATCAGGACCAACTGGTGATGATTCTGTCGGCCGACACCACGGCCCATCCTTATGTGCTGGCTCGCGATGTGACCGACATGAGTTTTTCGGTGGACATGGGGACGGATTACAACAACGCCCCCTGCGTCGCCCGCGTCAATGTCAGCCTGACCGTCAAGGTAGGCAACAATGAAATCCGCCTTAGCGGAGCGGCCGCCCCGCGGCGCAATCTGGTTTACAAATAAACTCCAACCGACTTACGATCCCTGACTTTTGGTGATCTCCCACCGCCCGGGAAAATCCTCGCGCGCGAACCAGTGGCTGAGCGCCCCGACATAGATGGTCTTGTCATCCTTGGAGACGGTGGACCATAGGAAATAATTCTTGTATTTGCATGTATCCAGAAACCCCTTGACCTGAATGGCCGCGGTGAACTGCTCCAGTTTGTTTTCGGAGCCTTGAATGACCCGCTGCATCACATACGATTTGAAATCCGCCTCGGTGGGCTTGGTATACGTCATCGCGCCCGCCAATGCCGCCAGCAAGACCAGAATGATGAATGATTTCATGGGGAAGGATTATACCAGAACCATGGCCGGTGTCTTTATCTTTTATGCGGATTCCAGATTCCAGCGAACAACATGGTGCTGAAGCTGACGGCGTTGGCCGGCCAGGGACAACCGTAGCGTCTTGGCGACGATGCGGGCGGCGGCGTTCAGGTCGGCCTTGACATACCGGACATGATGCAGCGGAAGGTTTCCCGGTGTTCCGCTCAACAGGATAATCTGCGCATCGGCGAGGCGTTGGCGGAGCGATTCGCCGGCGTTGTCCCATAGTTGCCGCATCAGTTGGCCATTTTGGACCAGAATTGCGGAGGGGTTGAGCAGTTCAAGGTGGCGCAGCGAGGCATTGATGCCCCGGTGGCGGTCGACCAGGATGATTCGATCGCGTCCAAATCGCCGGCGGCGGGCGTGGTGGGCGTATTCAAATCCGAGTCTGCTGCGTTCGGCGCCGAGGTTCAAGGATCGCTCCTGAATCAACGCCACGCAGCGTCGGCCGCTTTTGAGCAGGTCATCACACAATTGCCGGGTGATGTCCAATTCGTCCAGTGCCACGCTGGGGAGGCCCAGTTCATCGTAGGTATTGCCGAAAACCACGGCCGGTTTCCCTTGGGCGGCAAATTGCGATTGGACCGCCAGCGGGAGTGAATAGAGCAGATATCCATCGACTTTCTGCGATTGGATCAGCCGGCCGATGGTTGATCGGTCGGCCGCGTTTGGAATCTGCAACAAAGCCGAATGAAGGCCCTGTTGTCGGTGGGCATCCAATAGTCCCGTCAGAATGTCGTTTTGCAGGCGGGCATACAGGCCGCGGCTCTGTTCATACACCACGCCGATGCGCATTCGCGCTTCACGGGGATCGGCCGGGGGTGGGCGGGTGAAATATCCCTTGCCGCGCACGGCGACGATCAACCCTTCGCGGACGAGTCGTTGCATCACCAGCCGGGCGGCCGACCGGGAGACGCCAAACCGCCGCGACAGTTCCCATTCGCTCTCCATGAGGATGCGCACATCGCCCGATTGGTGGATTTTGTTCAGACAGTGTTTGTATAGTGTGCTGGCGGGGGTCATGGCATCGGGTGAACAAGCCCGCCCCACTGCCGGGGATGGACTTGTTGGTGGATTAAAGCATATATAAACAAGTGTCTTGATTATCGGCCAAGGTGGCCGGTAGTACAAGCACTGTTTTGAAAGGACAAACCAATGGTTTCCGCCAGCCAGATCGCCGATTATGAAAAAGAGGGCTTCATCCGCATCCGCAAATTTTTAAGCGCCGCCGAGGTGGCGCAACTCAAATCGGAAATCGCTCGATATTCCCACCAGGTGCTGCCCAAGTTGCCCGAAGGGGACCGCGTGATGGAGGCGGATGGCAAATCGGTGCGCAACCTGTGGCGGATGGAGCATCACGACAAGTTTTTCGACGAATTTTCCCGCCGTGAGTCGATCCTCTCCACGGTTGGGCCGCTGGTGCATGGCAAGCCGGTGCTGTTGGGTGTGGAGACCTTCAACAAGCCCGCGAAAATCGGATCGGGTGTGCCGGCGCATCAGGACAACGCTTATTTCTGCCAGACGCCGCCGGATGTGTTGACCGTCTGGATCGCGGTTGATGCGGTGACGCTGGAAAACGGGCCGATTTATTATGTCAAAGGGACGCACAAGTTGGGCATGTTGCCGCACAAACCATCGGGTGTATCGGGAAACTCGATGGGGTTGGCCCAGATGCCACCGGCCGAGGAATCGGACAAATTTTGCGGCACGCTCGATCCGGGTGATGCGCTGATTCACCACTGCCAAACCATCCATTACAGCGCGCCCAACAAGTCCGATTTCCCCCGCTGCGGTTTTCTGCTGGTCTATCGCGGCGAACACACGAACAATGACCCGCAAATCAAGGCGGCGTATTTGCAGGGGCAAAAGAAGTGATGTCGATTTTGCCATCGGCGCGAATACAATTGATCCATGCACGACCCCGGCACCGACCCACTGTCGCCATTGGCGCATCGGATCATTCAGGAAAACGATTACGGCCGACTGGTCGTTGAATCATCCTCCGCGGCACAACAAAGCCTGGCCGATGTTTCGGCCGGGCAATTGTTGATCGCGCCCATCCGTTCGCCTCTTCATGCGCAGGCGATGCTGGCCGGGTTGTGGCTCTGGTGCGACGGGCTGGAGCAGTCGCACACCATCAGCCAGGGGATCGACGATCCCACCGGGTCGTTCTGGCACGCCATTTTGCACCGCCGCGAGGGGGATTTTTCCAACAGCAAATACTGGTACGCCCGCTGCGCCGATCATCCCGTGCTGGCCACCCTGTCGGCCCGCGCCGCCGACATCATCAACCCCCTGCCCGCCGATAAGTTCCTGTTAAAGCTGAACTTACGTGGCTGGAACCCGGATGTATTTGTCGATCTGGTGCAACATCTGCACCACCAATCCGATGATCCGCTGTTCGCGGCGGCTGTCGCTTTGCAACAACTGGAATGGCGAAGCCTGTTCGACCATTGCACCCGGCTGGCCGTGGGGAAATAGATTCCATTGACGGGTCTGTTGTGGGGGATTACAAGCAACGCGCACAATAACATTGGCCTGGTTCCTTCAGGGATTCATCCATGAAATTTGGCGTTCATCGCGTGGAGATCACCCCTTCCTTCGCGATGCTGATGGGCGGGTATGATTCGAGGCTCGATCACTTTGATGGCGTCCATGACCCGCTGACCTTCACGGCCGTTTATCTGAACGATGGACAACGTGAAGCGTGGATTGGATCGGCCGACCTGTGCCAGTTTCCGGATGGTCCAATTTATGAAGAAGGCATCGGATGGATCGCCAAATCGTTGAATTGCCGGCCGGAGGCGATTTTTCTCAATGCCAGCCACACGCATGGTGGGCCTTTGATCCGTCATGAGCCGGGCGTTGAAAACCGCAGATCGCCCCTCCGCTATTCGGCCGGCAACAGGGAATTGATTCTGCGTTACTTTGATGAGCTTTGGCGGAAGATCGCGGCCGCGTTGTCGACAGCCCGCGATCAGGCCACCCCCGGCACGCTGCATTACACCCAAACGACGACTGATTTTCCGATCAATCGACGAAAAATGACCGGCCACAACGTCACCATGGCGCCCGACCCGGATGGGCCGGTGGATGATCGGCTTCGCCTGTTTGCGATAAGGGATTTGGGCGGCAAATTGCGTGTATTGCTGCCGATACTCGCCTGTCATCCGACCTCCACCAGCTCACAGCACCTGCTGACGGCCGATTTTGTGGGCGCTTGGCGTGCGGCGGTTGAGACGTCGTTGAATCACGCCGTGACATTCTCCTTTTTACAAGCCTGTGCCGGCGATGTTCGCCCCACATACACGGCCGATGGCGACCAATGGCGGATCGTCCGGCTTGATGAATTGTCAAAAATGGTTGCGCCACTTTGTGACCAGACGCTAGCGGCCATCAATGGGCCGTGGCGTGATTGCGGGCCATTGAAATTGGCCTTTGGCGCCCGGCCGATGGAATTGCCCTGCGAAACCACCTATTCCACCCGACAATCACTGGAAAAGCTGCAAAACGGAACCGAATGGGAAATTGATTACATGCGCGCCTGTCTGAGCCGGTTGAACAATGGCCAGGGGATCGACAAACATATTTCGTTTCGGCTGCAGGCGTTGCAACTCAATGAACAACACACCCTGCTCGGATTGAACTGTGAACCCTTGTGCGGGCTGGGGAAAGCCATCGAAACCGCATTTGGGCCGCACAATGCGGTTGTATTGGGATACACCGGCGGGTGTCTTTGTTATGTGCCCAATGATGAGGAGTTGCCGCGGGGCGGATATGAAACCGAAAGTTATCTCTGGTGTCCGACCACCGGCCCATTCAAGAGGGGCATCAATCAACGCTTCATCGATGGTTGCCGCCAGTTGATGCAGCAGCTCCATTCCTAAAGACATCCGATGAGCGAACAATCTTTGGCCAGCCCGGTTCGGAATCGGTCCAGCGCGCTGGGGTGGATCCTCGGATCGCTCTTTCTGTACGCCTTTTCTCCGTCGGTCACGATTTTTTTATCACGCCGAGGTTTGAACGCATTTGAAATGTTCTTTTTGTATTCGCTGGGGAGCGTGATTTTTCTGGCGATGGCCAATCCAATCATCGGTCGTGGCGGCCGGACGAATAAGACCAGAGGTTCACTGTCCAAAACCGTATTGCTGGGGTTGTTTGGATATACGCTTTATTACTGCCTGTATCTGGTCGCCATGACCCGCACATCCACGGGCGGGGTGCCGATGGTGATGATGGCGAATTATCTGTGGCCATTGTTCACCTTTATTTTAATCGCACTGTGGGTGGAGCATCGGGCGGTGAGGGTGCTGGAATGGACAGGGTTGGTCATCTCAGCGGTTGGTGTTTATTTCAGCAGGGCATCCGGATTTTCATTGGACCAACTGGGCAGCCTGCAATGGCCATTGATTGCGCTGGCCGGTGCGATTGTCTGGGGGTGGTTTTCGGCCGCGACACAGAAATGGAAGATTGAGGGGATCAGCCCAATCCTGATTTACAACCTCGTGGCGGTGGTGGTCTCGGGGATTTGGATGCTGGTTCAGGGGTTTGGTCACCTGATCGAAGATCCGACAACAACCGCGATCGCCATCGTGGCGGGTATGCTGTTTAATGCGCTGGCGACCTGTTTTTACTTCGCGGGGTTGGAACGTCGGCCAACGGCCGGCCAGTTGGCCGTGTTTAACCTGACGCCGGTGCTGGCATTGATGGTGATGGCCCTCTGGCAAAAAGTGCCGATGGGGTGGCCGGTGTGGGTTGGGGCGGTCTTGATCATCACCGGCATCATGCTGGCGCGCATGGGCCGACTGGCAATTGTCAAAAAATCGACGATGTCATGATCATTGTCCGGCAAGTTGCCGTGGCGTCAGTTCATTGAGCAACGGCCGGCCCGCGATCCAGCGTTCAACATTGATGACGAAGATGTCCCAGACGCGCTGGGGGAATTCCGACATCGCGGTCGAACCGGAGATGTGGGGCGTCATGATGACGTTGGGAAACTTCCATAGCGGATGATCCACAGGCATGGGATAGTAATAGTGCGTATCCAGCGCCGCCCCGGCGATCCAACCTTCGCGCAGCGCCTGCAACAACGCCTGTTCCTGAATGATCGGCCCGCGCGCGGGGTTGAGCACAAATGCCCGGCGGGGCAATTGTTTGAGATCATCCGCGCCGACCAGGCCACGAGTCTGATCGGTCAGCGGCATCGCGATGATCAGAAAATCGAGGCCGCTTAAAAATTCTCCCTTTTTATCCTGACCATACTCGGCATCCGGCAGCACACCCTTGGGATCGCCGGTGCCGGGAAGGACAAAATGATCGTCTCTGGGTTTGATGGGGGAGCGGGAAAAGACGTGGACTTTCAGCCCCATCGCCTTACAGAGCCGGGCCGTCTCGCGGGCCAGGCCGCCATACCCCCAGAAACCAACCGTACAGCCGCGCAACTGGCGTTGAAAGCGGGCGTCGCGGTCCCAGATGCCCGAATCCTGATGACGGATCATGCCGCGCACATCCCGCAACAGGTTGATCATCATCGCCACGTTCCACTCGGCGATCGGGATGTCAAACACACCCGCGGCATTGCAGGCGCGGATGCCGCGCTCATGAAGCTTGTACTCAAACAAATGGCTGTAACCGGCCGAATCGATGTGCAGCAAGCAAAGATTTTTGGCGGCATCCAGATTGGATGGAGCGGACGAGGAGAAAAGAATCTCGACCTTCCCGGCCTCCTCCACGGGCAATGCCCACGAATCTCCCTCGCTTGGCGGAATCACCGTCAGATGAACATTGGGCAATTCCCGCAGGCGTTCCAGCCCCGGCGCATAAATCGCGTGGTGAATGCAGACGTTTGGCATGTTGTGAAAATCCGTTGATCAGTCTATGAGAACCTTGCCCGGAACGCTGTTAAATTCCCCGCTGCCGGGCACGAAGGGGAATTTTTTCTTGATGGCATCGGTCAATTGGATCCCCAAACCGGGCGTTTGCGGCGGCAACACCCGGCCATCACGCATGACGAGCGAATCGCCGATGATTTCGCTGTGCAGCGGACCATAGGCGGGTGCGATTTCAAGGATGCAGGTGTTGGCGGCGGCGAAACCGCAATGGATATTCTGCATCAACGACCCGCCGGCCCCCCAGGCGTGGGTGGCGACTTTTCGGCCGCGACTTTCGAGCATGGCGGCGACTTTCATGAACTGTTCCAGCCCGCCCGTAAAAGAGGCATCAGGCTGGCCAATGTCGAAGCAATCCCGCTCGGCGAAAACCCGCCATTCATAGGTTGTGGTCAGACATTCCCCACCGGCGATGGGGATCGAGGTGCTTTTGCACAATTCGGCATAACCCCAGGGGTCGGTATAGTGCAACGGTTCTTCAAAGAAAAAGAGATTATACGGCTCGAGCGCCCGCGCCACCGCAATGGCGGTGGAGACATCCCATGTGTCGGTTGGGCTGTTGCCCATGTGTCCATCGAGCATGATCGCCACATCGTCGCCGGCGTGTCGGCGCATGAACTGGAGCTTGTCGGCTTCAAATTCGGCGCAGGCGGCCGGACCTTTGGGGGATTGAAACCCTCCATCGGAATCGTGACCGCCCACCCCTACCTTCAGTCCACGAAATCCCAGCGAGAGATATAAATCCATCTTCTGGGCCAGCTTTTCCTTGGGATAGTTGCTCGGTCCGCCGGTGGCGTAGGCGGGCAGCGAATCGTGTTTGCGGCCGCCGAGCAGCTCATAAACCGGCAATTTGAGTGATTTGCCCTTCAAATCCCACAATGCCGCCTCGATGCCGTTGAGGACAATCGCCCCCAGTCCCACCCGGCACCAGAAGTTGCCGCACTGATACATCCGGCTCCACAACTCGGAAATGTTATCCACCGACTGCCCCACCAGGATCGGCTCAAAAAATCGCACGATCTCCGGAACCATTTCCGGGCAGAAATAGCCGCCATATGTTTCCCCCAGCCCGATCAACCCCGCATCGGTGTGAATTTCGATAAACGCCGCGCTGCGCCGTTTGCGGGCCTCTGAAAGGAAAGGATCGTTCGTGCAGGGACCGGTCAGAAGTACGGTTTGAACCGAGGTAATTTTCATCAGTACGAGCTTACAGACAATGAAATTGAACTTCCAATTCGATGGATCAAGGCTGACCGCGATGAGGATCAAAGGTCAAATTATTCTTCGATGACGGTCACAGGCAGTCGTTGACGGCCCCATTTGAGGGCTTCCTGGTGGGTGGGGAAGTAGACATCCAGACGGTTTCCCTTGATGGCGCCGCCGCGGTCGAGGACCGGGACAATCTGGCCGCCGTGGTAGCCGGGGATGCTCAGTTGGGTGCCAAACGGGAGCAATCGCGTGTCGGCGGCGACGAATCGGCCATTGTTGTGGCCGACCGTTTTGCCGCTGGCGGTGATGCCGGCGGCCTGTTCGCCGCAGCATTTGGTGCAGGGGCAATAGGCGGTCACTTCCATCCAGATAATGTGTCTGCGGGGTGTGTTGGATGAATCAACCGCCGCCATGGGGAGCATGGAAGCGCCCGACAGGATTTTATGGTCGGCTTCGGGGATGATCGATTCCATCTGTTCGGGGGCCACAGCGGGCTGATCCATGGCCGGTATAGCCGGTTGGTTGGCCCACGAGACCCCGGCGTGGTGATCGATCAATTGGACAATCGCCTCGCCGGCGATGCCGATGGCCAATGCCGCGCACAGCCCCAGCAACAGCCGCCGGGCCAGTCGTTGAATCGCGTTGGTTGGTGTGCCATTTTCCAGCAAAAGTCACCTGTCAGTGGTAAGAGTCCATGGCGACTATAGCTGATACCCAAACAGTCGGCGGAGAAAAATTCAAGCCCAAAGCGGCCTTCCGCCGATCTGTAACAGTTATCCCTTCTATGCGGATCGCCACCCGGCGTCAATGGCCAATAAATCGGGTTTTGGGTTATCGGACCTGACGACCGGGCGTTGGCAGTCGGCGGGATGCGGGTTTTCCGCTTGTAGGGGATGTTGCCGCCAATCAACGATATCGCTGACAATAATTTCCACTCCGGCTCGTTGTAGTGGGTGAATGAAACCCATTTACAAAGGAGCAAACATGTTGGAATTCATTCGCAATCCCAGAAAGATGTTGCCAGCCGTGCTGGCGGTGGTTTTGGCGGCGCCGGTGGCGGTTTGGGCCGAAGCGCCCTCCACCCAGCCGGACCAGTCAAACACGCCCAACCATCGACACCACGAGGGCCGCAAGGATCGTAAACGACAGCACAATCCAGGCATAATGCTGGATCGGATGCACGAGACGATCAACAGCTTGGATCTCTCCGCGGACCAGAAAACGCAGGTGGACGCCATTTTCACGCAGGCCAAGAGTGATTTTGAGGCGATGCGGGAAAAATGGGAAAAGGATGATGTGAAGCCCGGCGATCGCATGAAAGAGGGGCGAGAATTCATGAAGGCCCTGAACAAAAAGGTTGAAGCGGTACTGACCGATCAACAGAAGGAAGCACTCAAGAAAAAGCGCCAGGAATGGGCGGAAAACCGCAAGGGACGCGGCGAAAGAGGAGATCGCCAAGGCCCGTCGCCCATGGCGATCGAACGGCTGCAAAAGGCCCTGGACCAGTTGAATCTGACCGACGATCAGAAACAACAGGTCAAGACGGTGCTGGATGAAACGCGCACAAAGCTAAAAGCCCTGCACGAAGAAAGTGGCGGCGATCGTGAAGCGATGCACGAAAAAGGCCGCAAGATCATCGAAGAAGCGAGGGATCGCATCAACAGCATCCTGACCCCCGAACAGCGGGAAAAACTCAAGGAAATGCGGGAGAAACGCCGGTCCCATCATGGTGACAAGGGCAAAGACGCCCCGGCCGAAGATTCTTCCAAAACCTGATCATTCCACTGATCTGTGTGCCCTCCGGGGGACGGACAAAAAATGTTCGTCCCCCTCTTTTTTTGCGCCGAAATGGCCCAATTATCGGACGAACCGGAAGTTTTTGTCGGATTGGTTTGGCATCGGGCCAAATTGAATCGTAGGGTTAGGTCCGCTTCATAACTTCTTATCGCCACGGGCCGTCGCAATGCCCCTGAAAAGGGGCGGCGGCGGCTCCAGGAGTATGTTCGATGGTATTGGTGGATTCGATGGGAACAGCCCAAGTTGATGGTGGACTCGAATGGCCGGCCGAGTTGGATTTTATCCTCTCGGCATTGGAGGCCGGCCAGTCAAGCCGGCACAAACAGCGGTCGATGGCGCGCAAGTTGTATCGCGTCAAGGCGGCGCTGCGGCTCTTCGCGGATGGGCCGTTGGAGCCTCGCGCCCTCTTCACGCGCGATGTCAGCCGACGAAGTCTGGGTTTTGTGACCCAGCACCAATTGCCGTTGGGATATGGGGGCATCCTGGAATTGCCGGCGCCCGATGGACGGTTGCTGCGCATTGATTGCACGCTGTTGCGCTGCCGGGAGGCGGTGCGGGGATGGTTTGAAGGGGCGGTTTATTTCAACCGTGAACAGTTCGGATTTGGTTTGATCCCGTAAATAAACCAGGAAACCAACCTCACCCGGCCTGTTCAAAGGCCCGGCGGATGGCGGTTTGTTCATCAACCTTGTTGCGCCCATGATCGGTAATTCGGTCGTAGGCTTCGCCGACCCTGCCGGCATGGGCGGGGGTGGATTTCATGTAACGGTCGCAGGCCTGTTGCACCCATTCATTGACGACCCGCTGGAGTTCCTCATCGCTCAAACCGCCGGCGTCGATTGTTTTGCCAACCAGTGACTGGGCGGCCTGAAGGGCATCGGGGCGGGCGGTGTTGTTGTAGATCGTCTGGCCAATCTGTTTGTGCCCTTCTTCGTGGGCATTCAGCTTTTGGGTGGATTTTTTGGGTAGCCAAATGGTGATCGACAGGCTGATGTTCATGCGCACGTTCGTGATGGTCACGCGGTCCGCACCCTCCCCCTGCGAGCGGGTGTAACTGACCTCGGCGGAGCAACCGTAATTAAATTCGGTGAAGGCCGCCTCGCCGGGTTTTAACGGGGGCATGTCGGCGGGTGGATGCTTCGGATCGAACGTCCTGCGTTGCAATTGAACAACTGACTGGACTACATCAACCGCCGGATCGGCCGCGAACGCGCCGCCAGCCAACATCCAGACCATCAGGATGGATATAATCGCCCGCCGCATCATTCTCCGAATTCATTCAATCGTAGGCACATTACCCAATTGCCGCCGACCGGCAACCGACATCCGCTTGTGAATCAATCAATTTGACAATAAAATCCTGAAATTGCATCACCGGGGGATAATTTTTTCATTGGAACAGACACCCTTTGAGCGACAAGACCGATCATCCCGCCGTCCCTGAGGCTTTTGCGGCGTTGGGGGTTCGACCCTCGATCCTGCGTGGGCTTGCGGACGCCCGTTTTGAAACCCCTTCTGAAATTCAGGCCCTGCTGATCCCCCGCGCCTTGACCGGTGTCGATATTCTGGGTCAGGCCCGCACCGGCACCGGCAAGACGGCCGCCTTCGGCATTCCGATCCTCCAGCGGGCGCAAAAAGGACTGGCCTCGCAGGCCCTGATCCTCGTTCCCACCCGCGAACTGGCGGTGCAGGTGGAGGATGAGATCAAACGTCTGGGCCAACACACGCCCATCCGTTCGGTGGCGGTGTATGGCGGCCAGAAAATCACCGCGCAGATGAAATTCCTCAAGCACGGCCCGGAAATCATCGTCGGCACACCCGGGCGCGTGATCGACCTGCTGGAACGGCGTATCGTCACGCTGGACAACATCCGTTTCATCGTCCTCGACGAGGTGGACCGGATGCTGGACATTGGATTCCGCGATGACATCCGCAACATTTTGTCGCGGGTTAAAAACCTGCATCGAAATGCGCAGCAGGATGCCCCCGAAGAAACAGCCGGCGATGGGGAAGAGGGCGCCGATGGCCCAACCCGCCCGCAGACGATCTTCGTCTCGGCGACCTTTTCGCCCGAAATCGAAAAACTCGCCCGTCAATACATGACCGAGCCGGTTGAAAAACTGGTCGCGCCGGGCGCCGATGACAAACCCACCGTGGAGAAGGTGGAACAGTATTACCTGTCGGTGCAGCCGTGGGACAAATACCGCCTGTTGAAGATGCTGCTGGAGAAGGAAAATCCGGATCTGGCGATTGTCTTTTGTCGAACCAAGCACGGAGCGCAAAAGCTGGCCAAAAAACTGCACGCCGACCAGATCGAATGCCGTGAGATTCATGGCAATTTGGCGCAAAACAAACGCGACCGCGTGATGAAAGGGTTTCGGGGCGGCAAATTCGACGTTCTGGTCGCCACCGATCTGGCCAGCCGCGGCATTGATGTGGCCGACATCAGTCACATCATCAATTTCGACATCCCCGACGACCCGGAAGTTTATGTCCATCGCGTCGGCCGAACCGCCCGCATGGGGGCGACCGGCAAGGCATTCACCTTCGTGCAGCGTGATCAGGGTGATGAGCTGACCAAGGTGGAATCGCTCATCAACATGGTGATTCCGCTGGGCGTGGTGGAAGGGTTTGAACCGCGCCCCACACCGGCCGACTGGACGGATGAAAAACCCCTACCCGGCGGCAACGCCCCGGCCGCCCCGCCGGCTCCGAGCCGTTATGAACGCCCATACAACCCCAGCGGGACGGCCCCCAGCACGCCGGTGACGCTGCCAACCCCGCCGCGCACTTTGGGGAGCAAAATCCCCATCACCCGCCGACACCGGCGCCGGCGTTGAGATTGAATTTTTACGGGTTTTCAAAATCCGCCCGCAGGTAGAAGATCGACCGGCGGGCCTCTATACTGACAGCGATGTTGGATTTGGGCACGATTTGGGACCGGGCGTTGTGGCCGGCGGCCGAAAAGGTGTCGGCCGGCCAGCCGTTGTCGCAGGAAGATGGCGTGGCGCTGTACGCCTCGCGCGACATCCATGCCATTGGCCAGATGGCCGATGTCGTTCGCCGGCGGATGCATCAGGACAAGACCTACTACAACCGCAATCGGCACATCAATTACACCAATGTCTGCGCCTTGAGTTGCAAATTCTGCTCCTTTTATCGGAAACGCGGCGAAGAGGGGGCGTATGAGATGCCGGTGGATCAGGTGGTCCACATCGCCCAAAAAGCCGCGCTGGCAGGGGCGACTGAGGTTCATATAGTCGGGGGGTTGCATCCCTGGCTGAAGTTTGATTATTACCTGAATATGCTGCGCGGGATTCGCCAGCAATGTCCCGAACTTCATATCAAAGCCTTCACCGCCATTGAGATCGTCCATCTGACGCGCGTGGCGCGATTGAGCATCCGACAGGTTTTGGAGGCTTTGCGCGACGCGGGGCTGGGTTCGTTGCCGGGGGGCGGGGCTGAAATTTTCGACGACCGCGTGCATGATGAGGTCTTCAAGGGCAAAGTCCGCGAGGACAAATGGTTTGAGGTGCATCGCACGGCCCACGAACTGGGGATTTTTTCCAACGCGACGATGCTGTACGGCCATATTGAAAACCCGGCCGAGCGGATCGGGCATCTGATCAAACTGCGCAACCTGCAAAGCCAGTCATTGTCGGCGATGGGAATCGATCATGGCGATTCACTCTCCGCACCACCCATCGGCGAAAACCAAACCGGGCGGGCCTGTTTCAACTGCGTCATCCCACTCTCGTTTATCCCCGAGCGATCCGAACTGGGCCACCTGCCGGGACCGACCGGCCTGACAGACCTGAAAACATTGGCGATCACCCGCCTGATGGTCCACAACATCCCGCACATCAAGGCCTTCTGGATCATGCAGGGAATCGGTCTGGCCCAATTGGCGCTCAGTTGGGGATGTGATGATCTGGATGGCACGGTGGTCTGGTATGACATCACCAAACGCGAGGGGCAGGGTGTTCATCAAGAGTTTCATGTGCGCGACATTCAACGGCTGATCCGCGAAACGGGCGGCCGGCCGGTGGAGCGGGATACGTTGTATCGCGAAATTGAGCGCGAACCCATTCACGCATAGGGAAGGGCAAATGGCCGAACAGGAATGGTATTACGCACTAGATGGCCAGCAACTGGGGCCGGTTGAGATTCAGGTGTTGCAGCAATTGCTTGCCAATGGCAATTTGCAGCCGACCGATCTGGTTTGGCGTCAGGGGATGGACAACTGGCAACCGGCCGGGTCGATTGCGGAATTGAACCCGGTGAATTCAACGGCCGCGCCGACCCCCGTGTCGGCCTATCCGGTGCCACCGGCCGGGCAAGCGCCGTATGGAACGCCGTTGCCCTATGCGCCCAATGTGACCAATTCACAGGGACGGGCGACGGCCGCGCTGGTGGTCTCGATCCTGGGGTTTTTCTGTTTTGGGATCGTGCTGGGACCGATCTCGATCTACCTGGCGGTCAAGGCCAAGGCAAACATGGCCCGCTCGGGCGATTTTACGGGCCATGGCCTGGCCAAGGCGGCGCTGGTGATCGGCATTGTCGATATCATCACTTTCATGCTGGGCGTGCTGCTACAGGTTGGGATCATGAAACTGCGGTAGACGATCAGGCGATGTCATCCTTCACGCATAATCGCTTCGCCACTACAATCCCCGCATGATTCAACTGGCACTTGTCGGCGGCGCGCATATTCATACTCCGGCGTTCATCAAAACGCTCAAAAGTCGCCCGGAATTCGCGGTTAAATGGGTCTGGGACCACGACCCGGCCCGTGCATCCAAAAGCGCAAACGAACTGGGGGCGAAAGTCGTGCCTGATGCAGGGCATATCTGGGCGGATGATTCGATCAAGGCCGTCATCATTTGTTCGGAAACCAATCGTCACGAGGAACTGGTCATCCCCGCGGCCGCGGCCCGCAAGCATCTGTTTGTCGAAAAGCCGCTGGGGTTGGGTTCATCCGATGCCGGGCGGATGGCCAGGGCGATTGAAGCTGCGAAAGTGATGTTTCACACCGGTTATTTCATGCGGGGGATTCCGGAGATGCGATTTTTGCGCGACCAGATTTCGGCCGGCCATTTTGGAACCATCCACCGATTGCGCGGCAGCACCTGCCACCGTGGGGCATTGGCGGGATGGTTCGACACCGAATGGCGCTGGATGGCCGATCCAAAGCAGGCCGGTTGCGGCGCGTATGGCGACCTGGGAACCCATTCGCTGGACCTGCTGCTCTGGTTGATGAATGAAACGCCGGTGCAAAGCTGCATCGCCACGATCAGCAACGGCACCCGCCGATATGGGGATTGCGATGAATTGGGCGAAGGGTTGTTGCAAATGTCTGATGGGGCGATCGCCACCCTGTCGGCCGGTTGGGATGATCTGGCCAATCCACTCAGCCTGCTCATCAGCGGCACCGAAGCAAACGCCGCGATCATGAACGATCAGCTTTATTTCATGTGCAACAAGGTTTCAGGTGCCAATGGCACTCAACCATGGACCCAGCTCCCTGAGCCGATCAAGGCGGGGTTTGACGCATTTTTGGATGCCCTTGAAGGCAAACCGGCCGCACTGGTGCCCGTCAAGGAGGCGGCCTATCGCAATTCCGTCATGGAGGCGCTGTACGAATCCACCCGCAGCGGACAATGGACGGTTCCGGGAAACACCCCGCAATAATTGGGGCGATCCAAGCGATTATGCACGCCTGAATCGAATCAGCACCCCAACGCTCAGCACCAGCGTCAGCATCATCACCGCGCTGACGCCGGCCACGCCGTAGACAATCTGGCCGGGCCAGATGGATTGGGTCAATGCGCCCACCCCCGGCCCGATGGCCGCGCCAAGGCCGACGAGGGCTTCGTGGTAGCCCCCATGTTCGGTGCTGCCATGGCTGAGGACCATGCCGAAATAAAGGCTGGCGGAGTAGATCATCCCCATCGCCAGTCCAAGAGCCACCTGCCAGACGATCATCATGGCGATGTCGATGCCGCCGGTTGCCAAGGCTGGCATTCCCAGCAGATCCGATGGCCGCAGGGTGATGCCCCAGAAGGCCAGCAACATCACGGCCGAGGCGGCCAATAGCAACCGTGGGCGGGTGTGCCAGCCGGTGGTCATGCCGGCCAAGATGAATGCCCCGAATCGGGCGACCAACCAGATGCTGGCGAGCAGGGTTTTGTTCGCGGTGGAGAGATTGTTCAGCACCGGCAGCGATGGGAGCATCGCCAGCAGGCTGAAATTGATGACATAGACCGCCGGCATGGAGATGCGCGACAACCACAACGCCAGCCGACGAATGCGTAATAATTGCGGCTCGGGTTCCATATGGACCGGCGCGGCCGTTATCGGTGAATCCGATTTGTCGCGCAACATTTTGTATGCCACCTGTCCCGCCACGGCATGTCCCAGGGCGGCGAGAATGAATATCCCCAGTGGATGGAGTTGGAGAATCGCCCCGGTCAGTGCGATGACCACCGCCGCCCCGCCGGACCAGACCAGGTTGTAGATGGACAACCGTCGGGACATCTGATGAGAATCCGCGCCGGTGGTCATCAACCCTTCCAGAATCGGCCAACTGGCGGCGGTGAACAGGGTATAGACCAGCAACGCCGCGACCATGCCGACGGGTGTGGCCGACACGGCCATGAGCAAGAGCGCAACGAGCATCAACGCCCACTGCAACCCCGCCAGCGCGCCGCCATGTCCACCCCACCTCCATCGCAACGTCAGCGGATGGGCCAACAACGCCCCGCAGATGGACATGACCCCCTGTGAACTCGCCAGCAGCAGGTTTTTCAACGGCCCCCAACCGAATTGATGCTCCGTATAAAAGAAGATGCCGTTGAGGAGAAACGAGGCGCCGATGTCCATCAGGCCGGTGACCAGCAGGACCATCAACAATCGTCGTCGCAGGATGGATGGGGGTGCGGAAACGGTGGTGTTCATGGATGGGGATATCGGTTGGTCAACATCAATTCGGTGACGATCATATCGTCAGCGGAGGGGAAATCGAGCCGTGGACCGCCTATAATGATCCGGCATATGAATCGACCGATGCGGACGCTTTGGCGTTGGGGAGGGATGATTGTCCTGCTGGGGGGAATCGTTTTTGGCGTGCAATGGATTGTGATGCGGCTGGCGAGGCCGGTGGTGACGCTCACACAGGCGGTGGATGGGCCGGTGGTGCAGGCGTTTTATGCGACCGGCACGATTTCGCCGCAGCGCGACTATCCGATCAAGAGCAACACGGCCGGCATCATCACCGAATTGAAGGTGGACAAGGGTTCGGCCGTCAAGGCCGGCGATGAACTGGCCAGGGTTTCGGACCCGGAACTGCAATTCAAATACGATCAGGCGAAGGCGACCGTCACCGAAAAAGCCGCGATGGCCGATGAGAAGACCTCGCCGGCATTGCGCGAGTTGGATGCGAAGATCGCGGCGTTTGGTGACCTGCTGGCCATCGCCCAACGAGAGGAAAAGCGGATCACCGACCTGATTGAGCGCAACGCCGCTTCGACCAACGATCTGGATCAGGCCATTGACCGGCTCAAACGGATGTGGGCGGAGACCGAATCGCTCAAGGCGCAGCGAGCGAGCAAACAACTGGAATTGCAGAAGGATTTGGAAGTGGCGCAGGCCGCGTTGCGGATCGCGCAATGGAATCTGGATCAGCAGGTTTTGCGCAGCCCGGTGGATGGGGTGGTGCTGGACCGCCCCACCTCGCTGGGGACGCGCGTGGCGGTCAACGATCACCTGATGCTGGTGGCGGATGTATCGGCACAGAATCTGGTGATGCGGGCGGCGGTGGATGAGGAGGATAAGAACAAGGTGCATCCGGGGCAGGTGGTGCGGATGACGCTCTATTCATTCCCGGCCGAATCGTTTGAGGGGACGGTGGACCGGATTTACGACCAGGCCGACCCGAAGCGCCGAACCTTTGAGATCGATGTGAAGCTGAGCAAGCCCGACACCCGGTTTTCGCCGGGAATGACCGGCGAACTGGCGTTCATCATGGGGGAAAAGACCAAGGCGACGATTGTGCCGGCGCAGGCGTGGCAGGAGGGGGCGCTCTGGACGGTGCGGGATCATCAATTGAAGCGGGTGGAGGCCAAAATCGGGCTGCGCAGCATCGAACGCATCGAAGTGCTATCGGGTTTGTCGGCCGGGGTGGATGTGGTCATCAGCCCCATCGGAAAAATGAACGAAGGGCAGCGCGTGCGCATCGAGCGGATCGACCCGATGGTGGCGGCGGGATTGAACAAACATGAGCAGAACGATGGATTCAAGGGATTTAATTGACAAGGAGAGCCGCCGGTTGTGAGCCGCCGGCGGCCGACAGACATGCGTTGGTTCATCTCCATCCGGTATTTTCTCTCCCACAAACGCCAGTCGCTGGTGTGCATCGCGGGCGTCACCATCAGCGTGATGATGTTCATCACCATGTCGGCGATGATGGATGGATTTACGGACAAATTCATCATCGAAACGGTGGAATCGACCGGCCACATCACCATTCACGATGAGCCGCGCGAACGGGAGACGAAGATTTTGCAGCGGGTGTACAACGACCCCAACGCGCTGCTGGTGGTTGAGGATGTCAAGCCGCGCGACAAGGTGGAAAAAATCAAAAACCCCAGCGGCCTGCTGGCGACGCTGCGGCGGATGCGCGGCATCACCGGCGTGGCGCCGATGGTCACCGGCGACGCCATCGCCACCTATGGAACCAAGACGCTGAACCTGTCGATCATGGGGGTTGAGCCTTCGCAGCAGGTGGCCGTCACCACCATCGGCGACAAAATGATCGATGGGGATTTTTCAAGGCTGAAAACCACCGCGGATGGACTGATCATCGGGCGCGGCGTCAGCGACATCCTGGGGGCCAGGGTCGGCGACAGCGTGACCCTCTCCAGCAGCACCGGCGGCGGCACCAGCGCCAAAGTCGTCGGCATCTTCGCCACCGGCGTCACACCGGTTGATTATTCGCGCGCCTACATGCTCCTCAACGACGCCCAGACGTTGCTGGACCGCAAGAACATCGTCAATGAAATCGTGTTGCGCACCGACGATTACACCAAGGCCGAGGCGTACGCTGCCCAGATCGAGGCGATCTGCGGCTATCGCACCGAAAGCTGGCAGGAGAGCAACGCCAATTTCCTGAAAATCTTCCGCATCCAGACGATCATCACCTATTTCATCACCGGCGCGCTGCTGGTGGTTGCGGCGTTTGGCGTGTTAAACATCCTCATCATGGCGGTGCTGGAGCGGGTCAACGACATCGCGATCCTCAAAAGTTTCGGCCTGTCGCGCAACGACATCACGCTGATCTACGTCTTTCAGGGGCTGGTGATCGGCCTGATCGGTTCATTGATCGGCGTGGGATTGGGAAAACTGGCGATCGAAGGTTTGCGTCGATTGCCGATTCAGATGGAAGGATTGGTGAAGGTCGAGGGACTGTTGATGAGCGAGCATCTCAGCTCCTACATCACGGCGTTCGTGGCATCAATGGTGGTGGTGCTGCTGGCGGCGGTCTATCCCGCCCGGCGGGCGGCGCGATATGATCCGGTTGAGGTGATCCGTGGCGCTCATTAGCACCCTTCTCCAACCCCAGACGCTTGAACAACGCACATCACCCGCATTGCTGTGCGCACAAAATGTCCATCGCATTCTGGGTTCGAGCGAAACCGCCAACGTGATTCTCAAAGGCGTCAACCTCTCCATCGACCGCAATGAATACATCTCCATCGTGGGGGCCAGTGGATCGGGCAAAAGCACGCTGCTCTACCTTCTGGGGGGCCTCGACCGCCCCACCCGCAACGATCTCAAAGGGGAGCCCTACACCCCCCCCAGCCGCATCTTCATCGACGGGCAGGAGACCTGGAAACTGAACGACGCCGAGTTGGCATTGCTGCGAAATCGAAAAGTCGGCTTCGTCTTCCAGTTTCATTATCTGCTCAAGGAATTCACCGCCCAGGAAAATGTCGCGTTGCCCATGTTCAAACTGGGCAAATGGTCGCGTGATGAAGCGATGGACCGTTCGGCGATGCTGCTCAAACAACTCGGTCTGGCCGACAAACTCCGCCGTCGGGCCAATCGTCTCAGCGGCGGCGAACAGCAGCGCGTCGCCATCGCCCGCGCATTGGCCAACGAACCGGCCGTGCTGCTGGCCGATGAACCCACCGGCAACCTCGACAAACGCAACAGCGAGCTGGTGGCCGACATTTTCAGCCAACTGGCATCCACCGGCCAATCCATCGTCATGGTGACCCACGACCAGTCGCTTGCCCACCGCGCCAACCGGCTGGTCGGCATGGAAGATGGCAACATCATCTCCGATGAATTGCTGCACCACCCCAACGGAGCGCATCCATGACAAGCGAAAAAATCATCCGCGACCCGGTTCATGATGTCATCGCGTTTAGGCTCCATGACCCGCTCGAATCGCTTCTGTTTCAACTGATCAACACCGAGGAATTTCAACGCCTTCGGCGCATCCGCCAGCTTGGCATGGCGAGCCTGGCCTATCCGGGGGCGGACCATTCGCGATACTCCCACAGCCTGGGCGTCATGCAGACCGCCCGGCTGATCCTCGACCAACTTCGACATTTCACCCCCATCGACCCGATCTCCCAAACCGCCTGCCTGGTCGGCACTTTGCTGCACGATCTGGGCCACGGCCCATTCAGCCATGTCTTCGAGCGCGTCAGCGGTCTGTCGCACGAACAACAAACCATCCAGATCATCGAAGACCCCGCCGGCCGGGTGCATCAGTTGTTGCGCGAACACGATACCGCCCTGCCATCATTGGTGGTGGATTTGATGAACGCCAGGCCGGAACGCACTTTTTACAGCGACATCCTGTGCGGCCAGCTCGACGCCGACCGGTTCGACTACCTGCTTCGCGACAACCTGATGACCGGCAGCAGATATGGTGGTTTTGACCTGCAATGGCTGTTGCACGCACTGGTGGTCGATGGGCCAACCAACCGTCTGGCCGTGGCATGGAAAGGGGTCAGCGCGGTCGAGGCGTATCTGCAATCGCGCTATCACATGTACCGCAACGTCTATTTTCACAAGGTGGTCCGAAGCGCCGAGGGGATGGTGAAACTCGCCCTGCAACGCGCCAAAAGACTGGCGGTGCAGGATCGCCTGGAATGGCCGACGCGGGAGCATCTCGTCTATCGCGCGCTGCTCGGCCAGCGGCTCAATGTCGAGGAATTCACCGATCTGGACGACATCTCCGTGCTCCACTGTTTCAAAATTTGGAAGGATTCCACCGACACCCTGCTGGCCGGGCTGTGCCGTGGGTTGCTCCATCGGCGGCTGTATAAAACGATTGATTTAACACCCATCGAAGACCCCCAACATCTCGAATCAATACTGCAAAAAGCCGCCGATGCCATCACCCACCACGGCGGCGACGCGGCCTACGACCTGTTTTTCGACCAACCCGAAGACACCCCCTACGAAACCCGCTGGTCCGCCGATTCGGCCGGCGATGAAATCCTCGTCCGTGACCCGGCCGGCCAATTGATCCCCTTTGGCGCGATCTCCCCCCTGTCGGCCGCTCTCAATCGCCAACTCACCTTCCGCCGGCTTCATGTGGCCGAGCCGTATCGCGATGTGGTTCTTGAGGCGATGCGTTAAGTAACTATCTCAAAACGGCCAATCGATGTTGACGACGGTACCACAACAACGCGCACGCCAGTTGGATGATGCCAAGGTAATTCGATGACTTTTTCGCGTAGCGGATCAATATCGCACGACAC
>JADLBV010000124.1 GCA_020847545.1 Phycisphaerales bacterium
CTGCGGGGCGAGGGGGCGGCGATGATCAACCGCAACCTGGACATGGACATCTATTTCCCACTGACCTTGGCGCAAAGCGCTTTTGGGGATGTCATTGTTCGCCGACAGGCCGGCTCAATTGAACGCAAACAACTGGAAATCAGTGAAATCTGGCTCCAGACCGACACCACCGAAAATGTCGAGCCTCTGGCGGCGATGGCCGAAAATCTGGTCTCCAAATCGCACACCGGCCCGATCGATTTTGAGGTCAAAGCACCCATCCAGATTCTGCGCAGCGCTGAAAAGGTGCAGGAGCAGTTCAATTACATCATGGTCGGGATCGCGAGTTTCGCCCTGATTGTTGGGGGGATCGGCATCATGAACATCATGCTGGCCAATGTGACCGAGCGGACGCGAGAAATCGGCATCCGCCGGGCCTTGGGGGCCAAGCGCCGACACATCACGCTGCAATTTCTGATTGAAACCACGGTGATTTCACTCAGCGGCGGGCTGATCGGCATCGCGTTTGGCGCCGGCGGCGCTTTATCGCTGCCCATCTTGACCAAATGGCTGTCGGCACAAAGCTATCCCACGCAAATCACCAGTTGGTCGGTCATCGGCAGCTTCGTCATCAGCGGCATGATCGGGATCGGATTCGGCCTCTATCCGGCCGTCATGGCGGCGAGAATGAATCCGATCGAAGCATTGCGACACGAATAGGAATTGCCGATCCGCCAATTGCGCTCAACCAACAAAAAAGCCCCGGTTGGCCGGGGCATTTTTGATCATGTTGAAGTTCAACTTTTTATCCACCCACCTGCGAACTGAGCAGGGGGAATTGTTTTTCTTCCTGTTCACGCTGAATGATGATGGTGGGTTTCACCAGAATCAACAGCACCTGATCGTCCTTGGCCACCGAGCGGTTGGTAAAGAGCCGCTTGAGGAAGGGGATCTTGGACAGGACCGGCACGCCCGCCTCGCGTTCGATTTCACCGGCCAGCGTTTGTCCGCCGATCAGAAGTGTGCCGCTGTCGGGGACGCTGACGGTGGTGCGCACCTCGGTGATCTGCAACTCCGGCTGCTGGATGGTTCCAAAGCCGGTGAGTTGCGTGGCGGCGCCGTCACCCGTGCTGGTGTTGGTGCTGCCGGAGGTCACCTGCGACGAGGCGAAGGTGAAGGTGAAGATGTTCAAAATCCGGGCCAACTGCGGACGCAGCGTCAAGGTGACATATTTGCGGTCCGAGGAGACGGTCGCCTGCACATCCAGCAACACGCCTGATTCGATCACGTCGATGGTCGGGTCAAACCCGACCGCGTTGTTGGCGACGACCGGGTTCAAATCGCTGACATATGCACGCTGCGTCGCCACCAGCACATAGGCGCGCTGGCCGTTAAAGAGCGTGATGCGGGGGGCGGTCACCAGGGTGCTGTGCTGCGACGCCTGTGTCGCACGCAGCAGCAAGCTCACCTGGAAATCATCCAGGAAGGCGTTGCCATACCCGGTGGACAAATTGAGCGCCCCGGTGTTGGAACTGGAACCGGAACCTTGGTTGGCAAAAGACGAACTGAGGCTGCCGGGGAGTGTGGTGTCCGGATTGGCGGTGAAACTCGATGAATTCTGGTTGACGCTCACCGGCGACCAGTGGGTTCCCACCTTGCCCTGGTTGTTGAAGCTGAAGTCCACATCCAGGCCGACATCTTCCATGAAATTACGTTGAACGGTCAGGAAGCGTGCTTCGATTGAGACCTGAATCGCGCGGGTTTCACGCAATTGCTCCACCAGATTGGAGAGCAATCGCTGATTTTCAGGCGTCTGGGTAACGATGAGCTGACCCGACAATTCACGCATCGAGCCGACCGAACCGCCAACATCACGCCAGCTATCGGGGGCAACCGTATCGGTGATCAGCTTGGTGATCGCATCGACCAAATCCTGACGCTTGGGGCCTTCCTCTTCTTCGCGGTCATTGCCGGAGTTGCCGAGCAGGCTCTGCCCGCCGCCACCGCCACCGCCACCGGAGCGACTGCCACCCTGTGTGGCGTTGGAAAGATTGAAGTTGGGAGCCTCATCAAAATCCGGAACGTTGATGATCAAGTCGCGGATGTCATACACACGGGTGATGACGTTTTTGCTCAAGTCCTCTTCGGTCGAGATGGTGATGACACCTTCATCGATCGTGTAGCCGAGTTTGACCATGCCGCCGCCGACATCCGACAGGATGGTGGAGAGGCCCTTGGAGAATTTGATGTCCCGCAGGCGTGCGGTGACGGGTGTATTGCGGTCGATGCCGGCCGATTCCAACGCGCGCCAGTTGACGAAAATGTTGGCGCCGCTGACATCCTGCATAAAGCCGATCACATCGCCAAAGGGAACCTGATCAAACCGCAATTCCGGCAGTTTGCGATCAAGCTGGGCGCGGGTGGCGGCGTCGCCGGTGCTTTCGCCCCGTTCCTTGGCGGTGCCGCGATCGCGGATCTCGCTGATGTCCGGCCAGTTGGTCGGATATCGCAAAATGTCGTCGTAAGGAATCAACCGTTCTTCTGATGCGTTAAGTGTCTTGGCCCTTTGGACGGAACCTTCTTCGCGGTAGTCACGCTGCTGCTGGATCAACGCCTGGTTTTCAACCAGCGGCCGCACGCTCAGGGCGTAGTCGTTGGTGGGGTCCAGTTCGCGAATGTGATCCAGAACGGCCAATGCTTCACGATACTTGTTCTGATCGATCAACTGGCGCGCCTGACGAACCAGATTGGCAACCGTGGCGCGAAGTTGTTGTTCGGCCTGACGGGCCTGTTCCTCGGCGCGGCTGCGGGCCTCGCGGGCTTCGCGCTGCGCATCCTGGGTCTGGGCGCTGGCCATGGAGCGATCCAGCTTGGCCTGGGTCTGTGCCAGCGTGTTGTCAAATTGCGCCAATTCCTGCGGATTAAAGACACCCGGATCACTGTCGCGGGCGATGCGGGCGTTTTGCAATTGACGCTGGGCATCAACGAATTTGTTGTTGCCGATCGCATCGTTGGCGGCGGTGATCGCCGAATCAAAGCTGTATTGCACCCGGCCGCGACGCTGTTGAATGGCGGCGGCTTGGGTGTCGAGCAACGATCGACCCGTCCCCTGGCCGGTCAGTTGTTCCATATCCTGGCGACCTTGCTGGGCGGCCTGATTGGTCGGATCCAACTCGGTGGCACGGGTATAAAGCTTCAAGGCATCTTGATAACGCCGATCGGTCTGGGCCTGACGGGCCTGTTCAACCAATCCCTGCGCCTCATAAGCCTGCTGCTCGCGACGGATACGATCGAGTTGGGCTGTCCGCTCCAATTCCTCGCGAGGGGTGGCCGGCTTGGCGGCTTCTTGTGAATTTTGCGAATTTTCAGTGCCGGTCGCGGCCGGGGTTGATTCGACGGCGGGTGGATTGGCCGGGGTTTCGGCTTTGGGCGCGGGTGGGGTTGATTCCTGAGCCGGGGCGGTATCGCCCATCGCAACGGAGGAATTGCCCTGCGCAGGCGGGGTAGCCGGCTGTTCAGGCTGGGTCGGGGTGGCCGGGGGAGTGACTGTCGCAACTTCCTGGGCTGGTTTGGATTCCTGGGCCGGGGCCGATTCCTGTGCGGGAGGGGTTTCAGTCGGCTTGTGGGCGGTTGCCTCGGCGCTTTGGCGGGCCTGTTCGGCGGCGGCGGCGGCCTTGGCGGCATCCGCCTGCTCGCGCTTGTCCATCCGCGACAGGTAGGTATCGGGGCTGTCCTTAAAGAGTCCCGGCTTGTAACCGGCTTTGCGGGCGATTTCAAAATTCTTGCGGGCGTTTACCCAATCGCCTGATTCATACTGCTTGACGGCCAAATCATAGCTGGCGCGGGCGTCGGTGGCCGACTCTTTCTGTTGGGACTGGGCCAGTGCGATCTGTTCGTTGGCCTTGTTGCGGGTCCCTTCATCGGCGAATTCGTTGGAGGCGGCGGCCTGATAATGACCAATCGCCTCGGCGAGTTTGCCCTCTTTCAGGGCCGCTTCACCCATTTCAAACTCGGCACGGGCCTGACGGCGCTGCGTGGCGGCGGCATCCGCCTTGGAAAGGGTCTGCTGAAGGCTCTGGCGGTCGGCTTCACTGAGCTCCTCCGCCTTGACCTGCTGGAGCGTCGCCACGGCCTCTTCGTATTGCTTGTTGTTGAATTGATCGACGCCCAGCTTGAGCAGGTCCTGATTGCTCATCTGCGGCTGCTCGAACGCCAAAACCGGCAACGCGGCGGCTTCCTCGGCCGGCGACCAGTTGGCCATGATCCCCCCCACCGTCAACGCGGCGGCCAGCGCCAGCGCGGTCGTCTTTATGGGACGAACGGTGGATGAAGAATGCGCCGGATGGTTGATCGCCTTTGCGTCAAAGGCGGATGATGAGCTGCGTCCCGGGCGGTTGAAGAACATCGCGTTCCTCCGATTGATTGTCCTCGACCACGCGCCACCGCGGTCGAAATAATACCAGCGCTAAAACGTCCGCAAACAAGCCAAGGCGCAATTTTCAACCTTTACAGGCTGAGGGTTGCATCGTGACTCGTCGTCGGATCGTCGGGGCATGCGCGGGAGAACCGGTCTGAAGTAAATCCTTGGTGCAAAACTCTGACGACGCCGGCTGCACGCTGGCATTGTCGCCTTGCCAATGTAACCGCGATGCGGTCTGAACGCGAAAAACCTTCCCCGTTTCGCGCCACCCCGGCATGGGTTTCATTTATTACTGAAACACCGTGCCGTCATGCGTAACAGTCAGCCCAATCAGGCTACCATCACGACCACCGCCAGGATGAGCCACCCACGAGCGATCCACGATCGCCCTGCCGTAACCCATCCGACGCTCTCCGGTAAGGCTCCGCCTTTGGATTTCGAGGTGGACCAAAAGTCGCCCAAAGGCGATCCCGATCACCTCGATTCGGGAACGTAATCTAGGGTCGCGAGTGTACGCGAACAACCTTGGGCTTGCAAATAAAAATGCTTGTATCAGCTTTATTGCCCATGATTAACGCCAAAACGACCCTATTCGTGGTTGTTATCGGCAGCACCCCCTGTCGGGGCTTGAGAAAGATCGTCTGACAGACCCAGGCCTACAGTATTTTGTTGTTATTCGTAAGTATGAGACAAAACCCAATTGGCAAGCATCCAACCTCCTATAGGAATCGCACGACGCTCATTTTATGATTTATGTTATGAACCCCATCCGCCCGCCCGCGTTGCCAAATACCCTCCCAGCCGTCCGACAACGAAGCTTGTTTGTTACCCTGCTGGCCTGGGCCATCATGGTCATCAGTGCTCTGCTGGTACCCATAAGCGTGATCACGCTACTGATGATTCTGGCCGGCAGCCATGGCACTTCAACATTTGATCCAGTGGGGTTTGTGATCATCGTCATCGCTCCGTCTGCAACGGTTATCGCCGGAATCGGCATGCTCTGTAGACGCAATTGGGGGCGGTTTTCCATCATCGGCCTGTTTGTCATCCTTATCGCATACAATGGCAGATGGCTTATCGCTGCCAATCCAGAGACGACCACCTACACCTCCAGCACGGGCGTAAAAACGACGATAGAATCGTCCTACAGCAACAAAGGATATAATCTGCTGTTTTTGGTGGTAGGTTCGCTGTTGCTGGCTGGACTGTGCCGCAGGTCGGTACGGGATGAATTCAAATCATCCCCGATCCCGCCTCCCATCACCAACCGCGCCATGGCCATTCCTTATGTTTCCAGCAGCGGCAATGTCGGTCTTGTATCGGCCAAGACGGAGTCGCATCCCGTTCATCCCTCCCCGGCACGGCAACGATTAATATTGTGGATGGTGATCATCCTCTTTTTGTCCATCTCCGGCGGCATGACGTGGCTCGTAACCAGTGGCATCCGCAGTGGTAGTACTATCCTTCCATCCAAGCAGTCCACGCTACGCCGTACCATCCACCGGCAGGATGAACCGGCTACGTACTGGCTCTCCATCGGTATCTACGCAGCCGCCGGCATTGCCAGTTTGGCAACGGCTCTATGGCTGATCCACCAATCGTCCCGCCCCACTCCGCAGCGAAGGCGTTCGATCGAGGAAGATTACGGGAGATAGGCCCCGGAACTCTGAATCTCATAGAATCCGCATTGGGGTATGGTAGATCGTCCGAGCAGGCCGGACATTATTTAATTGACTACTTTTCCTTCACCCGTTCGATTTGCGCGCCTACCGCCGAAAGTTTTTGTTCGATTTTCTCGTATCCACGGTCGATGTGATAGATTCGGTCGATGCGGGTGGTCCCCTTGGCGACCAGGCCGGCCAGCACCAGGCCGGCCGAGGCGCGCAGGTCGCTGGCCATGACGCTGGCCCCCTGCATTTCCTTTACGCCTTGAACAATCGCGGTGGCCCCCTCTTTTCGCACCCGGCCCCCCATGCGGTTTAATTCACCCACATGCAAAAAGCGGTCGGGGAAGATTCGCTCCGTCACCACGCTGATCCCATCCGCCAGGCATAGCAGCGCCATGAGCTGGGCCTGCAAATCGGTGGGGAAGCCCGGATAGGGCTGGGTGGTCATCTCAACGGGTGTGAGTCGGCGGGAGGAGGAGACGAAAACCGTGCCATTTTGCCGCTCGATGTGGACGCCCACCTCTTCCAAGCGGTCGGTGACGGCGATCAGGTGATCCAGATTACAGTGTCGCAATTCCAGCTCGCCATTGGTGATGGCGGCCGCGATCATGAATGTGCCGCATTCGATGCGATCGGGGATGATCCGGTGTTCGCAACCGGTCAGTTTGTCCACCCCTTCGATGCGGATTTCAGGGGTTCCGTGACCTTTGATTTTGGCCCCCATCTTGATGAGCAGTTCGGCGCAATCCAGCACTTCCGGCTCACAGGCCGCCCCAACAAGCACGGTTTCACCCTCGGCCAATGCCGCGGCACACATGACGTTGATCGTCCCCAGAACCGTTGGTCCCTGGGCGCCGCCGAGATACATATGACAGCCCTTCAATCGGCCACGAACTTCGCCAACGATGTTGCCGTTTTCGGTGCGGAATTGGGCGCCCAGCTTTTGCAGACCGCGGACGTGCAAATCCACCGGGCGGTCGCCGATGGCGCACCCGCCGGGGATCGAGACAATCGCCTTGCCCCGCTTGGCCAAAAGCGGCCCCAGCACGCAGATGCTGGCGCGCATGGTCTTGACGATGTCGTAGCGGGCCTCGCACAAAGACTCATCGGTGACGGTGATGTCCAGCGGGCCATCCAGCACCGGCCCATCGACCGACCGGTCCACCTCGTCCGGATCATGGCGGTAGACATGGCAACCCAATTCGCCGATCAGTTTGGACATCGAGTCGATGTCGCTGAGCCTTGGCACACCTTTGAGCGTGGTTTTGCCCTCGGCCATTAAACAGGCGGCCAGAATGGGCAACGCGCTGTTTTTGCTGCCGCTGATTTCGATTGTGCCTTTGAGTCGATTTCCGCCGCGGATGAGGAAGCTGTCCATTTTGCCCGTCCTTGAGCCTTGTAAGGCCCGACACATTGCCGGCGGCCAAAAACGCCGCCACCTGTCGGACTATCGGCCACTCCATTGGCCGACGATCAATCAATGCTGTCATGCGTCCGATGCCCGATTTATCGGCCGGGACCGTCTTGATTTACGGACCCGTGACCATCCTATATTGTGTGGATGACATCCGGTGTTTTCAAGACAATTCACCTGCAAAAATACGATTATTTCGCCGAGGCTCTTCGGATTGTTGCCGGATATCGGGCAAAACGATAATTTGCTACCCATCAGGAGCGTCCAACCATGTCTTTTCCCGTCACGACCACGTTCACGATCGAAGGGTATCGCATCCGCCAATACATGGGGATCGTTCGCGGCATCATTGTCCGCTCCCCCACCATCGCCCAGGGGTTCTTGGGGGGCCTTAAATCGATCATCGGCGGACACATCGGGGCTTACACCGAAATGTGCGAGCAGACTCGTCAGCAGGCGTATGACCTGCTGATCGAACACGCCCGTGCCGTGGGGGCCAATGCCATCATCGGCCTGCGTTACGATGCCTCCGAGATCGGCGGAAAATTCGCCGCCACGGAAGTCTTGTGCTACGGCACGGCCGTCATCATTGAACCGGAAGCATAAAATTGATGGGAAATCGGGTGGGCATTTGCTAATTTATCCGGCCGTGACATTTCCGGTTGAATTTACGCTGTTAGGCCATCGGATTCCGTCGCACCTGGTGATGGAAATGATCGCCTACAGCGGCGGATTTTGGATTTATCGGGCATCACGAAGGCGCGCCCGCGCGGCAGGACAGACAGGCGTATTGGGGTTTGAGGCGAATCTCTGGATCATCGTCGCGGTGGTGATCGGGGCTTTGGCGGGGGCGAAGCTGTTGGCTTGGGCCGAATCAATCAAGTATTACCTGCCGCACTGGAATGATCCGCGTGTCTGGTTGGGTGGCAAAACCATTGTCGGGGGGCTGCTGGGCGGGTGGATCGGGGTTGAAATCGCCAAACATCGGCTGGGAATCAGGCATTCCACCGGCGATTTGATGGTTTTCCCACTGATTTTCGGCATCGCGGTCGGCCGGATCGGGTGCTTTTTGACCGGTCTGTCCGATCACACCTACGGCATCGCCACCACATTGTCGTGGGGGGTCGATTTTGGAGATGGGATCATCCGACACCCCACCCAGCTTTACGAAATCGCTTTCCTGCTGATTTTGGCCGGGGGGTTGTGGATCATTCGCCCGCGTCTGGGAAACAATGGCCGGCTGTTTCGGCTGTTCATGTTGGGGTATCTTCTGTGGCGGTTTTGCGTTGAATTCATCAAGCCGCGTGAGACGATCGGATTGAATCTCAGCGCCATACAAATTGCCTCATTGGCTGGCGCTGTCGTCTGTGGTGTCTCGATATTGCGGCAATGTGTTGGGCCTGTTCAGCAGGTTATTTCAACAAGAATGGTCCGCGGGGCGGACCCTACGGAGCGAGGCATTTTGTAGGGTCCGCCCCGCGGACCATTTCAACGAAACCGGTTCGAATGACGGACCCAACGGAGAGTCATGCCCGATCGACCATACCTGTTCGTTGAGCTGACCAACGCCCTTTGCTCAAAATGCCTGCGCAAGGTGGAGGCGAAGGTGTTGATTGAGGAGAGGAAAGTCTATTTGCAAAAATGGTGCCCGGAGCATCGGCAGGAAAAGGTGTTGATCGCGGATGATGTCGATTATTGGCAGATGATCCGGCGGTTCATCAAGCCAAGCCAGATGCCGTTGAAATTCAACACGCCGATCAAATATGGGTGTCCTTACGATTGCGGCCTGTGCCCGGACCATGAACAACACTCCTGCCTGACATTGCTTGAAGTCACCGATGGGTGCAATTTGACCTGCCCGGTCTGCTATTCCGAATCGTCGCCGAGTCGAATGCACCAGCATCGAACGATGGAGCAGATCGAATTCATGCTCGATTGCATCGTCCGCAACGAGGGGGAGCCGGATGTGGTGCAGATCAGCGGCGGCGAACCGACGATCCACCCCCAATTCTGGGAGATCCTCGACGCCGCCAAACGCCGCCCGATCAAACACCTGATGCTGAACACCAACGGGATCAAAATCGCGAACGAACCCGCCTTCGCCGAGCGGCTGGCCACTTATATGCCGGGATTTGAGGTCTATCTCCAGTGGGATTCAATGCGGGAAAAGCCGCTGCGCGAACTGCGCGGCGAAGACCTGCGGGGTGTGCGACTGCGGGCACTGGAACAACTGAACCGATACAACATCTCCGCCACGCTGGTGGTGACGCTCAAAAAAGGGCTTAACGATCAAGAAATCGGCCCGATCATCGACTTCGCATTGAAGCAACGGTGCGTACGCGGGGTGACATTTCAGCCGATACAGGTCGCCGGTCGGCTGGAATCATACAACCCGGCCGTCGACCGCCTGACATTGACCGAGGTGCGACGAAAAATCCTCGAGCAAACCCCTGTTTTTGGCGAGGCCGATGTCATTCCGGTCCCCTGCCACCCGGATTGTCTGGCGATGGCGTATGCGCTCAAATTCGGCGATTCGGTTGTGCCGCTCACCGGGCTGATCCCGCGCGAGGTGCTGTTGCAAAGCGAAGGAAGCACGATCGTTTATGAAAAGAATGAGGCGTTGCGCGAGCGGCTTTTTGCCACCTTTTCAACAGGTCATTCCCCGGCCGGCGCCGCCACCAGCCTTAAACAGCTTTTGTGCTGCCTGCCGCTGGTTGATGTTCCTGAATCGATCACCTACGACAACATTTTCCGTGTCATCATCATGAAATTTCTGGACGCCTACGACATGGACATCCGCAGCGTCAAAAAGACCTGCGTCCACATCGCCCACCCCGATGGAAGGATCATCCCCTTCGACACTTACAATCTGTTTTATCGTGATGAGAAGGAACAAAAGAGGCTGATGCCGCTGCGTGTTTTGGCGGGGGCAAGGTGATCCGATGAACGAAGATGATCTCATCCCGCTGCGTCCAGAGGAGCCGGACAAGCCAACGCCTCCTCCGTTGCCGCCACCCCTGCCAAGGATGTTGAATTATGGCGGGATGGATATGGCTCCTCGTCACATCGCGATCTGGCAGATTTTTGTCGGAATGGTCCTGTCGGCCGGGGTGTTGTTCACCGGCGTCGTTCTGGTCCTCATGGCCAGCGATTTTATCCGCAGTAACGCCGCCTTCTATGCCATTATCGGTGCGTTTACGGTGCTGATCAACATCGGGTCGATCTTCATTTTCCGAACCGAAACAATGCGCGGTTTGGCGATTGGTTTCTGGATCGGCGAGGGGCTTCTTTTGCTGTTGGCCGGCGCTTGTTTTTCCATACTGCTTTGATTGTCCGTCGATTAGACGATTTCAACATCATCACTGCGATGGAATGGCCGGCGCGGTGGTCGGTTCGGCGGGTGAAGTGGTTGGCTGGTGCACGGTTGGGGTTGATTGGGGCGAATCATTTTGCAGGTAAATCGCCACGGCGACCGGCGGCGGTTGGTCGGCCGGATCAAGATAGCTCACCAGCACCTGTGGATTCTGGGAGATGTTGCGTGTGCGATAGGCATCGGCGATGGACTGGGCCAGTTGAGCTTCGCTCAGTCCGGCCGCCTGAATTTCGCCGATCAGGGGCAATGTGATTGTGCCGGTCTCTCCAATGGGCATCTCTTTTTTCAGTTCCAGATCGGCTTCCAGTGTAATTTGAAGATGCAGGCGGTCGCCGATTTGCAGGAGGCGCGGTTCAACCGGTGCCGCAGGCGTGGTGGTCGGGATGGCGGGCTGAGTGGTTTGTGATTGTTCCTCCGTTTTTGCGGCGGCGGGTGGCGGTGCTTGGGGCGATGGCGCGGATGTCGGTTGTGAGGCGGCCGGTGCTTCGGCGGAATCAAAATAGCTCACCACCAGCGCCCGCTGTCCTTGTCGCCACATGGGAAGCGCGCCGGCCAGTTCGTTGGCCTGCTGGAGGGTCATGTTGGGACAGACAATCAGATCATCCGGCTCGGTGGTTTGGGCCTGGGCGATGTTGGAATCGGCAGACGGTTGGGTGGTGGCGGCCATCTCCTGGGCGGGCGTGGTTGTGGGTGGCGCCGGAGACGCGAATTGTTGTTTGGATTCGGCCGCCGAATCATCCGGCCGGGTTGTCGCGATCTCCTGGCCAACGGCGTTCCATTGAATCTGATTGTTTTGCAGATATCCCAGAAGTTGTCGCTGGGTGGTGGAGGGATCATCCGTATTGACCACCAACAGAACCTGTGGCTGGGCGAGCGATGACCCTTCGGTTTTGGCGGCGGCAGACAATCGTCGGCGCACCACCTGAATCGCATCCAGTTCACCTTGTTCGGCGCGTTCGCCGGCGGATGATGAGGTGTTGCGCGACATGAGCGCGGCCGGCGCAGCGCTTTCATTCTGCTCATGGTCTTTGGGGGCCGCGGCTTCGCGTAAAACGGGCTGCGGCGACTCAACCGGCTTGGTGGCGGGCGTCTCCTGAACGATTGAATAGGTATCCGGCTGGCGGCTCAATGGAGGCAGCATGAAATACAAAATCACCCCCAGCCCCACCGTCAGCATCACGATGGCCGCCAGCGATGTGATCTGTGGCCAGCGGCTGATGCGCATCACACCATCCGATTCATCGCCGCCGACATCCCCCAGCAAGACCGCCCGCTCAAGCTGCCCTTGAAGATTTTCCAGAATCTCCGGCGGCGCCTTTTCGCGCGGCAATTCGGCGACAAAACGATGCGTTTTGGCGAGCGATTCCAGCAGCTTGCGGTGCTGCGGGTTGCTTTGCAGGTGCTTTTCGATCTCGGCGCGCCCCTTGGCATCCAGCTCGCCGTCAACGTAAGCACACAGCTTGGCTTCGATGTTTTCCGCGTTTTGCGCCATGGTCCAAAATTCGTTGGTGATTGACGGAAAAGTGCCACCTCTTTTCCGCAAATCAACCACCTGTTATTTCAAATACCCTTGAAGCTGTTCCCGCAGCGCCAGCCGCGCCCGAAACAGTCTGCTTTTTAATGTTCCCAGCGGCATCTCCAGAATGTCGGCCATCTGCTGATAGTCGAACCCTTCGATGTCCCGCATGACCAGCACCGCGCGATAATCGGCCTCCAGCCGGCCCAGCGCCGCCAAAACCTGCTGGTCGCGTTCGCGCCGTTCCAACTGTTCGCCCGGCAAGGGGGCCGGATCGCGGGCGACCCGGTCCAGCAGGCCGGCCGCCTGGTCATCCACTGCGTCGGCCGACCTGGACCCATTGGAACTGGCGGGCCGGTCGAGTGAAAAGACCCGATGCCGCTTGATCTTGCGCAACTGGCTGATCGCCAGGTTCATCGCGATGCGAAAGAGCCAGGTATAGGGGGCGGCGTCGCCACGAAAACTTTCGATTTTCATCAGGCCGCGCGTAAAGGCTTCCTGCGTCAGCTCTTGCGCCTCTTCCCGATCTCCCACCAGCCTCAGGACGGCGTTGTACAGCCGATCCTGAGTGGAGCGGACGATCTGGCCATAGGCGGCACGGTCCCCTTCGCGGGCCTGGCGCATCAGATGGGCCATTTGTGCCGCATCGCCCGAGGTTGTGTCGGGCAGGTCGGCCTCATCGTGTGTATGGCTCAGGCTCGACATTGGTTTTAGACGATGGATCAAACTGAAAGTTCCGGATCAATCCGGAGCGCCTCCAACCCCATTTCGGCCATCCGTGGCCGATGTACCCGCGCAATATGCCACCGGCTTTCCCCCACGTCAATTGTGATGGATGCCGAGTCACCCCAGAAAAACCAAATCCATCTGTCCAGAGACCCTAAAAAAACCATACGGGTCAAATTTGTCGATTTTCGGACCCAATGTCCGCGTTTCCGATCCGGAAGTGACAATGGAGGGGTCAAACGTGTACACTTTCACCTCGAACGTGTACACGTTCGTCTCAAACCTGCGCACGTTCGGGTTAAACTTGCACAGTTTCGGTCCAAACTTGTACACGTTCGGGTCAAACCTTCACAGTTTCAGCCCAAACTTGTGCACGTTCGGGTCAACCCTTCACAGTTTCGGCCCAAACTTGTGCACGTTCGGGTCAAACTTGCACACGTTTGAGTCAAACTTGCACAGTTTCGGATCATTCGTTGTGAGTTTCGGTATGACTTTTGCGACGTTCCACCCTGCCGTACCTCTTTCCAGCCGAAAATCAGCGATTTTATCCCCCCGGTGCTGCCCGCCCTCTTGCGACAGGGTTATCAGACCGGACTTCTCCCCGATCCGGCCCGCGCCGCAAACTTCCCTCAACATCCGAATAGCCTTCATCGGCCTTCTCGTTTGGTCGCGCCATGGCACGACTTCCCAACACAGAGCTACGATGCCACCGGCTGCGCCTCCGTTCATTTTCCTTGTCTCCATTTATACCCAATCCGCTTCAACCAGAGCCATACCAACCCAATTAGCAAGATCAACAGGTAGTGAACTCGAAAATGCAGGCTTACATCTGGGGTAGGATTGGGGCTGCTTATCTGTATCATCGGAACCAATTGCATTGGATGGAAAAAACGAAATTTGGTGCGACGCAGCATAATCTGTGTTTCGTGGACTTCATGCTCTGAAACCTCCAAGTACAGCGTAACTCGGAAGACCAGGTGATCTGTATCTATGCCGCCATTAAAATGCCATCTGCCGCTTTGCCAATTAATGTCCATTGATGCCGGGTAAATCGCAGATTGCAACATGCCAATGATGCTCAAACCGATTAGAGCCATTGGCAAATAGCACATGAAGTTTCGGCAAAGCCGAATTGATGGGATATGGAATCTACCAGTTTTCATCGTTGTTATAACCGCTCGAGCCATCCGGTATAATGCTGATCGTGTCGCGACCGCCAGTTTGGCCGGAACCAGGCGTGTTAAGGGTTAAGTAACTATCTCAAAACGGCCAATCGATGTTGACGACGGTACCACAACAACGCGCACGCCAGTTGGATGATGCCAAGGTAATTCGATGACTTTTTCGCGTAGCGGATCAATATCGCACGACAC
>JADLBV010000125.1 GCA_020847545.1 Phycisphaerales bacterium
GGAATTGCAAAAGCTGGGCGCTCAATACACCTTCGATCCCGCCGATGCCCAATGGGTTCAACAACTGAAGTCGGCTCTTGGCCCGCGACGGGTGGACCTTGCAATCGACAACATCGGCGGCGAAATGCTGCCGCAGGTCATCCAGACCCTCGGCGATCATGGCAAAGTCAGCCTCGTCGGCCAATTGGCCGGAGCGGTCCCGCAGTTCAACACGGCCACATTGTTCTTTCGACGACTGCGGATGGGGGGCGTGGCGGTCGGAGCGTTTACCCTGGACCAAACCATCGCCGCCTGGCGGACGGTCGTTGCGATGCTCTCAAAAGCCGCCGCAAAACCGGTGGTGGACCAGGTATTTGACTTTGAGCGGCTTCCACAGGCCTTTGCCCGGCTGGCCGAAGGGCCGCTGGGCAAGGTGCTGTTGAAGATAAAGGGGTGATTTAACGCATCAGGATCAACACCAGCAGCTGCGCCACGAAGACGCGAAGCAGCATCACAAGGGGATAGACCGTGGCGTACGAAATCGACGGCGCGGTGGATGTCGCGATGGAATTGGCGAAGGCCAGCGCCGGCGGATCGGTCATGCTGCCGGCCAGCAGGCCGCACAGGGTCATGAAATTGGTCTTCCTGAAGAGCCGGGCCGCCGCCCCGACGAGCATCAGCGGGACAATCGTGATCAACGCACCATAACCCATCCAGGCCAGCCCCGGCCCCATCAGCGTTTCCAGGAAACGATGCCCGGCATTCAAGCCGACGCAGGAGAGGAACAGCACAATGCCCAGTTCCCGCAACATGAAATTGGCGCTCAACGGCATGTACCAGACCACGGGGCCGATGTTCCCCAGCCGCGACAGGATGATCGCCACCAGCAACGGCCCGCCGGCCAGGCCCAGTTTGACCGGGGCGGGCATCCCCGGCAGCGGGATCGCAATGCTCCCCAGCAGCACGCCCAGAGCGATGCCGACAAACAGGGGGATGATCTGTGGATGGTTGAGCCGCTGGATCGAATCGCCCATCTCCGCGGATGCCCGGGCGATGGCCTCTTCGCTGCCGACCAGCACGACCGTGTCGCCGAATTGCAGGCTGACGTTGGAATGTGCGGACAGCTCGATTTCAGCGCGGTTGATGCGGGTGATGGTGACCCCCATGCGTTCGTCCAGCTTCAACTGTCGCGGGGTCTTGCCCAGAACCTGTCTTCGCGTGACCAGAACGCGCCGGGTGGTGATGGGGCCGGGAATGGCTTTGAGATCAACTTCGCTCTGGTCGCCGACAATCAGACGAAGTTCCTCCAGCCGATCGGGTTCGCCGACGGCATGCAGAATGGTGCCGGTGCGGACTATGGTGCCACGCCGCGGAATGACCACGGAAGATCCGGTTTTCAGGCGGGAGATGACCACGCCGCCATCTTCCAGCGTGGGAATGTTCTCCATGACCATGCGATCGAAATTGGGGTTTTTGATTTCGATGTTCATGGTGGCAAGGCGGGGCGTGTGCAGTTCTTCCTGGCGGGCAAACGCCTCGGCCTCGCGCTGGGGATGAATGCGGAACATCAGTCGAATCAGCAGCATGGAGAGGATGATGCCGATGATGCCGAACGGATAGGCCATGGCATAGGCGATGCCCGGCTGGGTGATGGCCTCATCGGATGCGTTGAGCCCTTTGAGAGCCTCGCGGGCGGCTCCCAGGCTGGGGGTGTTGGTGGTCGCCCCGGAGAACAGCCCCACGGCCGCCGGGACGGGCACTTTGCCCACAACATGCACCCCCACCACAATCAATGCGCCCAGAAGGACAATTGCCGCCGCCATGAGATTCAACGGCAATCCATTTTTGCGCAACGACGCCAGAAACCCCGGCCCCACCTGCACGCCAATGGTATAAACAAAGAGAATCAGTCCGAATTCGCGGACGAATTCCATCACTGTTTCATTGAGCGCGGGCAGATTCTGCCGGCCGTACAGATGCCCCACCAGCAGCCCGGAGAACAATACGCCGGCCACCCCCAGCTCCAGGCCGCGGAAGCGAATGCTCCCGATCGCCAGCCCCATCGCCGCCACCAGCGCGATCAACAGCGCTGAATGGGCGGCCGAATGGTTGTCCTTGAAAAGCAGAACCAGCCACTGCGGCAAAGCCGTCGCGATACAGAACATGATTGCTGCGCTTCCTTATCCGGCACGGTCCTCATCATACATCGGCCGAAGTGAAACGATAAGCGCTGCGGAGATGAGATGCGTCGGGGTTGCGAATGAGTCCGCGTCGCAAGCCGATTACAACGAATGTTCGGAGGCATCGGAGTGCAGGCGGATGGTTTTCATATCCATGTTGTGGCAGGTTTTGATGTAGCGCACGGTGTGATATTTGGCTCGCATGAGGATGCTGGTTGTGATGGCGTGCGTGCCTTCATAGCGGATGCCTTTGAGCAGCGCCGAATCGCTGATGCCGGTGGCGGCGAAGATGATGCGGTTGCCGCGGGCCAGGTCATCGGCCGTATAGACGCGGTTGAGGTCCGCATCGGTGACGCCGTTTTCGCGGAGGGTTTTGCGTTCGGCATCGTCGCGGGGCCACATCTGTGCGAGAATGTCGCCGCCCAGGCATTTGATGCCGGCCGCCGCCAGCACGGCTTCGGGGCTGCCGCCGGTTCCCATGTAGATGTCCACGCCCGAACCGGGGAGGCTGGGTGCGATGGCGCCGGCGATGTCGCCGTCGCTGATAAGCCGGATGGCCGCACCACTGCGGCGGACGTCGTGAATCAGCCGTTCGTGTCTGGGCCGATCCAGGATGACAACCGTTAAATCCTGCACGCGCTTGCCGAGTTTCAGTGCGATGATCTCGATGTTGTCCTGCACCGAATTGTCCAGCCGCACGCGGCCGGGGCCTTGCTTGACGCGGGGGCCGAAGCTGATTTTGTTCATGTAAAAGCTGGGAATGTCGGCCAGCAGTGAATTGGGGTCCTCACCGTCGGCGCAGGTGGCGGCGGCCATGACCGCGATCGCGCCCTGCAAGCCCTTGGAGACGATGGTCGTGCCGTCGATCGGATCGAGCGCGATCGCCATGCGCACCGACCCATTGGACCAGTTGCCCAGCCGCTCGCCTTTGAAAATGCCGGGGGCGTCGTCCTTGATGCCTTCGCCGATGGTGACCAGGCCCGAAACGCTTACGGTGTCGAACAGGCCGCGAATGGCATCACACGCGGCGAAGTCGGCCGATTCCTTGTCCCCCTTGCCCATCCATTTATATGCGCTCAATGCGGCGGCCTCGGTGGCGCGTGTGAATTCCAACCCCACCACCCGCTCCAGATCGGCAGTCGCTTCGACGGGACGGGAATGGACGTCAACGGAAGGGTTTTTGGACATGGGGTCTCCAGGAGAGGACCGAATACTTGGACAACTATCGGCCAGAACAATACCACGGCAACAATACCATCGGGCGGAAAATTTGAACAGGTGGAATTTGCGACAAATGGTCAAATAAATGTGAAAATCGCCCTCCCGTGGATGGATGTATCGCTTATGCGGGCGGGTCGGACAAAAGCTGTTCCCATGCGGCGGGATTGACGTGCAGATGATAGCGGCCGTCCAGCCGGCGGACTTGAATCGGACAGCGATACGCTCTGGACATCAGATCGTCGCGCAATACCTGGTCCGGCGAGCCGGCGGCGACGGGGCGGCCTTCATTTAAGAGCAGAATTTGCGACGTGGCCGGCGGCAATTCTTCCACATGGTGGGTGATCAGCACCATCGTTGTCGGGTGAAGGGGGTCTTGCACCAGTCGCCCAAGCGTCGCCAGAACGTGCTCGCGCGAGGGCAGGTCCAGCCCGGCCGTCGGCTCATCCAGCAGCAGCAACCGCGGCCGGCGGACCAGGGCCCGGCCGATCAAGCCGCGCAGTTTTTCGCCGCTGCTGAGCGTGGCATAGGGATGATCGGCAATCTTGCTTAATCCCACTGCCGCCAGGACCCGTTGGGCTTCTAAATCCATGGAGGGCGTGACGGGGGAGTACAAACCCAGAGTGCCGAAAAATCCGGTCAGGACCACCTGGCGGGCGGTCAGTTGAGAATCCACCTCGTATGGTCCGGCCGGCTGGACCAGGCCGATGGACTGGCGGAGGGTGTTCAAGTCCGTTTCGCCAAAAGTTTGGCCGCAAACCGACACCCCTCCGGACGTGGGCCATAGATACCCGCAAAGCACCCTGGCCAGTGTGCTTTTGCCGGAGCCATTGGGGCCAATGACGGCCGCACAGGTTCCAGCGGGGACGGACCAGTTCACATGGCGCAGTATCCAACGCCCATCGCGCAGGACTCCCAC
>JADLBV010000126.1 GCA_020847545.1 Phycisphaerales bacterium
GGGGAGGGGGCCGTATCGCCGAATTCGAGGAAAAACCCCCACCCTAACCCTCCCCCGGAGTACCGGGGGAGGGGATAAAGAGGCTCTGCGGGCCTTATGAATACCGCTAATAATATAAATGCGATTGACCTGGGGGATGACACGTTTTCATTCAATTTTTACTTGATATTATAAAGATGGTATGATACTATGGTACTGTGGTAGGACCATCATCCAACGAGGGTGTAATGTTGAAAATGGAGCCGGTTAAGCGTTCGCAGTTAACGTCGCAGGTGATTGAGCGCATCAAAGAATACATACAGGCCAACCGTTTGGAGGCGGGTGTGCAGTTGCCGGGGGAACGGGAGTTGACCAGGGCGCTGGGGGTGAGTCGGAATGTGACGCGGGAGGCGATCAGGGCATTGCAGGCAACGGGGATTTTGGATGTTCGGCCGGGGAATGGGGTGTTTGTCGCGGACTTTGATTATGGGGAGATCGCTTCGCATATGAACTTCGCCCTCAGCCGCCGGGAGACCGAGTTTCGGCACTGGTTGCAAGCGAGGATTGTTCTTGAAGAAGGTATTTTGCAAGTGGTGGTCAAAATGATCACACCAGAGCAGATCAGCGAACTGGGGGCGATTGTCGGCCGGATGGAACAGACTGAATCCTATGAGGATGTCGCTTTGGCCGACATGGCGTTTCATCACAAGTTGGCCCAGATCACGGGCAACCCGGTGTTGGTTGAAATGATGTCGTTTCTGACCCGGTTTTTTAAGGAAGGGGAACAGTTGCGGGGTTCGCAATTTGGCGGGGCGGAGGATCACCGAAAAATTTTGGAGGCATTGAAACAACGGGACGGCCAGGAGGCCGGACGATTGATGAAGGAACACATCAATTTATGGAACATCTGAATGCCGGCGAAGACAAACATGAGGACAAACCGATGAAATTTCTTGTTATTGGCGGCGGTTCAATGGGCAAACGGCGCATCCGTTGCCTGATGGCAAACGGGATTGATGCCGGCGACATCCGCCTTGTCGATCCGCGCGAAGACCGACGGGAGGAGAGTCGATCCAAATATGGTGTCGATGGATTGAATGACATTCAATCCGGATTGAATTGGAATCCCGACGCCGCGATGGTTTGCGTTTCCGGCGAACGCGCGGCCAATATCTGCGCCACGCTGCTGGAAGGAGGCAAATCGGTCTTCTGCGAAGTGCCGATGGGATTGAACGCGGACGAAACCAGAAAACTTGGGATGTTGGCGCAACAACGGGGATTGCTGGCCGCCTGCGGCGCGCAGCAGCCATTTCATCCGTTGATCAAACAATGTCGCCAGTGGCTGAAAGACCCCGCGTTCGGCAAACCGCTGGCCTTTACGTTGGACTGGGGCCAGTATGTGCCCGGATGGCATCCGTACGAGCCGTTGTCCGTATTTTACTCGGCATCGCAACTGACGGCCGTGATGACCCTGGAAATCTCCCAGTTGTATGAAATTACCGGAGATCGCATCGCCACCCTGAAATGCCTGCGACGACAAACCTCGACATTGCAAACCCCCGGCGGCGATGTGTGCGACATCATCGGCGACACCCGCGGCGGCATGGCGGTTTCAATGCACTTTGATCTGCTGCAGCGTTCCATGCGCAACATCGCCCGGTTCACAAGCGAACAGGGGTTGATCGAGCTTGATTTTGCACAGGATCACAGCCGTCGATACATCGTCGCGGACAAGCAGTGGGAAACCGTCCCTTCGCCGAAGGGATATTCATACGAACAGTGCTATATCGACGAAATCGCCCTGTTCCTGAGGTGCATCGCCGGCAAGGCCCAGTGGCACAACCCCGTTGCGCAGGTCATCGACATCGTTTCGGTCTTCGATGCGATGCACCGGGATGCCAGGCAATCGGGTGAAAAGGTTTGATGTTTGATGATCGGACAGATCAGTGGTGATGCCCGCCGGGGGCGTGCGCGTGGCCGTGGGAGAGTTCTTCCTCGGTGGCGTCACGCACTTCCACGATTTTGACATCAAACGTCAAGGTCACGCCGGCCAATGGATGATTGGCATCCACGGTCACATGCTGATCATCCACCTTGGCCACCGTCACCACGCGCTGGCCGGCCGATCCTTTGGCCTGAAACTGCATTCCGGGATGGATGTTTTCCACACCCTGAAACCGCTCGCGCGGCACGGCCTGCACCAGCGCTTCATCGCGCGGGCCATACGCCTTTTCGGGTGCGATCTTGATCTGAAATTCCTCCCCCTTTTTTTTGCCCTGCATGGCCTCTTCGAGGCCGGGGATGATCCCGCCAACCCCATGCAGATAGACCAGCGGCTCCTTGCCACGAGAGCTGTCGAGCATCTGGCCCTGATCATCCGTCAGTGTGTAATCGAACGAAACGACGCGATTTTTATCGATCTGCATTTCAATCCAGAAAATGTATTGAGTGGTTATGTCTTACTTTTTATAGAACGCCGGCAGGGGTTTGCCCAGTTTTTCCCAATGCTTGATGATCGTCTCGGCCTTGCCGGCGCTGTTCAACACATGCAGCTTCCGGCGGACCATGCCGATGATCGCCTCGCGGGCGGGACCCAGATAATTGCGCGGGTCAAATTCACTGGGCTTGGTGGCAAAGACCTCGCGGATTTTGGCGGTCATGGCCAGCCGTAAATCCGTGTCAATATTGACTTTGCAGACGCCATATTTGCTGACGGCCATGTGAATCTGATCTTCCGGGACGCCTTTGGCATTGGGCATCTGGCCGCCGTACTTGTTCACCAGGTCGATGAATTCCTGCGGCACGCTGCTGCTGCCGTGCATGACCAGTGGCAAACCGGGGCAGGTTTTCATGATCTGTTCGATGCGGTTGAATGCCAACTTGGCCTCGTGCTTGAACTTATAAGCGCCGTGGCTTGTTCCGATGGCGACCGCGAGGCTGTCGATGCCGGTGCGCTTGGCGAAGTCGGCCGACTGAACCGGATCGGTCAGGAACTTTTCGACGTTTTTCTCGTATTCCTCGGCACTGAGGCCGACGACATCCTCTTCGATGCCGCCGAGCATTCCCAGTTCGGCCTCGACAACCACGCCGGCGGCATGGGCGGCCTTGACCGCATCGGCCGACACCTTCACGTTTTCCTCATAGGGATGGTGTGATCCATCGATCATGACGCTGGTGAATCCATCGCGGATGCAGGTGTTGACCAGGTCCACCGTGTCGCCGTGGTCGAGGTGGATGGCGATGGGGAGTTCGGGGTATTCCTCGACGGCCGCGTCGATGATGTGCTTGAGATAGCCCATCTTGGCGTACTTGCGCGCCCCCTTGGAAATCTGCAAAATCAGCGGGCTTTTTTCGGCGGCGCAGGCTTCGATGATCCCCTGGGTGATCTCCATGTTGTTGACATTGAACGCCCCGACGGCAAATCCGCCGGCGTAGGCGAGGTCGAACATGGGTTTGGTCGTCATCAGCGGCATGGGTGAACTCCTTTTTTCTCCATAATCCTAAGTTTTCGATACAGTTCGTAGTGTACGACGACCACTGCGGTTGCACAATGCCGCTTCTATTGGGGCCGCTTCTCAGGGCAATCACATTTGTATTTTCTTCCTCCCCCGGTATTTCCGGGGGAGGGCTGGGGAGGGGGATTTATTTCGACAAATTAGATAAAAACCCCCACCCTTACCCTCCCCCGGCGTACCGGGGGAGGGGATAAAGAGGCTCAGCCTGAGTCATGGATGCCGTAAAAAAATACAAATGCGCTTACCCTGGCTTCTATTGGGCGTTTGTCAGAAGATCGGGAAGTTGCTGAACAAATTGTCCTCTGGAGACGATTTTGTCGAGGCCGGCCGACTTGGCCTGTTGGATGGCATCGACATCGGTGTGAGAGACAAATCCGATGGCCGGGCCATTGTGTTGGTTTTTCCACTCCACGGCGGCCGTGATGGCATCGGGAAGGTTTAAATCCACCAATAGCAACCGGCCGGCCTCGTTCGCCAATACGGCCGGATTGCGGATGATCTTCACCTTGACCCCCTTCGCGCCCGCTTCCGCGGTGATTTTCGAGGCGAAGAGCAGATCACGAACCAACGCCAAAACGGGTGCTTGTTCCATGCACCCCTTCTAACGCGATTGTCCGGGTGCATCAAGCTGCGATCCTGACTACAATCCGCACCGCATGGGCAAGGAGCGGATTGATTTTATCGACCGGCTGCAATACCTGGGATTGCGTCTGGTGACGATGGGGCTGCACTGTTTCCCCGTGGAACGGAATCTGCGCACCGCCAAGCTGCTGGGCAATTTCATGTATGCGGTTGACCGCAAACACCGCGAGCGGGCGCTGGCGAACCTTCGGCGCAGCTTTCCCCATATGAGCGAAGAAGAGCGCCAAGACCTCGCCCGGCGGAGCATGCAGCAACTGTTCATGCTCTTTGTCGAGGTGTTGTTCACCACCCGGATGGTCCACATCGACACCTGGGCGAAATATGTCGAACTGGATGCGTTTCGCGAGGTGCTGGCGCTGCTGCTGAAAAAAAAACAGGGGATCATTCTGCTGACCGGCCATTATGGCAACTGGGAAATTCTGGGTTATGTCATGGCGACGCTGGGGTTTGATTCCACCGCCATCGCCCGGCCGCTGGACAATCCCCACGTCAACCGCTGGCTGCTGGGGGTGCGAGAGAAAAAGGGACAACGAATCATCGCAAAAAAAGGGGCCACCGGCGAGGTTACCGAGGTGTTGGCACAGGGTGGCGCGGTGGCGCTGATCGCCGACCAGAACGCGGGATCCAAGGGGATTTTCGTCGATTTTTTCGGCCGCAAGGCGAGCACTTACAAATCCATCGCCCTGCTGGCGATGGAATACGATGTCCCGGTCGTGGTGGGATACGCCCGGCGCATCGACAATCAGTTCCGTTTCCAATGCGCCGTTCAGGACCTCATCCGACCGGAAGATTGGAAAAATCAGGACGATCCGCTGCGATACATCACCCAGCGCTACACCAGGGCGAGTGAGGAGATCGTCCGCGAAGACCCCGGCCAATATCTCTGGGTCCACCGTCGTTGGAAAACCCGCCCCAAAGGGGAGGAACCGGAAAAATACGACTGAAAAATTCATCCCTCCAGCCGCAACAACCGGCGATATTGCGGCAGGACGGTTGACCATGTGAAGCGTTGTCGCACCTCGGCCAGCGCGTTGTCGATCAGTCGTCGGCGCAATTCCGGATCTCGCCACAGTCGCAAGATCGCGGCGGCGAACGCCCGATCATCCTGACCGCGGGGCTGAACCAGCAATCCCGTTCGCTCATGTTCGATCACATCGAGTATTCCGCCGGCGGCGCTGGCAATCACCGGGATGCCGCTGGCCATCGCTTCGATCAACACCAGCCCAAACCCCTCTCCAAGCGAAGGCAACACCAGCACATCCATCTGGGCCAGCGCCTGTCGCGGGTCTTCCACCGCGCCCTTCCATTCGATCCAGTCGAGCGATGGGTCGTTAAATGTCCGCTCCTGATGGGATTGCAATGTGGCGCGTGCTTCGCCATGCCCGAAGATCAGCAATTTGGCCGGGGTTTGTCGAATCGACCATGCCGCCGCGATCGCCACAGGGAGCCGTTTGACCGGATCAAGCCGGCCCAAAAATCCAATCCGTGTCACCGGCCCATCAAAGACCTTAACCCTGGGAAAATCATCGACAGTCACCGCGTTGGGAATGATGTCAAACCGCTCGGCCGGGATGCCGCTGCGATGTTGGGCCACCCGCGCAATCGCGAATGAAGGAACCGCGATTTTGCGCGCCCGCCCATATATCCGCCCCTGCAACCACCAGTGCCAGCGGGGATAAGGCTGTGTCGTCTGGATCGACTGGACAAATCGCACCCCATCCAGCTTCCGCATCGCCATCGCCGCCACCGTGTTGGCATGGATCAGAAAACTGAACAGGGTGTCGATGGATTGTTCGCCAATCAGCTCCCGCAGCCGCCGAACCGCGCTGGGCAGTTGCCAGGGACGAGTGAGGCCAAAAGCGGTGACTTCAATTCCCGCCTGTTTGAGTTGATCCGCCACCGGCCCCCAGGGGGACAGGCATGCCACCCGCATCGTCACCTCCGGCGGGCGATGGAGGCGAATCGCCAACTCGCGGACCACCGAAGGGGTGCCGCCGATTTCCAAATCGGTGATGAAGAGCAAAATCCGGCGATTCATGAGGAACCACCCACCCTACGATCGGCCGCCCGCCGAACCAGCAACTTGAAAATCGCCAGATGATCCTCCTCCTGACACAGCCGTTCAGGATGCCATTGGACACCCAAAAACAACGGCAGATCAGGGTCTTCCACCCCTTCGATCACCCCATCGGGAGCGGTGGCGATCACCTTCAATCCCTTTCCCAATCGGTCTACCGCCTGTTTATGGGAGGAGTTGGCGAGCAATTCCGGTTTTTTCAACAGTTGACCCAATTCCGAATCAGGCTCAATGCGAACCGGATGGCGCGGATCGGCTTCGCTGAGTTTGCGATGTTCGATCTGTGAATTACGGGAAACATCGGGCAGGAATTGGAGCAGACTGCCGCCGCGATGGACGTTCATCAATTGCGAGCCAAGACAAATGCCCAAGGCCGGTGTGCGCCGGCGTTCGACTTCGGCCAGCAGCGCCAGTTCAAAGCGTTCACGGCCGGAATCGAGGCGGACTGCCTTGGTGTGCTTTGATTGGCCGTACAATTGCGGATTTAAGTCATCGCCGCCGGTAAATAGCACCCCATCCAACCGGCTGGCATATTGCGAAACCAGAGACAAATCGGCGTGAAACGGCAACAACACCGCCAGCCCCCCCGCCGCCTCAATCGCGGCGGCGTAGGCCATCTTGGATTCGTAATGATCGGGCTTTGCATGGGAATCCGTGGTGATGCCGATCAGTGGACGATCCATCGCAAAGCCTCCCAAGTCAATGACAACCAATGAGTTACAACGACCGCTCCAGCAGTTCCGTCAAAATCTTGCGAGCATCGAAATACATCTCGGCGATCCGCCGGGCGGCCTGGGCGTGGCGGGGATAATCATCGGCGATCCGTTGCAAGGCGTCGGCCGCCTCGTGCGGCGTCGAAAATCCGATCAACCCCTCGCCCGTGGGCAACCATCGACCAAACCCGCTCTCCTGCGTCACCACCGGCCGGCCGCTGGCCAGAAATGCCACGCCACGGTCGCTGAACCACCCGCTGGGGAGACCGGCGTAAATCTCCTTGGCCACCGTGAATTCTCCGGCCGAATCCTGGATGTATCGCGCAAACGCCTGCGTCGAGATGGAGGCCGGCTCCGGATCAACCAGCGACCAACCGTGCGCCGTGAATTTTTGATGCGCCTCGGCCGGCATCGCCTGCATCGCCAATTCCATCTGCCATGGAACCCGCGAGGGGAGATCGATCAGTTTCATCCATTCGTGACTTTTGCTCGAATGGTATGTTTTGTCGTTAAACTTCACATCCCGCCCGCCATGTTCCCATTTGCCAATGGTGGTGAAGGTGCGCGACGTGGATTCAATCACCGGCCAATGCCGCAGGGCAATGGGCTGACAGGTGGGAATCCAATCAATGCCATGTGTCGGTAGCGGACAATCCTTCTGTCCGATGCGCATGGCGAAGGTGGCGATCTGGTCGAACGATCGATAATAATCCAGAAACTCCCGGCTTTCCCCCATGCGCAATTGCGTAAAGACCGGATCGGTATCGATCACGATCATCCGCCGTGGACGCGGGCGCTGGGGTCGAATGGGCGTCACGCCGCTGACACAGATCATCAAGTCAGCGCGACCCAGCAGGTCGTTAAGCTCCTGTTTTTGCAGGCCGTAATAGGTGTCCCAGTATTGGGAATAGTAGCAATATCGTAATGGCAGGCCGTAATGGGCAAAGGTCTGTCGCAGATAATCCAGCCCATAAGTGGGATCGGGATCGCAGCGCTGTTGCGCCGGGTTATACGGCATGGAATAGGAGCCGGAATCCTCCAGAAACCAGACCTCATGCCCCATCTCCTGCAACCCCAGCAGATAATTGAGATGATGCCACGTCATCCCGCCCAGCGGATAACCGACAATGTAACCGCCGACGATGATGGTGAGAGGCATCTACCAAACCTCCTTGCCGACGGGTTTGCCCCAATCAACAATTTCGAGCTGCATATCGGGTTTGATCCGAGCCAGTAGATCGCCAAGCAACGGCACTTCAATCGGCAAGTTGAACCTGGAGCCATTTCTCCGCTCCATATTGTCGGTCACAGGCTTGGTAATCCTCATTCCTGAACCATTGCCCTGCTTCTTCGCTTTGTGGATCATCGGCAACTCCTCAGTACACATAATTATGTACCAGCAGCACCTCGCGACAAGCCTCCTGATGATTTGCTAAGGCATAAACAAACCAACTGCCAATTTACCCTGTTCAGGCATTATCCCCTCCTCCGGACTTCGGCGAGCTTTCTTCGAGTCCGAGCCTCAAGGTCGAAGACAATCGAGCCGTGGCACATTCTTTCCCCCCCATCCAACCTCACTCCAGCTTCTCGGGATCGATGCGGATGTTCTTCTCGCCGGCGGCTTTTTTCTCGTGATATTTCCTCACCCAGGTCTCGAAACTCTTGCCGGCGGCGGTGTCCCGGCCGGTGAATTGCAGGCGGGCGATGTCGCTGTAGGGGATTGAAACCTTTTGGTCCTGATCCTTGGGGAAAAGGCGGACGAAACAGTCGGCGAGGGTCTTGCCGTCGCTGTGGCGGTCGAAGAGATACCCTTCGATGCTCGTGCCATCCTTCAAGGTGATCGTCACATCGCCGCGGTAGTCGAAGGCGGTCTCGAAAGCCGAGCGGATTTGTGCCTCGGTGGCGAAGGGTGGGATTTGGCCCTGTAAAGCGGGTTGGTTGTCTGGGGGTTGGGACATCTTGATGATCTATTAGCCGTGGGAAACCTGAACGGGATTGGTCGATTCGGCCGAAGGATGGTGGCCGCGGATGGTGAGGGGGACAATTTTGGCGGCGGCGGGCAGGGGATCGGAGAGATCGGCGGGGGATTTGGGGTGGCGGTTGAAAAGGGTCGCCTTGGCGGCGGCCCAGAGGCCCCCCAGGGAGCTGAACGTGTGGTCGACGGCGGAGGCTTCGTAGCCGCTGTGGACCATGCAGTTGGCGCATTTGGGGTTGCCGCTCTCGGTTCCGTATCGCTCCCAGGCGGTGTCATCCATCAGTTCCTTAAAGGACTGGGCGTAACCATCCTGAAGGAGATAACAGGGCTTTTGCCACCCGAAAAGGTTGTAGGTGGGCATTCCCCAGGGGGTGCAGTTGTAGTGGCGTTTGCCCATGAGGAATTCGAGGAAGAGGGGGCTTTGGTTGAAGACCCATTTTTTGGAGCGGTTGGAGAGAATTTTGTCGAAAAGGCGGATGGTGCGCTGGCGGCCCAGAAAATGTTTCTGATCGGGGGCCTTGTCGTAGCTGTAACCGGGGGAGAGCATCATCCCCTCGACCCCCATCTCCATCATCTGGTCGAAAAAGGAGCGGACAGAGTCGGGATCGGCCCCCTCGAAGAGGGTGGTGTTGGTGGTGACGCGGAATCCGCGGGCCACGGCCGCCTGGATTCCCTCGACCGCGATGTCGTAACCCCCCTCCCGGCAGACGGAGAAGTCGTGGTGTTCACGCTGGCCGTCGAGATGGACGCTGAAGGTTAAATATTTACTGGGGGTAAACAGGTGCAGCTTCTCTTTGAGGAGTAGGGCATTGGTGCAGAGGTAGAGATATTTTTTTCGCTCCACCAAACCGGCGACGATCTGGTCGATCTGCGGGTGCATGAGGGGTTCGCCGCCGGGAATGCTGACCATCGGGGCGCCGCATTCCTCGACCGCGTTGAAGCAATCTTCGGGGGAAAGGTTTTTTTTGAGGATATGGGCGGGATATTGGATTTTACCACAACCGGCGCAAGCGAGATTGCAGCGAAACAACGGTTCGAGCATCAAAACCAACGGATAACGCTTTCGGCCGCGAAGCTTTTGCTTCAAGACGTACGACGCCACCGTCCACATCTGCGAAATCGGCACACCCATGGGGGGCAATCCTCTAACCAAAGGCCACTAAAGGGGATAATGATACAGCAAAAGCCGATTCATCCCAACCAAACTCCAGTCTACATCATGGGTTGGGGCGCGCGATAGGGTATAATGGTCGATTATCGAATCGGGAAGAATCATCATTTTCACGGCCGTGGAGGCGGAATTGCGGGCGGTGGCCAGGGCGCTGGGGCATCGGGGGAGAATTTCGTGCCGGGAGGGGGTTTTGGTGCGGGTGGAGGGATTTGAGGTGGAGATTTGGGTGATTGGGATTCGGGGGGTTCATTTTCCCAAAGATTTAAGCCGACAGGGGTTGCGGGGGGTCCTTTTGGCGGGGTTGGGGGGAGGATTGGACCCGGCATTAAAGGTCGGCGATGTGGTGGTGGATGGTTTGGAGCGGACCGGCGGCATTATTTGCAGCGATCAACTGGTCGGGACGGCACAAAAGAAACGGGAATTGTTTGAAAAGACGAGGGCATCGGTGGTGGAGATGGAGGGGAAGGCCGTTCGCGAATGGTTGGCGGGGAATGAAATACCATTGATTGGGATTCGGTCGATCAGCGACCGGGCGGATCAGGGTTTGGATGGGAGATTGCTGGATTGGGTGGATGGATGGGGCCGGCCGAGGTGGGGAAAGCTGCTTGGGGCGATGGTCCGCCAACCCCAATTGATCATCCCCCTGTGGCGATTGGGTCAAAACGGCCGGAGGGCGTGTGGCACGCTGGGAATGGCCGTTCGGCGGGTAATTGAGCAACTCAAATCTTCTGATTTAAGGTGAGATTAACGTGCCGGGATCAACATCGGCGCGGATGAAGAGGATGCGGTCGACGGCGATTTGTTGAATTTTGTCATCGTTGGGCGGGGCGAACCAGATGAGCATGGTGTGGCTCATCGGGATCGAGGCGAGTTTATACCAGTGATATTCACCATCGGGGATTTGGGAGATTTTGACGGTGGTTTGGGGGGTGGCGGCGGCGCTTTTGGCGTTATCGTAGACGCCGGCGAGGAAGGCGGTGACGCTGGGGTCGGCATCGGCCTTGACGCGGACCGAGGCGTAGATATTCCAGGGGCGATTGGGCTGCTGGCTCGCCAGTTGACCGCTCATTTTGGCCTGAATGGCCCACTGGGGATGATTGCCGGGCATGATGGCGGCACGGCCATCGGATGCCTTGGGGTCGGATTCATCCGAGACCCAGCCGTTCCCCTTGCCGATGATGTTAAAATCGCGGTCCTGAAGATCGTACCAGTCGGCGCGAGGGAGATTGGCAACCTGTGGGGGTGGGGAAATGTCGGCCGGGTCGTGTCGCTGCGAGGTGATCCAGGTTTGCAGGTCTCCTTCGGATCGTCCTTCGCTGAGGGCGGTGATGTGACCGTCGGCGATAATCCGCGACAACTGGTCGAGGTAATAATCCTTGTCATGTTCATATGGCCAGGGGCGATTGAGCATCATGGCGACCTGTTTATGCCGCCAGCTTTGCACGATTGCATAGAGCACAGGAGCCTCGAGCAACTCAACCCGCCGGGCGACGGTGGGATTGTCGGCGACAAGGGACTTCGCCTTTTCCAGCAGGTTAAATGATTGATTCAACAGTTGCGGGGTGAGCCAGGGGGAGTCGGAGGGGTCGGAGATGCCGACAAAGATGGTTTTGGCGGCGGCGTGGCGCAGGTCGATGTATTGTGCGATGGGATGGGAGGCATTCCCGTAATACTCATCGAGAAACTGGGAGATCAATTGGCGGCCATCCAGAGAGGGATCCCATAGCAATTGCGCCAACACCCATTGGCGAAGAATCGCGAAATCTCCGCCGTAAGAGTGGTAATTGCCCTGCTCGAAGATCCCCTTGACGCCGTTATTGACGAAAAATTGCACGTTGGGGCCAAGGACATACAGGTTGGGGAAGGGCTGGACATAATGGGCGAAATTGACAATGTAATCCCAGACATACAGGCGATTGCAGATGAGGGACCAGTTGTGGGCATCGGTGGCGAAGGATGAGTTGATCGGGTCGGTCAGAGGCTGGGCGAAGGAACATTCGATGTCGCAGAGGCGGATGATCACGTTGTCGCGCGGACGGACATGCGCGGGGGGCTTTTGGGTGTAATGATAGGCGAGCGTGTCGATGACGATGCGGGGATAATCGGTGCGGATGTCATCGGCGATGGCGTTGACGAAATGAATCAGCGGGCCGGAGTGGCTCCCTTCGTATTGTTCGAGCTTGAGACAGTTGGCGCATTGGCAGGGGTTGGAATTGTCGTTTTGCGAGACCGAAATGATCGCATCGGTGTCGGGGGGAACTTTGGCGGCGATTTCGCGCACCCGCTGTTTGACGAATTCGAGCAGTTGGGGGTTGGTCAGACACAACTGGGATGGACTGGGTGGGCCGATCCGCTTGCCGTTGACCTCTGAAAACCATTCGGGATGCTCGGGAAAATATTTCTCCGGGGGGACAAGATGTTCAAACGTATGGACGAAGGATTCGCCGGCGTAGGTGATGTGGCCGCCGAAGTCGGGGGGAATTTTGGAATTGTTGCCGTTGATGCGATTTTGCACCGACCAGTTGGGATCAAAGGCGGAAAATTCATACACCTCGCGATATTCCAACGGTGGGATGTAACGCACATCCATGCGATCTATGGACAGGTCTGTGATTCTGGGGATGCGCGACTCGGTTGGCGACCACCATCGGCAGCCGATCTGTTGTAGCAGGGTATAGACGGCGTAGATTGTTCCACGCGAGGCACCGGCCGCCCCGCTGAGGATCAGATGATCGCCGGATGTGCGGAGGATGATCCCCTCCTGGCCGAGTGATTTGAGGCTCAGGTCCAGATTCGGGTCGATCTGCCGGGCCATCGTTGGGCCGACGGCGATGAGCGGATGGGAAAGATCGGGATGATCAACCGTTTTAAGCTCAAACCGCGATCCGGTGATTTTCCAAAGCATCAATTGCAACGATTTGGCGGCGTTGATTTCGACGGCCGATGAATCGGGTGCGACCACGATGGTGTACAAGGGGCGGCCGGATTCGGCGATGTGCAATGGAGCGGCATTCTGATCGGCATAGCAACCGACGCTCAAGAGCGCAACGACAAAAAATCCGATGATGGATCGAAGCATAATTCCTCTCGGTGGTGCGAAAGTCATGGGACGGCGTTGATGACACGCGCGATTTCGAGGCTGTCGCCGGGGGCGAACTGCCAGAGTCGAATCGGCTGGTTGAGATAGTCGGTCAACTTTTTGGCGGGCAGTGGATCGCGCAGGTAAAGGGTGGTTCCTTCTTCGGTGCGGACCGCGCCGCGCACCGGCAATTGCGCTTTGGTTGGGCCATCCTGCAAGCCAAGCCAGGCGCCGGCGTATCGATTATAGGCATCGGCCCCATCGGCAAATGACAAAAACGAATCAAGTTGGATGATCCCCCCATCGGCGGTGGAGACCACCTTCCCCTCGGCCAGCAACGCGGTGGCATCCAAGGTCAGCCACATTCTCCCATTTTCCACTTCGGCCGAGACGATTTTGTACATCGCCGACCGCCCCTGGTTGTAGATGCGGATCGGCGTGCCGGCCGCGTACAGTTCGGGCTTTTCACGCCTGACGGTGGCGATGGCGATGCGATTTTTCTCATAATCAACCGCGAGAATGCGGCCATAGGCGAAGGGGACGCCCCCCCGCATCCGGGTGGTCCACTGCCCCACCTGAACATCGCGCACCACCTTGCCGGCACGCTGCGAAACAACGCGGGCGCCGACGGCCTGTGCCGCGGGAGCGATGCCGTTGGATGGGGGCAATTGCAGGTGGATGGTGTCCGTGCCATCTTCCAGTTCGACTTTCAACACCAGCGGATTGGCGGATTCCAGATGGACGCTTTTGACGGTTGGATGATCGTTCTGATACGCATCCAGCACCGACAGAAACCGGGTGGCGGCGCCATCGGTGACATTGTGGCGCACCAGCATGTAATCCAGCGACCAGTCGGATGGGCGGTTGGGGGATCGACCAACGCCGCGAAGCAATTGAAGCGGGCCATCAACGGGGATGATGTGCAATTTCAGGGCATCCGCGCCGTCGCTCAGGCCGCTGTTCCAGGTCCACTCGGCCGGCGCATCGAGCGTGGCGGTGCGGACCTGACTGACATACGAGGGGAAATCATCGCGCTGTCGGCCCCACTGGTCGGTCCATGTGGCGAACGGCTTGATCTGCTTGCCCGCCAGCGTGCCGGGGGCGGGTGGTGTCCAGATCAGTTGCGGATCGTTCATGGGGGCGATCATGCCGTGCCAGCTTTGGTCGTGCTGTTGGCCCCCATTGACGGCGAACAGATCGACGAAATAAAAGCGGGTTTCATCCACATCCACCATCACGACCATGCGTTCATACAGGTCGTTGGGCTTGGCATCCGGCTTGCCCAGTTGGGCGCGGTCACGCGAATATGGATTTTGTGACGCGGCCGCGACATGCACGCCATTTTTACTGGCGAAGAGCCTCAACCATCCGGCGTTGGGTTGCATCGTCGGCTGGGTTTCATCCACCGTCACGGTGTTGTGCGCCAGCGAATTGCCATCCCATTGATGGAAATATTGCCAACTGGCGGGATATCCCAAATCCGGCAGCACGTTCAGGCCGCGGGCGAAAATTTCGATCATCAGCGGGTCACACTGACGGTGGCCTAGAAAATTGGTGTAATTGAGCGTCAAGGCCCGGCGGTTTTCACCTTCGCCGCTATCGAGGATCGCCACACCATATCCATCCAAGATGCGTGTTTTCCATTCGATTTTGGCATCCGGGCGGGCGGCGGCGGCTTTAATCTGGTCGATGGGGTAGGGATCAAAGAGTTTCCCTTCGGCCGGCTTGCCGGTGCGCAAATCCAGACAGGCGGCGGCGAAGCGCGGATTGCCATATTTGGCGAAGGCCCAGAGATAATTTTCGGAGGGGACATAAGACCATCGCTGGGGAGCGTATCGTTTGGGCTTCTCGATACCGCCGGCGTCGCCGATGGAGGGGATGAAATAACCGTCGATGGTCAGGTCAAGAAAAAAGTCAAAGAGTCTTGGTGCCTTGGGGCCTCTGAAAATCGGGGGGTATTGGTCAACCGGAAAGCGTTTGGGCTGACGGGTGCGGATCATCTCCAGCAGGTCGTCCACACGGGTGAAATCGAGTTTGATGGGGCAATAGCCGGGGCTTTCCTCCCCCCCGCCGTCGCGCTCGAGGCCATTGACCATGATGTCCGAGTCGTGAACCACGCCGGCGTGGTTGTATCGGCGGATGTAATCGACGGCGGCCGTGCTGTTGAAGGGGTTGTCGGGACGCTGGTCGTAATCATCCAGCACCAACGCCACGGCCGCGGCGGCGGCTTGGTGGTGGCCTGGATTGCCCTGAATGTAACCGGTCAACAACCCCTCGATGCCGGAGCGCAGGATGTAATTTTCGATGTAATGGCGCAGGTCGTCGCCGGAATTGATGGGCATTCCCTTGCCTTTGAGATAGGCGATCAATTCTGGATCATCCATGGCGTTGTAAAGCCCATCGTACGCATCGGCCAACGTTTCGAGGCAGAAGGTTTCCCAGATCAGGTCGGTGACCATTCCACCCACTTTGCCGGGATAATCCGGGTCGCGGCCATTGGGTTGATCGGCATAAAAAAGGCGGTCTTTGCGGTCGCGCTGATTGGGATATTCAAACGCGACCTTGGCCAGCAGGATGCACCCTTTGCGGGCATATCGCTTGTCGCCGCTGATGAGCCATGCCTGCGACAGGGACTTGAGCGATGGGACCACCACGGCCGCGTAGACCATGTGGGTGTAATCGCGGAGGAAATAGTAGGTCTTCCCATCGCGATGGGCGCCGTTGCCATCATCGGGATAATCGCCGCTGGTCATATCGCCGGCGGCGTAATCATTGGTGGGCCACCATTCGCCCCCCACTTTGCACTGAACCTTGTAGGGGTGATTGAGCGGGTCGATGTTGTAGCCGCAATAGGGGTCGAGTCGTTTGAGTTCCTCACCATGAATTGGGCAGGAGGCCTTGAATTTCACCGGCACATGGCGGGCGATTTTCGTCGTGGGCATGAGCATCCAGACGAAATCATCGGACTTGTCCAGCAACCGGTCGGCCGGGCCATAGACCGGGCCGATGTAGTAATGGGATTTGCCATCACTGGAACGAAGCTGTTCAAAAGTCCGTTTGGCCCAGTCGAAATGCTCGACGTTGTAACGGGCGTTTTGGACGCGGTCGGGGGTGTAGAGGGTTGGCGCATCCTTGGCGATGGCCGTCGCGCCCCAGATGAGCGCGACGACCATGCCAATCGAAATCAAGCCGCCATATCCCATGCAAATCTCAACGCATGATGGACCCGATTCAGGCCCGGCGCTTGCGGCGGATCAACGCCAGCGAGCCTAAGCCGAGGATCATCATACCAGAAGGCTCTGGAACAGGCGCGAGGGTGACGTTGTCATAGAAGGTCGTCGACTGTGATGGATCCGTCTGCACGCTGGAAGCATGCACGATGCGCACGCTGCTCAGATCCGACAAGGAATTGAAGAAGTCGAACGTCGTATTGGTTCCATCCGTCAGTGGATTGCCGTTGATCGTTCCGGTGAAGGTATCGGTGGTCGCATCGAATTGGATGACCAGATCGATCACTGAATTGTGTGGCACCGTATTGGTAAAATACTTCAAGCCGCTGGAGGTGATGGCGCGGAAGCCGAAAACCTGAGGATCATATTGAATCCATGGGCCGATATCGCCCACGCCGGTGTTGGCGTTCCCAACGCCGCCGTTGAGGTCAATGTACTGGTAGGTATTGCTCGGATCATCAACCACATAGATTTTGGCCGACAATGTTCCCTGGGTCACTCCGGGGCCGCCAAGGTTGAAAGTCAACGTGGAGTTGCTTTGGCCGGAGTCTTCCATCCAGAGGGATTGATTTCCCGATCCGCCGAACGGATCGGCGTGAGCGGAGGAGGAGTTCACCACTTCAACCTGAGTGCTGGGCTGGATATCCGAGTAGAGCACCCCATTGGTCGGCGCGCTGCCAACCGTATCGGACTGAAAATCCCAAACCGTCGCCGATGCAATGCCGGTGCCGCCCAGCAGGGTCAGGGCGAATGCTCCGGACAACAAATTATGACTCAACCGATTCATAAGAACCTCCTATGAAATGAACCTTCATCATCAACGTGATGATGAAAACTTTGCATCCTTCGGACCAACGGCAAGCGAACCACATTGGCGCTTGCACCGTTTGCCACGAAGGGTTGTTGATTTGTTCGACATCTGTCACCTTGGCCGCGACGATCCATCCGGCCGTCGCGGACGTTAGTTAATTAACCTCGCCCCAGATGCCACCTTCGTTGTCTTCCCATTGGGCTTTGGTGCGCAGTTCCACATGACCGTCGGGAAAGAGGAAATTGCCGCTACCGTTGTGGCGATAGGGGCGGGCGTAGTTGTATTTCTGCCAGGAATAAGTGGCGAATGAGGAGAAAGTGTCCAACTTGCCATCTTGATCCGTATCCACCCCGCCCGGATTGAAGGTCCAGATTAGGGGTGAATAGATCGCCTGTCCGGATGAGTCGGCCGACAAGAACCAGTTCTGCGGAATTTTCGCCAGCTTCAATGAGCCTTTGTCATAAGGAGCGGCATATTTGATGATGATGCCGTAGTTGACTCCAAAAGCGATGTATTCGTAGCTGGGTTCGCCGCTGGCGGGGCAACCCAAAAAATTAACGCCAAATTCACGCGACCCGCCGGCCCGTGTGTCATACGTTTCCGGTATGCCGGCATATTTGGCCATGATCTGCGTGTAGAGCCGGTTGGTCTGCCAATCCAGCGGGACATTGGGGTCACCATTGTCGGCATAGTTGGGCAGGCTCCCCTTGTTTTCATTGGCGTACATCGCATAGGCCAACCCATGCTGACGAAGATTGCTGGCACATTGCACCGTGATCGCCGCCCGTCGGGCCTTGTTCAACGATGGCATCAGGATCGAGATCAAAAGGGCTATGATTCCTATGACGACCAGCAGTTCCACGAGGGTAAACCCGCTGTCACGATATTTGGGATGACGATCTGATCGCATAAATACATCCTCTCTGTTGGTCGTCTATTCGACCGTGGCAAGTGTCCTGGACTTGCCGGTTGAAGCCTTCCAGTGAATGGCCGAGTGAAATGTCATGTCCAACACGCGGTCCTTGCCGCTTTGCAACAGATAAACCAGATGTTCGGTGGCCCGGCGGATGGCATCGGTCCATGTGGTGATCGTGTCCGGGGCGCTCAATGGCACCGGATGCGAACGGGGCAATGAATCGGCCAATGACACCAACGACAGGTCATCGGGAACCTCCAGCCCCAATCGCCGGCAGGCGTGAAACGCCTCGTGGGCCATGAATTCATCCTGCAGAACCATCGCGGTCGGGCGGTTGTCGCCGCTGAGGATTTCATCCCAGCCGTGAAAATCGCTCGGTTCGCAATTCAACCGATGGATCATCTCATCGGCCGGGCCGAGGTTGTGTTGACGGGCGAACTCGGCCAGCAGATCCGCCTCATAACTTTCAAACGCGGATTCGGTGTAGCACATCCATGCGATGCGGCGATGCCCAAGATCAATAAGCCTTTGCAGGGAATCTCGCATGGCGGCCTGAAAATCAATGGTGATGGTGGAGACGCCGCTATGGCTCCCCCCGCCGACCATCTTTAATAGTACGGCCTTGATTCCCGATTGTTCGAGCTTTCTCAATTCCGCTTCGGGGATGACATAGCCGGTGTAAATGATCGCACCCTGGATGCCGCGGGCGGCCATCGGCTCGCCGGCCTGCGCCCAGAAATGGTCATTTTCGGTGTAGCTGAAGATGGAAATCGCGCTGTCGCGCTGATCGAGCCGGGAAAGCACACCATTGAGCAACACCGACAAAAACGGGTGTGCCTGGTTCATGTAGGAGGGGACCACGATCCCCAACCGGTTGGACAGCTCCACCGGGCGGGTTTTTTGCACAAATGTCCCCACCCTGGGCTGGCGAACGATCAGCCCCGCATCGACCAGTTCCTGCAACCCTCGGCGAACCGCAAGATGGCTCATGGCAAGGTCTTGCGCCAATTCCCGCTCCGAAGGCAGCCGCTGGCCGGGACGGTAATCCCCGCTGCGTATCCGGCGCAGGACCACTTCCCGTGCCCGATTCTGCTTGAGGTCGCCAACTGCTGTTTCGTGCAGCATATGGCAGAAATATATTCCATTTCCTTTGATATGTCAATATTTTTTTCTGCCATGTTCTGATTTTAGCGGTTTTGGCATCGCTTAGGATGTGGATGGATCAAGACTTACAAGATTTTGCCCTCGTCAGATGAGGCCGGGGCGCGTTAGTTTGCCAAGACCCTTTTAATTAGGAGAGGGTGAATTGGAGTTTGACTTATGAAGTTACAGGACAAGGTGGCGTTGGTGACCGGCGCCAACAGCGGCATCGGCAAAGGCATCGCCACGCGATTTGCGGCCGAGGGGGCGCGGGTGGTGATCAACTATCATTCCCCAAAAGACGACCAGCAGGCACAGGCCATGGCCCGTGATTTGGGACATGACAGCATCGCCTTGATCGGGGATGTGAGCAAACGGACGAATGTCCAGCGGATGATGAGCCAGATTGTCGAGCGGTTTGGCCGACTGGATATCGCGGTGAACAACGCCGGCATCGAGATTAAAAAGCCGTTTCTGGAAGCGACCGATGAGGAATGGGACCGGGTGATGGGCGTCAATGTATCCGGCGTCTTTTATGTCAGTCAGTCGGCCGCGAGCCAGATGGTGAAACAGGGAGGTGGCGGCAAAATCATCAACATCTCCTCGGTCCATGAGGATATTCCATTTTCGGGGTATACATCATATTGTGCCAGCAAAGGGGCGGTGCGGATGATGATGCGGAATCTTGCGATAGAATTGGCGCCATATCGAATCAACGTCAACAACATCGCACCGGGCGCGATCGCGACGCCGATCAATCGGGCGGTATTGGATGATCCAAACGCCAAAGAGCAGGCGATTGAGGAGATTCCGTGGGGGCGGTTCGGACAACCGGATGAAGTGGCGGCCGTGGCGGCGTTTCTGGCATCCGATGAGGCACAATATGTGACCGGCAGCACCTATACCATCGATGGTGGACTGGTTCGACAGGTCACCAAATATTGATCGGGCAAATTCCGTCGAGGTGCAAGCGGAAACTGTTATGACTGTTGAACAACAGCGAATCGAGGAGTGCGAACGTCATCTGCATCCTTGGAAGAAATGGGGGCCATACCTGAGCGATCGGGCATGGGGGACGGTGCGCGAGGATTACAGTGCCGATGGTTCGGCGTGGGCCTATTTTCCGCATGATTGGGCGCGATCGAAGGCGTATCGCTGGAACGAGGATGGATTGCTGGGGATCAGTGATGACCGGCAGTTTTTGTGTTTTGCGCTGGCTTTATGGAATGGGCGCGACCCGATCATCAAGGAGAGGCTTTTTGGCTTGTCCGGCCCGGAGGGAAACCACGGCGAGGATGTGAAGGAGCTGTATTATTATCTCGATTCCACGCCGACGCATTCGTATATGAAGGCGCTGTACAAATATCCGCAAGCCCCCTTCCCGTATGAGAAACTGGTCACTGAAAATGCCCGGCGGACACGCGACGAACCGGAGTATGAACTACTCGACACGTGGGTATTTGATGAGAATCGATACTTTGATGTTTACGTTGAGTATGCCAAGGCCGGCCCGGAAGATGTTCTGATCCGCATCTCCGCCACCAATCATGGGCCGGAATCGGCGGCATTGCACCTGCTGCCGACGATCTGGTTTCGCAACATCTGGTCATGGGATGGGCAGACCACCAAACCCAACCTGTCGCGAATGACCGATGTCGCGGGGCAGATCATCCTGCGGGCGGATCATGCGCAACTGGGCAAACGGTGGTTGTTGATGCGGGCACAAGACAACCCGCGGCTGCTATTCACCGAAAACGAAACCAACTTCAAAAGGCTCTATCCCGATGCCAAAATCGACCAGCCGGCTTACGCCAAAGATGGGATCAACGACTACATCGTGAAGGGTGATCAACAGGCGGTAAACCCTCAATTGATCGGCACAAAAGTGGCGGCGGATTATGAATTGACGATCGCCGCCGGCCAGACCAGGACAATTTGTCTGCGGCTGATGAACCAGTTGCCAACCTCAAATCTGCTTGGCAAGGAATTTGAGGATGTGTTCAAGGCGAGAAAAAGTGAGGCGGATGCGTTTTATCGCGACATCGACCGGCCGGGGATGGGTGATGATCTTTGCAACATTCAACGCCAGGCATTTGCGGGATTGCTTTGGAACAAGCAGTTTTACCACTTTGATGTTGAAAAATGGCTGCAGGGGGATGCCGCACAGCCCGCGCCGCCGGATGAGCGGTGGCGGGGTCGCAACATTGACTGGCGTCACCTGAACAACATGGACATCCTCTCGATGCCGGACAAGTGGGAATATCCCTGGTACGCATCATGGGACCTGGCGTTTCATTGCATCCCACTGGCGATGGTCGATTGCGAGTTTGCCAAACAGCAGCTCATCAAGTTGCTGCGGGAATGGTACATGCACCCCAGCGGGCAGGTGCCGGCGTATGAGTGGGCGTTTGGAGATGCCAATCCGCCGGTCCATGCGTGGGCGGCGTTGCGGGTCTATCGCATCGAGCGGAAACACCGCGGCCGGGGGGATATCCCGTTTCTGGAACGCATTTTTCATAAGCTGCTCATCAATTTCACCTGGTGGGTGAACCGCAAAGACCGCGATGGTCGCAATCTGTTTCAAGGTGGCTTTCTGGGTCTGGACAACATCGGCCTGTTTGACCGGAACATTCCCCTCCCCAACGGCGCCTATCTCGACCAGTGCGATGGAACGAGTTGGATGGCGATGTATTGCCTCAACATGCTCGCCATTTCATTGGAACTGGCGGGGGAAAATCCGATCTATGAGGATGTCGCCACCAAGTTTCTGGAACATTTTTTTTACATCGCCAACGCGATGAACAATCACTCGTCGGTGCGCGGGGATGATGTGGCCGATCTCTGGGATGATGTCGATGGATTTTATTATGACCTGCTGCGCCACGCGGATGGATCGCACACGCCGCTGCGCGTGCGGTCGGTGGTGGGTTTGATCCCACTGCTGGCGGTTGAAACGCTGGATGAGGCGCTTTTGAACAAGCTGCCCGATTTTGCGATGAGGCTGGAATGGTTCTTGGACAACCGGCCGGACATCTGCCGAAGTGCCGCATCGGTTGTGGAGACCGGCGCGGGCAAACGCCGACTTTTTTCGGTCGTCAACCGCGACCGGCTGTGCAAAATTCTCACGCGGGCGCTCGATGAGAAGGAATTTCTCTCTCCATATGGTTTGCGGTCCCTCTCCAAACACCATCTGGACCACCCTTTCCAATTGAAGCTCGACGGTCAGCTTCATTCCATCTCGTATGAGCCGGCCGAATCGACCACGACAATGTTCGGCGGCAATTCCAACTGGCGCGGGCCGGTCTGGTTTCCGTTGAACTATCTGATCATCGAATCGTTGCAGAAATTTGACTATTATTATGGGGATTCCTTCAAGGCCGAGTGCCCCACCGGTTCGGGGAAACTGCTCACATTGTGGGAAGTTGCCGCCGATCTGTCGCGGCGTTTGACGTCGATTTTCCAACGCTCAACGCCATCGGGAAGGCCGGTCTTTGGAGACAATCAGAGACTCCAGACCGACCCGAACTTTTGCGATTATCCGCTGTTTTACGAATATTTTCATGGTGACAGCGGCGAGGGGCTGGGCGCCAGCCATCAAACGGGATGGACGGCGCTGGTCGCCAAACTGATCCAACAGCGCCAAGCCCACAGCAGCGCCTGATTGAAAGACATTGTGGGAAAATCGGTGATTTTGGCCGAGGACTATTCATCCGTCCGCCGGAGCGCTACAATAACCCGTCCGATGTTACTGAAACTGCTTAAAGCAAAAATTCACCGTGCGACCGTGACCCAGACGGAAGTGGACTATCATGGAAGCATCACCATCGACCGCGATCTGCTGGAGGCGACGGGTCTATTGCCCAATGAGGCGGTCATCGTGGCCGACTGCGAGAACGGCAACCGATTTGAGACGTATGTATTGCCGGGCAAATCAGGCAGCGGCATCATCGGCATCAACGGGGCGGCCGCCCGATTGTCGCAGGTGGGCCACCGCGTGATCGTCATGGGGTTCGCCTATTACACCGCGTCCGCCGAGGCCAAGGACCATGTGGCGCGGGTCATCATCGCGGATGGCAAAAACCGCGTGCTGGAGCGCATCGACGCCCCATCGCGGCTGGATTGAATCGGCTGACTTTACTTTTCACGAGTCATCATGTGGCAGGAAATTTACCGATTGCACCTGTTTGGCCGCGATTTTCCGATCTACGGATATGGTTTGATGCTGGTGATCGGGTTTCTGGTGGCGGTGCAACTGGCCAAATATCTGTCCCGCCGCAAGGGGATCGACCCGGAGTTGTTCGTCAACGCGGGGCTGCTGGCGCTGATCGTTGGCGTGATCGGGTCGCGGTTGTCTCATGTGCTGGAAAACCTGCCCGATTACACCCGTTCTGATTTGTCGTTCGGCCAGAATTTCTGGAACGCGATCAACATCAGCTCCGGCGGGCTGACCTATTATGGCGGGTTTCTGTTGGCGTTTCCGGTGTTGCTGCTTTATGCAAAGGTCAAAAAAATCCCCATGCGGCTGGGGATGGACATCATCGCACCCTGCTTGATGGTGGGGCTGGGTTTTGGCCGGATCGGGTGCTTCTTAAATGGTTGTTGCTACGGGGCCGAAAGCAACGTCGCGGCCGTCGGCGCGGTTGAATTCCCCTATCGCAGCATCGCCTACGAAGACCAGTGGCGTGAAGGCAAGATTCAACCCCCACCCGAACTGATCCAAACCGACGGCCGACACGCCGATCTGATCCCCAAACAGCAACTATCCGGCTCGGACCTGATCCTGGCCAATGAACAGCATTCGCTGTCGGTCCTCCCTTCGCAGCTTTACAGCACGGTCACCGCATGGCTGATCGCGGCCACGCTGGTCGCCTATTTCTCCCTTGGACCCGCCTCCGGCCGGGTTTTTGCCCTGATGATGATGGTCGAGGGATTGACAAGATTCCTGCTCGAAATGCTCCGCGTCGAACCCCCCGTACTTGGGCCGCTGAGCCTGAGCATGGTGCTGGGGCTGCTGCTGATGATCGGGGGAGCGATCCTGTGGGCCATCTTTGGCCGATTTGGGACAGAGACTGTGGCCAACAAGAATGTGGCAAAAGCTCGCCAAAACCCGACCCACCACGTTCACGCCTGATTTTTCAATATAAATTAAAAATGATGATCTCTTGACATTGCTTGAGCTTGCTATATTTTGAGATGGAGTCTCAATCACAAGGATAAAATGAAGCAAGTTTTGATTCGTGGTTTGGCCGTTTTGGCGGCCGTGGTTTCAATTTCTCCCTTCGTCGCCGCCGACCCCCGGCCATTCACCCTTTCCAACGATGTTTATTCCATCGGCAAGGGGAATTTTGAGTACGAACAGTACGTCACCTGGCGTCACCACACGGATGAAAACCCCAGCTACAACCGGTTTGATTTCCGTCACGAAATCGAATTTGGCGTCGCGGACAATTTCGACATCTCGATCTACGCCGCCAACTGGCGATACCAGGATTCCAGCAGCTTCACTGGAACCAAGTATGATTCTTCGGGTGGCGAAGGCATTTTGTATCTGTCCAATCCCGTGACCGATGTCATCGGGGCCGGCATTTACGCAGAATTTCTTTTCGGGCCGGACTTTTTTGAATTTGAGCAAAAACTGTTGCTGCAAAAGGATATCGGGAACTGGACCTTTCTTTACAACGCCATCCTCGAAACCGAAATCGAAAGGGGCGCCTCGAACAACGAAGTTGAAGGGGTTCTTGGCCAAAGCGTCGGCGTCGCCTATTCATTTTCCCCGCAGTTGATCCTTGGCGGCGAACTGAAGGCGGAATGGGAATTTGAAGACTGGGACCACCACGTCAACACCACCGTCTATCTCGGCCCGGTCATCAGCTATCGCAGCAAAGGCCCTTGGTGGGTGACGGTCACGCCGACCGTCCAGCTCACCGACAACGAGGATGATGCCGATTACCTCGTCCGAATGATCTTTGGTTGGGAATTTTAGGCTCTGCCTGAGAACTCCGGTGACCAACGATGGGCCGCAAACCACATCGGCGGCCATACTGGCTACCGGCACGCAAGGCCCGATTTACGCCCCAAAGGACATACAGCAAATGGCGCAGCAGTTGTGCGGCTTTGAGCGTCAATCTCTGTCGGCGTCCGTCTACGGGACCGCCGCCGGATTGAACGTAAACGCCAACCCGCAATGTTCAGGATCACACGGTAAAACCAGTGTTACGGACGCTGTTGGGTATTCATTGCCGCCCACTGACTTGATGGGTGTGGCCGACAGTGATAACATGCAAAAAACACGGGCGGTTGGCGCAGTTGGCTAGCGCACCAGCATGACACGCTGGGGGTCACAGGTTCGAGCCCTGTACCGCCCATCAGGGTTTTGTTAGGGTATTCGATATCCCTCGCAATCCCTTGAAATTCCCCGAAAATCGCGGGTTTTGAGATTTTCAGGTTTTGGCCATGCGTGCCATTGCGGGGCATTTCGTGCATTAACTGCGCCGGATTTTGCGCCGCTTTTTTTTGCCCCTCTTGGGAAGCTGTTGCCTTGGCAAAATGATCGTCCGTCACCTGTCGATAGAAGGCGTCGGCAATCCGTTCGGTGTGCCCCAGCCATGCCGCGCAGACGTGGGAAGGGTAAAGGTCCGCCAGTTCCGTTGCCCGCGTTGCCCTTAGATTCTGCCATAGCTTCGGCCACGGCTTCACCCCGGCCTTTTCGATGTACCGCTGGAATTGCGTTCGCAGATTCGCCGATGGTTCACGGTATCGGGAAATGACATGCGTTGCCCCTTCGGGGGCCTCATCGAACACCGCTTGGAACAGGGGGGCCAGTTCAGGGAACATCGGCACAATGCGGATGCCACCATCTTCATGGTGTTCGGTTTTGCTTGCCCGCACAATGAAACGCTTACCCTCAAAATCAACATCCCGCCACGTCAACGCCAACGCCTCCGATGGTATTCGTAACCCACCCCACCGCGCCAAGGCAATCAGCAGCTTCCATTGTGGATCAGGGGCAACCTCCATGATGCTGGCAATTGTTTCGCCGGGGACAAAGCATCGCCGGGCCGGGTCTCCCTTCACCGCGTCTTTGATATGGTCAAAGGGGTTTGCCTTCACCAGCCCGCGCCGCTGGGCCACCGTGAAGAAATGCCGGGCATATCGGCAGCGTTTTGCAATCGTTGCTTTGGCCAGCCCCGATTCAATCATATGGGCTTTGTAGGCGTCGGCGTCGGCCGTTGTCACCTTGTCCATTCTTTGATCTTCACCCAAGTACCGTAGCAACCAAATGCGGGCTTGCCTCACCAGTACCATCGTGTTGGGTTTCAGGTCCAACCGCTGGGCAATGTAACCGTCGATGAATGCTCCCAGCTTCATCGCCCCGGCATCTTCCCGCGCCTCCACCAGCCCCACCCGTGCCAGCCGGTCATGCAACTGGTTGCCGATGCCCGCCACCCATACGGATGTTTCACGGGCCGTCGGTTGTCCGTTGATCGTCGCGGCCGCCAGCGCCTCAACGTGACGGCAGACTTGTTCGGCGTCACGGATGCTGGCCTTGCCCAGCCGCACCGCCTTGCGGCTCCCATCTGATGCCACAAAAAGTATCCGCCGCCGTCCGTTTGGATCATTGATGATGCTTGCCATGATTCACCTATCCTTTTGCTTTGTGTTTCACCGGCCGGATGATGATTTCCAGCCCCAAGGCGACGGCCACTTTTTCCGCCGCCTCGATGCTCAATCCCCGTTCACCGCTCATCAGGCGGGATAGGGCGCTTTCCTCAACCCCGGTTTCCTTTGACAACCGATAGCGGCTCTTGTCCCCATCCCGTATCGCCTGCTTCAACCTGTTTAGAATTTCAGACATACCGGGCATCATACGCATCGACTTGCCATCAGTCAAGTTTATTTTTTATCCGCCAGTTCGCCGCCCAAGGTTCCGCAACCAGCAGACAGCCGCCCGGCCCATGTACCATATCGCCATCAGGGTCATATCGAGCCTCCAAAATCGCCTGAATCGTCGCCAAGCCACCCAGAATCAATTCTGTCGCGTTGTGCCATGCTGGCAATGGTTTGGGTCATCCGTCGCGCGAACGACGCACCAGCGTTCGATTGTGTGCCACTTTTTTTCATAGAAGTCCCAGTCGATCCAGTTCGTTGCGGTATTTCGGGTTCACCAGCCCACGTCGGCCGTCCGGCGTTCGATAGGGGATGAGCGCGTCCAGTTGATCGGCTATCCGCTGATTCAACTCATCCCGCTTGGCCAGAATCACCAGCAGTTCGGGCTTGAGCAACTTCATCCGCCCGGCCAATTCCGCCGTCGCCTTGTCGATGGGGTTGAATCGCAACCGGTCCCCGTGGGCCTCGATACGGATGCCCAGTTCGGCTAGTTCCGCCAGCAGGTCCGCAGCGTTTTCGGGGGGCGGGGCTATCACAATTCCCCCCAGTCGCCGGATGAATTGTCACCATTCGACAGCGGTTTAGGACCGGATGGAGAATGATCGTCCGCATTGTCCGCATTGTCCGCAACCCGTGTTTTTGAGTCGCCAATGCGGTTTTTGGCGGACAACATGCGGACGTTTGCGGACGATGTACCATCGGCAGAGGACAATAGATCGTCCGCACCAAACCCTGTTTTTGGTTCAGAATCGGCGTTTGCGGACGATGCGGCCGATGCGGACGATGTTTCCCTCACCCACTCTAAAACCGTAATTCGCTGGCGGTCGTGTCCCACCCGGTTCCCCTGCCGGATGTTGATTTTTTGCTTGCGAAGCGCGGGGGCAATCCGCCTTAATGCCGCGCTTAACCCTTGCGGGGTTCGCGGCCAGTCCCGCCGCTGGCGGTCAACAACCGAAGAAAAGTCATCATCGCCCAGCCGCGCCAAAAGCTCGCCAAGTGTACCGCTCCATCCATTCGGACATTGATCCATCAATCGATTCACCGGCGGCCCAACCGGCGATGCCTCAATCGCGTCGATTACGGTCTGTCCTCGATTTTCCGCATATACGGCCTCAAATGTTCCAGGCTCCCAAGGCAGCGCCGGTTCGGCCGCGACAACCCACGTTGCAAAATCGGCCATGCGAGGCGCGTTCAGCAACTCAACCCCGTCCGCATTAGCCAGCGCCGATGCAACCGCGTCCAGAATCGCGCCAAGGACGCCGGGGCGGATCGGCTCAAACGCCGCTCGCAGTTTCGCCTCCGTTCGCCGCTGATTGTCGGGGATGGGTAGTAAATGAATGCACAACGTCCGGTCCATCAGGTCGGGACGGTTGGCTAAATCTTCGATCCCATTGAACATGATCGGGCGTTTTGAGTCGAAAAGTATCTCATCCTCATCACTATACAGTTCCCGCGTCGCGAACCCGCCGCCCGTCGCCAGTCGGCAAAGCGAATCGCTTAATGACGGCGCAATACCGGATAAATTATCGAAGGCAACAATCCAGCTATTGCCCGCCGCGATCATCAGGTCGCGCTCATCCTTCGGGGCGGACCGAACCGGCGATGCGTTGGAGTCGACCAAGTCGCGTAACAATCGGCAAACGCCGGATTTTCCGCTCCCTTGCTCGCCCGTAACCGAAAGCGCAGCATACGGACCCGTAGGGTGAAACACGCCAACCAACCACGCTATCGCCAAGCACCATGCGCGATCGTCGGGAAGATTGACTAACGGGCGCAGGTCACTAATGCTTCCGCCCGGTCGGGGTTCGGGCAACGGCCTCATCCCGCGTTTTCGGATGAATTTGATCGGCGGATCACCCACAACGTCCCACCCCCTACGGTCAATTCGCACTACGCGCCATCGTTCATCGCACAGATCGAGATAAATCGCTCCATCGACAGATGCCAAGCGAACATGGACGGGAATATATGCGCCGTCGAATTTCGCCTTGCCGATCAAAACCCCCAGCGCATCTTGCATCGCCTGCCCGCCGGGCACTTTTGAGTACATTTTGTAGAATTTTCGGGCAAGCCATTCACGAAAACCATTCGATTTTATTGGGTGCGTTTCGTGGTGGATCGGCGATCTTTCCGTAGACATTATCCCGCCGCCCAACGGCTCGCCGCCGACAGGGATAGTGGCGTATGCCGCGCGGTCATCGTGAAACAATTCGATGTCTTTTGCCAGCCCAACCAGTAACGCCGATTGTGTAATTTTGTTCTCAGGCTCATCGTCCGATTCGTCGGCCTGTTGTGGGGGGTCTTCGGGATCGGCCGCATTCGCCAGTCCCGCCAACTTCATCTTAATTTCCGCCGCGTTTTCTCCAGCTTCTACCACGTCGGCCATGTCCCCGCCTTCGTGTATTTCCGCCCAGGCATCGCGCAATCGGACAATCCGCACCGCCGCCGGGGGCGTCAATCGGCCCAATATCGCCGCAACGTCGGCCGCGTACTTTTCGCCCGGCTCATCGGCGTCGGGAAGTATGATTACTTCCCGCCCGGCCAGCGCAGCCCAGTCGGTTTTACCCGCCGCTTTCGCGCCGCCGGTAGAAGTGGTGGCAAGTAGCCCCAACCCCGCCGCCGCGTCGGCCGCCTTTTCCCCCTCACAGACGTAGACCGTTTCCCCCGGCCGGTCGATCAGGTCGGGTAGCCGGTAAAGGGGGCGCGGTTCGGGCATCGCCTTATTCGCCCATCCGCCATCGACTTTAGAGACGGGCAATATGTCTTTTTCATCTTTTTTCGTCGGGTCGAGGTTCTTTTTTGTCCATCGCAAAACTAGCCCAACAGGTTCGCCGTCGGCATCCCGGTACGTCCATCGGTTCGATGTTTTCCCGCGCCGATCCTCCAACGCCGCTACCGCCTCTTTAGCAGTTGCGTATAATGGAGTCGCATTATTCATGGCCTTCGGCTTGCCGGCCGGGGCCTTTTTTCGTTTCGGGGCGGGGTCATCTTTCGCGGGCATAAGGTCGGCCATCTTTAGCCCTACCGCCGCAACGATTTCTTCCGGCTTGCAACCGGCATGGCAATGAACCAATGCCCGGCCGTCCGCGCCTTCCGTTACCGAAAGACTGGGGCGCTTGTCGGCGTGTGATGGGCATCGGGCCTTCCATTCCCGGCCGTGCGGTTTTGCGTCTGAAAGTTTTGATATTAGCAGTTCGATAGGGGTCACTTTGCGCCCCCTTCCGCCACCGCCGTCGGGGCCGTTGTCTGCCCGTCCAGCCACTTCCGCAAGCCTTCTACGGGGTAAAGAATCGTCCCCCCGCGCCGAACATGGGGAACGTCCCCCCGTTGCGTCCACGTCCACAAAGTCCGGTCGCTAAGAAACTATCTCAAAACACCATAAACAGCCGATAGCTATCCAAGGAACTCAAACAGGAGCCATGGATGGCAAGACGCAAAAAGAGCTACGAACCACTGCCAACGATTTGGCAGGTCAATGACGA
>JADLBV010000127.1 GCA_020847545.1 Phycisphaerales bacterium
CGCCTCCAGCAGCGTAATCGTTCCCTTCAACCAATAAACCTCGTCGCGCTCCATCGCTACGTGACAAGATTAACCGATTCCCCTCAATCGCGCGCCCCTGAAAATTATTGTGACGGTAAACAGTTACAGGTAAATGGTATTACGCACGATTGCGTAGAGATGGCAGTATTCGGTACGCCGGTACGATCTATCATAGTCCATCCAAGGCTGCAGCAGTTGCGATTGAATATCAAAGCTGCAATGGATGGGCGTTCTGGCGATATGAGCGTGCCCCGGGTGATTGGGTGCCGCTGTCAGAGCTTCGCGGCTGATTGATGTCGCAACTGTTATTTCTCTGCCGCTTGGGTGCGAGGAGCCGCGGCCTCATCCACTTCCAATTCCTCCTGCTCCTTCGCGGTTGGGGCATGAAAGCCGCCGCGGATGACGAAAACGCCGCCGGTCAGGTTCCAGAGAATTTGCACGATGCGAATCGACATGGTCAGCGCGAACGCCTGGCTGATGGTCGCTCCCTGGGCGCGGGTCAAAATGATGGCGAAATATTCCATCACGCCCGCCCCCTGCGGCGAGATCGGAATCGCCGCCACCAGCACGATCACCGGAACCGCCACCCAGTAATACAACGGATGCAACGGCAGCCCGAACGCCATTCCCGCGAACATCGCCGACAAAACCACCGTGATATGAACCGGGAACGTCAGCAGCAGCGCCGTAAAGACCAGCAGTGGTTTGCGGCGATAGATATGCATCGCCTCGACCGCCTTGGTCACCTGCTTCTGCATCGGCAGCCGACGCAAAATAAAATCCAGCCCGCTGTATTTGCGCAAAAACGGGTTGTAAAAGACCCCCAATCCCAACACGGCCGCCATTAAAATCGCACCGCACGCGCCGGCCACCTTCAAACAGGCCCGTGCCACCGGATCATGCGGCGGATGAGGCAGCAACACCTGATACGTCGCCATCACGCCCCCCAGTATCACCAACGCCAACAGCCCGATCACCCGGTCCACGATCACGGAAAAAACCGCCCGCGTGCGGTGGGGGGTGAATTTGGCGACATAGATCGCCTTCAGCAGATCGCCGCCGGTCGAGCCGGGCATGAAGGTGTTGTAAAAACCGCCCACCATCGTCAACACCAGCGCCTTGGCCGGGCCGATGCGGATCTCCAGTGCCTTCAACAATTCATGCCAGCGCACGCTCGTCAGCAAAAATGTGATTGGGAAAATAAAGACCGACAACAGCAGCAACGAAGGCTGTCGCCACGCCTCGCGCACCATCGTCGCCACGCCGATTTCCACCAGCGGGTGGGGGACCTTCAACTGATAATCCAGTGTCTGCGCCCGCGAGATCCATCGCCCCGGCCCATCGGGCGTGTCCGCCACCAGCAGCTTCTGCGCCGACTTCAGATCATCGCTCAAATCCAACGCCAGCAGATAAACCTTTTTTGTCCCCTGTTCGGCGTGGATCAAGATCGGCTGGCGCTGCTGGTCCGGCTGGTTGACCAATTCATCACGACCAACCATCCGATACTTCCCATCGCGCGGGTCGATGACACGAAAGGTCTTGCCATCATTCTCCCTACCCACCACGGCCGCCTGCACCGGCCGCATCTGATCGTCCAGAAACGTCACGCGGTCGCGGAAATACATGTTCCGCACCACCAGCGTGATCCCCACGATGGCGATTCCCCACCGCAGCGTAAATTTGGCCCACTTGGTCAAACGATGATTCATTGGGTGGCTGATTCTGGCGATGCTGCGCCGGCGTGCAATATACGATCATCCATTTTCGTCAGGCGACAACGGCGGCTTGGGGACAAGCGGAGACAACTGCGTGGCAAGGCGAGGTAAATGCTGTACGACCACTCGCCAGATTCGTTCATGTTTGATCTCACCATATTCATGTGCCAAAACGTTTCGCTGCGCAATAATGATGCGCCAAGGGATTTCAGGGTGCGCGGATTGAAATGTGTCGGAAACCCTACGGGCGGCCTCTCCTAGGATTTCAATCTGACGCTCAACCGCGGAACGCAGCATTCGATCAGACAGATAGTCGTCAAAGGTTTTTCCTTTGGCAAACTGATCAACTGCATGTGCCGCCTCCAGCATATCCCAGATCAGCGCGGCATCCGTTTTCTCATGCGGCATAAACCACCTGCCGGGTATTGAGGATTTCATGCTTGCGAAACGGATTGCGCAATCCATCCTTTTCGATCAAATCCACCTCCCGCCCAAATATCTCCGTCAATTCATCTCGCATCTCAATGATTTCCCACAAGCTCCATGGCGCATCAGGCACAAAACTCACCAGCACGTCCACATCGCTTTTGACAGGATCAAAATCCTCCCGTAACACCGATCCAAACAAGGACAATTCGGAAATTTTCCACCGATGACAGAAGTCTGAAATTTTATCTTTTGGAACTGTAATCCTTGTCGGAGCGTCCATGAACGTATCTCCACGGTATTTTCGCCACCGGGGAAAATGAATTCCCCTTGTTCCTATCGGAAAACCCTGTATTGTAGCCCCCTCGAAATTTTAACACCAAAGGAGTTGTCATGGCACTGGTCGCACCCCACGGCGGAACGTTAGTCAATCGCATCTTGTCCCCGGACCGCGCAAAGGCCGCCGAGGCTGAAGCTAAGTCATTAACCAGCATCACTTTATCGCTGCGCGAAAGTTTTGATCTGGAGATGATCGCCATCGGCGCATTCTCCCCCCTGACCGGCTTTATGGGTAAGGCCGACTTTGAAGGGGTTTGCAAAAACATGCGGCTGGCCAGCGGCGTGGTGTGGCCGATCCCGGTGACGCTTTGTCCGCCGGATGAAGTCAGCGCCAAAGTCTCGGTGGGGCAAAAGGTTGCGCTTAAGGATGACAAGGGCCGGTTGCTTGGCATCCTGACGATTCAGGAAAAATATGCCCATGACAAGAACCTTGAAATCCCCAATGTCTACAAGACCGAGGAAGAGGCCCATCCGGGCGTCAAAATCATTAAGAACCAGGGGAACACCTGTCTGGCCGGCCCGATTGATGTGATCACCCCCAATCATGAGCCGGAATTTTCCGACTATCGCCTTCCTCCCGCCAAAACCCGCGAGGCGTTCGAGGCCAAGGGTTGGTCCACCGTGGCGGCCTTCCAGACCCGCAACCCCATTCACCGCTCCCACGAATATCTGACCAAATGCGCATTGGAAATGACCGATGGATTGCTCATCCACCCGCTGGTGGGTGAAACCAAATCGGATGATATCCCCGCCCAGACCCGCATGGATTGCTATAAGACACTGGTCGAAAAGTATTACAACAAAGACCGCACCCTCTTGTCGGTCATGCCATTGGCGATGCGATACGCCGGCCCGCGCGAGGCGGTGCTGCATTCGCTGATCCGCAAAAACTACGGCGTGACGCACTTCATCGTCGGCCGCGACCATGCCGGCGTGGGGAGCTATTACGGAACCGACGACGCCCAGAAGATTTTTGACCAGTTTGATCTGCCCAAAGACATCGGCGTGACGATCCTGAAGTTTGAACACACCGCCTGGTGCAAAAAGTGCGAGGCGATCGTCTCCGCCAAGACCTGCCCACACGGCCCGGAAGACAAGATCGCCCCCAGCGGGACCAAGGTTCGCGAAACCCTCAAGGCCGGCCAGCGCCCGCCGGTTGAATTTTCGCGTCCCGAAATCGCCGACATCCTGATTCGTTGGGCACAAGCCGCGAAATAATCATCCTCCAGCCGGCATGGGGCCGATAATGATTATCGGACCATGCGGCCGGTTTGGTGTTTCATTTTGATGCTGATGACAGCCGCGACGGCCTTTGCACAGCCGGCGGAGGTCAACCGCATCCTGCGCACCATCGACTTTGAAGAACGCAGCCTCGGCAACGCCGAAGACCTGCCCATGCACTGGGCCAAGATCGCCGGCACCAATTTTCCTCATTATATCAATGGAAAATTAACCACCGACCGACACCGCGGGGGCAAATATTCCTTTCGATTGGACCTCAATGGCGGTTCGCTGGCCTACCGCTACGATCCAGGTCAGATCCGCGTCATCACCGGCGCCCATTACCGTGTGGAGGCGTGGGTTCAGACCACCATATTGGCCCATGCCCGCGCCAGACTCTCCGCCTATTTCACAGACCTTGATGGCCACCCGCTGACCGAAACCATTCACCATTCGGAACTGTACGCCGCCAAAGGTGGGGATCATCAATGGCAACGACTATCGGTGGAATTAACTCCTCAATCTCCGGAGGCCGCCTACCTGGTGCTGGAGATCGGCCTGCTTCAGCCCCAGCAATGGGAACACTCAACCCTTGGCCAGCGAACACTTTATGAACAGGACATCTATGGGTCAGCGTGGTTTGATGACATCACCGTGTCACAAGTTCCACAGGTCACGCTGAGTACGGATCGGCCGGGGAATATCTTTCGCCGCAGCGATCCGCTTCGGTTGCAAGTCCTTGTCAATGATCGATTTATCGATGATCTGTCGGCGCAACTGCTCATTACGGACTCATCCGGCAACAGTGTCTATCAACGCAGCGGCGCCCTGGATATGAGCACCGCCCAGACGCTTGGACCTGGGCAGAAGCGTATGTCCTTGTTATTGCCGGACTTACAGCCCGGTTGGTATGAGGCGACGCTGGTGATGTCCAGCCAGGGGCAGTTGGTGGGGGAGCAGACGTTGGATTTGGTTCGGCTGGCCGATGAAGCGCCATTTTCCGTGCCGGATGAACGATTCGGGATCATTGCGACTGACCTGCCCATCGAAGGTTGGGCGGAGCTGCCGAAGATTCTCCCCTATCTAGGGACCGGCCGGGTGAAACTCGCGGTTTGGAGCAAGCAGGGAGACATTCAACAATCCGACTCGGCCGCGTTTGATGAGCTATTGGAGCAACTCTCATCGCTGGGAATCACGCCCACCGCCTGTCTGGTCGATCTTCCGCCGAGCATTGCCGGCCGGGTGGGTGGGAACGACTGGACGAATTTATTGACGGCAAGTAAGGACCTGTGGCAACCGCAACTCGCATTTCTGTTGGCCCGCCACGCCAATCATCTGGAGCGCTGGCAACTGGGTGAGGATGGAACCGATGCGTTCGTCAACGATCCGAAAATGCGGGATGTCTATGCGCTGGTTTACAACGAATTCGCACAGTTGATCCAATCGCCCGACCTGGCGATGCCCTGGCCGGCATGGTTTGAACTGGAAGGACAACTGCCGGCGACGGTGGCCCTCTCCGTGCCGCCTTCGGTGCTGCCCTCGCAGTTGCCGCTGTACATGCAGGACCTCAAGGGTCACGAAGGGCACAACCTGTCGATCAGTCTGCAACTGCTGGATCGGACGCAATATGGCCGCGAGATGCAGATTCGTGATCTGGCGCAGCGGGTGATCTACGCGCTGGCGGCGGATGCGCGTCGGATCGACCTGCCGTTGCCATTCACCGTTCGACGTGAAAACGAGCAGGTCATCCGCCAACCCAAGGAATTATTGATGGTGATGCGGACCTTGATCACCACATTGGGTGGCACCCAATATCACGGCAAGCTGCCGCTGGCGGAGGGTGTGGAGGCGTTTTTATTCGAGAAGAACGGCCAGGGCATTTTGGCCCTCTGGGACCGTGGCAACGAGCCGACGGTTCGTAATCTTGCGATCAATTTCGGCAAACATCCCTATGCGTTGGATCTGTGGGGCAACATCACGCCGCTGGCCCGCCCAACCGAGGATGCACGCGAAAGCACGGTGGCGGTGACGGTCGGCCCGACACCGATTTTTCTGATGGATGTCGATGCCCAACTGGCGCAATTGCGGGCGAGCATCGCGCTGGATCGGCCGTTGATCGAATCCAGTTTCCAGCCGCACACCCGCCACATCCGATTTATCAACCCATACCGACAGGCGATCGGCGGCACGTTCAAGCTCAAGGCCCCGCCCGGATGGACCGTCAGCCCCCCGACCAATGTCTTCACGCTCAATCCGGGTGAAACCTTTGACCGCGAAATCACCATCGAATTTCCGTACAACAGTTTTGCCGGCCCAAAGGTGATCGAGGCGGAATTCCTGGTGCAGGCGGACCGCAACTCCTCGTTCACCGCGCCCATCGTGTTGAACCTGGGATTGTCTGATGTGGGGATGCAATCGCTGGCGGTACGCGATGGGGATGATGTGCTGATCCAGCAGATCATCAGCAACTATGGGGACAAGCCCATCGACTATATCTCATTCGCCATCTTCCCCGGCCAGGCAAGACAGGAGCGGTTGGTGACCAACCTTGGCCCCGGGCGCACCACGATCAAGCGATACAAATTCACCAACGTCAAAATCACGAAGGATTCGACCGTCCGTGTCGGCGTCAAGGAACTGGAAGGAACGCGCATCCTCAATGAGGAAGTGCCCGTCCAGTAAATCACGTTAATTTCTTCAAAAACTCGCCGATCCGATCAATGCCCTTGTCGATCTGCTGCTGGCTGGTGGCGAAGCTGAGCCGAACGTGGGTGTCAAAGCCACTGTCGTTGCCGGGAACGACCGCGACGTGATTTTGTTCGAGCAATGCGGCCGAAAAACTGACCGCATCGGTGATCTTCACACCGCCGGCCGACTTGCCGAAATAGGCGCTGACATTGGGGAAGCAATAAAACGCCCCCAACGGGCGGACACAGGTGACCTTGGGCAGTGCGGAGAGCCGTTGCCACATGTGTTGGCCACGTTTTTCAAATTGTTGCCGCATCGATTCAACGCTCTGCGCTCCGCGCGGATCGGTTAACGCCACGGCGGCGGGGTGCTGCGTGAAGCTGGTGATGTGGCTGGTCATCTGCGATTGCAGCTTGTTGATCGCATCGATGGCCGCCTGCGGGCCGCCGATGTAGCCGATGCGCCAGCCGGTCATGGCAAAGCTCTTGGAATGACAATTAAACGTCAGCGTGCGATCCAAAAGCGATGGATGCAGCGTCGCAAAGCTGACGAATTTCAGCCCGTCGTAGACCAGCTTTTCGTAAATCTCATCGCTGAAGACGATCAGGTTTGGATGCCGGGCGACAACCTCGGCCAGCGCCTTGAGTTCATCGGGCGTATAGGCGTGGCCGCCGGGGTTGGAAGGGGAGTTGATGAGGAAAATGCGGGTTTTGGGGGTGATCGCCTCTTCCAGTTGGCGCGGGGTGATCTTAAATCCGTTGGATTCTTCGCCGCGAATGTAACGGGGTGTCCCGCCGGCCAGTTTGACCTGTTCGGGGTAGGAGACCCAGTAGGGGGATGGGATCAGACACTCATCGCCGGGGTTTAACAAGGCCATGAATGCCATGTAGAGGCAATGCTTGCCGCCGGCGCCGGTGGTGATCTGCTGGGGCTTGTAGGGAAGGGCGTTGTCCCGGTTGAATTTTTCGGCGATGGCCGCCTTCAACTCCGGATAGCAGGGTGTCGGGGTGTATTTGGTCTGCCCTTTGTCCAGCGCGGCCTTGGCGGCCTCCTTGATGAAGTCCGGCGTGTCAAAATCCGGCTCGCCCGCCCCAAAACCGACCACATCCACGCCCGCTTTTTTGAGCGCGTTGGCCTTGGCGCTGACGGCCAGGGTGATCGACTCGGAAACCAGCTTCATCCGCTCGGCCAGGGGGAACATTGTTCATTTCTCCTATTGAAAAACAGTGAATCAGATTCGATCAACGCTATAGGAATCAGGGGCTGTTTGCAAATCAGACCATGCGCGAGAACGGTCATTCGAATTGTTTTTCACACACGCGTCGGCGGTTGCTTGCGTATCCAAAAGTTCGATTTTACCATTTGCACGCCACTTCAAATGGCGACGGATCAAAGTCACAGGTTTTGCAATTTGGATGGAATCGATGCGAAAAATCACTCAACTGGCGCTGGGTCTGGTTCTGATGTTCACTTCGGCCGCGTTGGCGGAGGGACCGACGCTGAAAATCGAAAAATATGTGCTACCCAACGGGCTTCAGGTGCTGCTGCATGTGGATCGCAAGCTGCCGATCGTGCAGGTCAACGAGTGGTTTCACGTCGGTTCCAAAAATGAGGAACCGGGTCGGACGGGATTCGCGCACCTGTTCGAGCATCTGATGTTTCAGGGGTCGCTCAACGCATCCGGGGAATATTTTCAATATGTGGAAAAGGCGGGCGGGTCGGGGGCCAATGGCTCGACATGGTATGACCGGACCAATTACGTCTGTTCGGTTCCATCGGCCAACCTGGAATACCTGCTCTGGGTTGAATCGGACCGGCTGGCCACGCTGATGGATGCGATGACCGTGGAAAAACTCGACAACCAGCGCGAGGTGGTGAAAAATGAACGCCGGCAGAATTTTGAAAACACACCCTACGGCCTGGCCACCATTCTCATCACCGAAAACCTGTTTCCCAAGGGTCATCCCTATTCCTGGGACACCATCGGCTCGGCCGCCGACCTGAACGCGGCCACGATGGAGGATGTCAAGGCGTTTTTCAAAACCTATTACACCCCCAACAACCTGTCGATCTGCATCGCGGGGGATTTCGATCCGGCCGTGGCGAAGAAACTGGTCGAAAAATATTTCGGCCCGATCCCGCCGGGGCCGAACCTGGTCCGTCCCAAGCGATGGATTCCGCAATTGTCGGGTGAAAAAGTGGTGGAAGTCACCGACCGCGTGGCGCTGGAGCGAACCTATATCGCCTGGGCGACGCCACCCTGGTTTGACGCGGACAACGCCGAGTTGGATCTGACGGCGCGGATCCTGGGCGATGGTTTGTCCTCCCGGTTGAACAAGGCATTGGTGTATGACAACCAGAACTGCACCGATGTGTCGGCCGAACAATGGCCGATGGAGTTGACGAGCATTTTCCTGATCGACGCCACGGCCCGGCAGGGGGTTACGCTGGAACAGGTGGAACAAATCATCACACGGGAAATTTCCCGCCTGGCCCGCGAAGGGCCAAATGAGGAGGAGCTTTCCCGCGCCAAGGCCAAACATGAGACAATGATGATCTCGCTGCTGGAACGGATCGGCGGGTTTGATTCCAAGGCCGATCTCATCAACCAGTACAACACTTATCTGGGCGATCCCAATAAGTTTGATGAGGATATGGCCCGATTCGCGCTGGTGACACCGGCCGATGTTCAACGGGCCGCCGCCCGCTGGCTGGACACGCCCAATCGTCTGCTGGTGCGCGTCCACACGCGCTTGGCCGAAGCGCCACCTGCATCGGCGCTGGATCGATCACACGCCCCGGCGTTTGGTGAGGATCAGATGTTCACCGCGCCGGCGGTGCAATCGGCGAAGCTGGACAATGGCCTGCGGGTGCTGGTCAGCACCCGCACCGATTTGCCCAAGGTGTCGGTTCAGGTGGTGAACCGGGGAGGAACATCGCTCGACCCGGCCGACAAGGCGGGGCTGGCACATCTGCTGACGACCACGATCCTGCGCGGCACATCCACGCGCGATGCCCTGGCGATCTCGCGGCAACTGGGGAACCTCGGAACGACCATCTCCACCAGCGCCGACAGGGAGGATCTGCGATTTGGCGTGGATGTGCTCAAACAACACCTGCCCGAGGCGATGGATATTTTGACGGATGTGTTGCGCAACGCCTCATTTCCGCAGGCCGAGGTGGACCGCGAAAAGAAAAACACCATCGATGCGCTGGCACAGGAGATGGCCGACCCGGACACGCTCAAATGGCTCATCGGCCCGCAGTTGGAGTTCGGGTTGAATCATCCCTACGGATTGCGCGAATTGCCAAACACCATCGCCGCGATCACGCGGGATGATCTGGTGCAATTCCGACAGACTCATCTGACCCCTGACCAAACCGCATTGGTTTTCGCCGGCGACATCACGCTCGAAGAAGCGATGGCTTTGGCGAAAAAGCATTTTGGAGACTGGACCGGCAAAGCCCCGTCGGCCGTTGAGATTCCTCCGGCCAAGTCCGCGGGATATGGCAAAATATATCTGGTGGATCGCCCCGGTTCCGCCCAAACACAGGTGGCCATCCTGCTCCCCAACCCTCCCCGCAAGTGCGAGGAGTATTACGCCTTGAAAATGGTCAATTCGGTCTACGGCGGCTCGTTCATGTCCCGTCTGAACCTGAACATCCGCGAGGACAAGGGGTATGCCTACAACGCATGGTCTCACCAGCAGACCAACAGCGGGCCGGGGTTGTGGTGGGCCTATGGCGGCGTGCAGACCGACAAGACCAGGGAAGCGCTGGTGGAGTTCGTCAAGGAAGTCAGGGGAATGGCCGGCGAAAAGCCGATCACCAAGGGGGAACTGGAGACCGCCCAACTGCGATGGAAACGGGGTTATCCGCAGCAATTTTCCACCCTCTCGCAGGTGGGTTCGCGGATCGCCGATCTGTGGTCCCAAGACCTGCCGATGAGTGAGATGCAACGCGAGATCGAACGCCCGGCCGAGGTATCATTGGATGAAGTCAACGCGGCGGCGCACAAATACATCAAGCCCGATCAGATGATGATCCTGCTGATCGGCGACCGCGCCAAAATCGAGCCGGGAATCAGGGAATTGAACCTTGGTCCGATCGTGCCGCTGGATGTTGAAGGGCGGCCGATTGAGTCGACTTCAAATGGGAACTGAATCGCGCTGTAACGTCAACAGGCGGATGCGCTTGGGCGGGCGGGTGAGTTCTATCGACTCCTCCGCCAGTGCCCAGCCGTGCGCGCGAATCCACGGCAGGAACATTTCGCCGGTCTGTCGGCCGGGTTCACCCAGCAGGATTTTGCCATTTGCAGCCAAATGGCTCTCCCAAAAGGGGTTAAGAAAATCCCATTGTTTGCGTTCATAAAGAATGTCCGCGCCGAGGATCAGATCAAAGGATTCATCCAACCGATCCTGCCGCCAATCAAGTCGGCGGGCGCGGGTTCGAGGGTGATAGGGGGCGCTGTTGAGCTGGGCAAAGAGCAGGGCATCGGGCTCCAAATCCGCAAAGAGGACGGATGCGCCACACGCGGCCGCAACCACGCCACTCAGACCCATCCCGCACCCCAGATCAAGCACGCGCATACGCGACATGGTGGGTTGACGGATCAACCAATGGGCGATGGCGTGGGCGCTGTCCCATAGTTCCGCCCAATAGGGCAAGTGCAGGTAATCACCGGATTTACGCTCGCCGGACAATCGTTCACGACGATCTTCCGCCTCCGCCACCTCATCCAACACGCGATTGGGATCGGCGATGCGCGTGAAAGGGAGGCTCAGAGCGCCGAATTGCAAGGTTTCGGTCACGGTCTGATATTTTCGGCCGATGCGAACAAGCCATTTTGCCCGAATTTGCCGGGCGCGAAGGTCCATCGGACGGATGATAGTCGGGGTCATCACAAGGCGATAGCAACATGGATGGATCGCGCCCAACCGGGGGCGTGTGACAGTTTATGCGGCCAGTTTGCGGGGAGGTAGCCCCAACCAGTAGTGTTGTGACTCCTCGTCTTCGCTGAGCCATTTGCTTCGCAAAGCCAGGATTGCTTCGACACCTTCGATGCTC
>JADLBV010000128.1 GCA_020847545.1 Phycisphaerales bacterium
CCCGCAAAAACTGTCACACGCCCAATTCATCACAAGAATCTGTTGTATAAAGACTTATGTGATTTGCCTTAGTCCAATTTTGGGCTAATGATTTGGTATATGAGTGCCGATAATTATCTACGGAACGCACGGTTGTATCGAGCCGCTGCCCATCGTCCAGCGAACTGGTCGGGTTGTGTATTGTCGCCTCCAGAATAGGAAGTGGGAATGAATCGATTTGGGCTGGCCGCGGTGCTGATCTTGTTGGTGGGGGTGTGGGTGCAGCCATTGTTCACGGGGGCGGAAGAATCCACTACAGATCGACATGACAAGTTGTCGGCCCTCTATCCCGCCACCGCGCCGGCCAATTTGACCTTTAACGAGCAGGATTTTGCCATTGTTCGTGGCACGGCGGGGTTTTGGCGGCTGGGGAAGGACAAACAAGGGGTTTGGTGGTTCATCAGTCCGCAGGGGAAGCTGGAATTTTTGAATACCGTGACGACCGTTCAACCATATCAGACGGCACGAGATCCCAATGGGCCGGACTATGTTTCACAAAACTGGTCGGGGGGCGCCACGGATAATGGGGATCTCAAGCAATGGGCGGCCGCGACACTGAAACGAATCCATGATTACGGCTTTAAGGGGCTGGGAGCATGGTCCAATCCGGTGTTTCATGGGTTTGATGTGCCGATCAGCCGGGATTTGAACCTGTGGGCATGGGCGCATGGTTCAAAATTGTACAGCCCGCAATGGATGAAGGCGGCGGAGGAGGCCGTCATCGCACAGGTGGACAGTCTGAAAAGCAACGCCAATCTGGTGGGGTATTATCTGGACAATGAATTGGACTGGGGGGATTCGGGGATCGGGCCGGTGAAATATTTTAATGGGCTGCCCCCCACCGATCCCAATCGCGTGCAGGTCATGCGGGTGATCCGATCGACCTGGAGCACGCCGGAGCAATTCGCGGCCGACTGGGGTGTGCCGTTGAAGGATTGGGCGCAGATGGATGGGTGGACCGAACTGCCGCACCAGCCGCAGTCGGCGTATGGGCGATTGTTCGCGGCGTGGTTGTCCCATCTGGCGGAGGATTATTACAAATTCGCCACGGAACTGGTTCGCAAGCATGATCCGAACCACCTGATTCTGGGTGTGCGGTTCAAGTCATTTGGGCCGTTGGAGGTGGTGCGGGCGGCGAAGAATCACACCGATGCGTTGTCGTTGAATTATTATGTGAATGATGCCCGGCTGGATTTGGATCTGTTTCGGATGATGTATGAACAATCGGGCCAGCCGATCATCATCAGCGAGTATTCGTTTCATTCATTGGATGGGCGATCGGGCAACCGCAACACGGTGGGGTTCGCGGCGCAGGTGCTGGATCAGCAGGCGCGGGCGGATGGGTATCGGTTGTTCACCACCCGGCTGGCGCGGGTTCCGTATGTCATTGGGGCGGACTGGTTTCAGTGGTCGGATGAGCCGCCATCGGGCCGGCGCAGCGACGGGGAGGATGTGAATTTCGGCGTGGTGGACGTGGATGACCGGCCGTACCAGGCACTGGTGGCGGCGATCCGCGACACCACGCCCAGGCTAAATCCGTTGCATGAGCAAAGCACCACCGACCCGCAAAAGGATGTCTGGCGGGAGAGTTTTGCCAGCAAGCCTTCGATGAACGTGCCATATCTGAGCCGACCGATCACGCTCAATGGTGAATTGAGCGACTGGTCGCCGGAGTCAAAACTGAGCGGCATCCGCCATTCGCAGACGGTTGGGCTGGAGCGATCGAGCCTGCCGATGCCCAATGTCTATATGGGATGGACCAAAGAGGGGATCTATCTGGGGATGGAGATTTTCGACAACGACATCTCCGGCGCGCCGGCCAACGGGTGGTGGTGGACCAAGGACAACGTGGAACTGTGGTTCTCCACCAAGCCGGTGGCCAATGACCAATTTGCTTATGATGCGAATTGTCAGCAGTTCTTCTTTGTTCCCAACGATTTTCAGACCGGTGCGGCCGGAACGGTCGGCCAATGGCACCGGCCGGGCGATGCACTGAAGGATAACTTGATTCCACACCCGCAGGTCAAAAGCAGCGTACGGATATTGAATGACCGGTATGTCCTTGAGATGTTCATCCCGGCCGGCGCGCTGTACGGATTTGACCCGGCCACACAACCGAACATGGCATTCAACATCCACGTCCGCAATTTTCAACACGCCACGGATTATTTCTGGTCGGCGCCGAAGGAAATTCAGACGCAGTTGCATCCATCAACGTGGGGGTCGATTCATCTCATGCCGGCGCGAGGGGATGATAATCTGGTTCGCGCGGGGGAGAAGTGAATGACGGGAACACCGTTTACCGGCGACAATGACGACCACACAACACGGCCGAACCGCCGATCAGAAGCACAACCAACGCGGTCGGCTCGGGAATCGCGGTGATTTTGATGCTCATGTTGCCCGGCGGCACACCCAGCACAAATTCATCCAGCAGATCGGCCCGGCCGACCCCTCCGGGTATCTCGAACTCCCTGAAGCTGATCACCAGCGTCGGGTCAGATCCATTGATCGCAATCTGCAAGGCGGACAAGGCCGCCGGCGAAAACGCCAGCGATTGCGGGCCGGTCATCCCATCGATGAATGTTTCGGAGCCGACAACGCTATGCGCCCCGCCATCTCCTGAAAGCCCGGCGAAAACATCGCGGTTGGAGAGGTTCAATTCCGTTTCCGAGGTTGTGAACAGGCGAACCTCCGAGGTGCCGGATTCGCCCGACTCCGTAAAGTCGCTGACGATTGTGTAATACAGTGATGCTGAGACAATGGACAATCCGCTCAGACTTGAGAAATCACTCATCGGAAACTGCACAATGGGCCGGTCCCAGACTGCGGTCGAGCCGACATCGCCACCCGGCCCAACCACATGATTTCCGTAGCCAATCGTACTTGCCGTAACGGCCCCCAGAGACTCAATCTGCAGGTCCTGCGCGCCGCCAACAACATCAAACACGGAAATCGTGATCGCGTGAGCAGCCCCCGATGTGAGCATGCCAACAAGGGTTGTCCCCAACAGTTTCTTTACAAATTTCATGCGTGTCTTTCCCATCCTCAATCATCGCCGGCGCAGCAACGCTGCCGCACCACCGCATAGCATCAGGCCCAGCGTCGCCGGTTCGGGAACGGGCAGCACATCGCCGGAGATACGGAGGTACCCCATGGACGTGATATAAGGCCCCCCGCTGGTCCCAAGACTCGCCCGCATCATCAGCGATGTCAGATCGGTCCGCGCGGCAAGCGCGTTCCAGTTGCCCATCTGCCAACCGGAGTACGCCGGGCCGAGCGTCATTTGGAAGTCGCCGCCAGAACTATTGTGTAAGCCGACACCGGGATCCAGATTTGGCCACACCGAGACATAACGGGAGGATCCGTAGGTCTGCCAAGCGCCCCAACTGAAAACGATGTCGTTGACCTGGAAGGTGAAGCCGGGATCGGCCTGCAGGGTAAACTCGAATAGTCTCCCCCCGTTGGCCGGGCCATCCGCGTTCGTCATGCTCATGGCCATATCGCCCGGCGCCCACGTGGAGAAGTAATGGGGGACGATCGCAAGAGTGCTGCCCTGTTTTCCGACCATCGGCGTGGACGACAGGTTCGTCGCCACGGTATCGGGCGAGTTCGTGGCGGTGCCGGCGTCAACGCCAAAGGTGTACTCGACAAGAACCGATGCATGAGCCTGGCTGGTAATCAGCAGCGCGAGATACGCAGCCGTGCGAGTCTGTCTCGAAACGAGCATAATTGCCTCCTCTCATCAAACCTGAGTTCGCCCGCCGCTGCACTGAAAGTTACCGTCCGAATGACTGCCGATAACGCCGAAATTTCCTCCTTCTTGGAAATCCGCAATTAATCTTGAATATCCAACACGAATTCTTCGGATCGGCCCAGCCTGCATTGAGTATGGATGGCGTAACTGCGTCACCGCAGGGTACTCATGTGGCAGGCCCCGACGGCCGCGATTGCCTGCGGTACTGCCCCGGCGTCTGGCCGGCGTAGGCGCGGAATACATAAACGAACCAGCTCGGGTTGGCGTGGCCGGTCTCGTGAGCAATGCGTTTGATTTGCCAGTTCGTGGTGGCGAGCAGGGTTTGCGCCCTCTCAACGCGCCGTCGTGCAATGTATCGGCACATCCGCTCACCCGTCTGATCGATAAATACACGGCTGAGGTGATTGGGATGTATTCCCAACACCTCGGCGACACGATGAACCGACAACTGCGGATCAGTCAGATGATCGGCAATGTAGGTCATTGCCCGGCCGACGTGGGTGTGATCAAGTTGTGGCAAGGCTGATGTTTTAGTCTCGAACGTTGCGCTGGCATCCACGGGCGCCGCGGACAGTTGCCCCGTCAGCACGCGGCCAAGGAATTCGGTCTCCGCTCGTTCAAAAGCGTAGACAAGCAGGTCCAGAAGTTCCACCAATCGTTCAAATTCGATTTCTGATACCGTTTGCGGACAGACGAGTTTGAGTAACGCGAGTGGGTGCCCCTGATGAATGACGGGCACGATGGCACAAAGCCGATCAAGGCTACAGCGATGCCAGTGCGTTTCAGGTTTGTGTTCCAGTTCGGCAATATGAAGTTGCCAGGCCTCACGGCAATAATCTGATTGCGTTAACCCAACACACACCGGATGGCCGGGGTTTGGTGGCGGAGACTCGGCGTCATTGAACACGGCGGAGGGTAGTACAACCGCGACTGCGCAGGCATCGCTCACGCGGGAGAAGGGACGTAGAATCCGTTCGGTCAGCACATCTGTCAGCGATTCCAATGTGGCAGCGCGCGTTTCATCCACATGTCGATGATCGTATCGAATCCGCTTATAGCCTCCGCTCTGCGGCAAGGGTACCTCACTCTCACAGCCAGAATGGCACTGCTCGATCGATCAAATCGCACCGGCAACATCCCTTGCACGAACCAACCGGTCACAAGCAAACATGCAACTCTGTCCGAAGTCGTCAATACGATTCTCGATGTATCCCTCACAGAACTGAGAATTGATTATACATACCCCCAGTTAAGGATCATTGTCAAAATATCATCCATTCAACCAAATGATCATTCACACTCCCTTCACTGGCCAGCGGGATTGTCCGGCACCAGTTTTTGGGCGTTTTGGAAGTAGATTTTATCCTGTATGGGTTGTGGCAGGTCGAGGGTTTTTAGGAAGGTCCAGAGGTCTTGGCCGTAGTAGTCGCGGGCGAAGAGGAGTCGGTCGGCGTAGCGGGTGAGGAATTGGCGGGCGTGGGTGGGGTCGCGTTTGAGGGCGTTGAGAGCGGAGCCGGCGGAGAGGTCGGCGTAAAGATTTGGGTGGAGGTCGAACAGGCCGTGCAGACGGCCTCCCGGTTGCAGGGGACCGGAAGGATAGGCGGAGGGATCGGATTGTGCATCACCGCCGATTTCGCGCCAGAAGCCGGGGGCGTGGCCGATGAAGATCGTCTCGGGGCAGGCGTCGAGGGCGCGTTCGAGGTTGTCGATGGTTCCGCCGTACCATAAATCCTGATAGGCCAATTCTCCCGTTTCATTCATCAGGTATGGCACGTCCAGATGCAGGACGACCGGACATTTGAGTCGGCCGGCGGTGTGATACAGTTCCAGACAACGGGGATCGTCAAACAACATGTGGAATTTCCATTCGCCGCAGACGCGCACGCCGTGGATGCGATAGGCGGATTCAAACATTTTTGGAGATGATGGGAGCGCGGGGTTGGGGCAATAGCCAAGGATGAATCGGTCGGGGTAGCGGTTGCGGGTCTGGATGAGATCGACCAGGGGAATGCCGGAGTGGGTTCCATCGGGGCGGGTGTGGATGGGGTTGAGGAGGCCGTGATAGGAGACGTTGTCTTCGTTGGGGGCAATTTCCCAGGATAAGAGCCAGGCGAGGGAAATCTGGTGGTCGTCCATGTCGGCGATCAAGCCGGCATCGTCTTTGCCGTGCCAGAAAACGTGTTGGTGGGTGTCGATGATCATATTGAGGAGAATCATCGCAAGCGGTTGGATGGATGACAAGGGCTTGGAGGAGCGGGAGTGGCAACATACAATTCATCGCACGAATAACATGATCCCTCTCCGATATTTCCTATCGAAAGAGGGGAAAATTGAATGGAGCATCAAATGATGAAGCTGGCCGCATTTGCGGATGAGATTTCCCCGAACCTGGATGAGCAGATCAAGGTTTGCCTGGCCAATGGGGTGGAGGCGTTTGAGCTTCGGGGGGTGAACAATCTCAACGTGCTGGATTTTGACCCGGCGCTGCGGCGGGAAATCAGGACAAAGTTGGCGGCCAATGGGTTGGGGGTGGCGAGCATTGGCAGTCCGATCGGGAAGGTGAAGATCAACGAGCCGTTTGGACCGCATTTTGATCGGTTTAAGATCGCGGTTGAGCTGGCGGAATTTTTTGAAGCGCCGTTTATCCGGATATTCAGTTATTACCCGGCCGACCAGAATGATGACATCCTCAAGCATCGCGACGAGGTGTTGGACCGCATGAGGGCCAAGGTGGATTACATCGGCGATCTGCCCGTGGTGCTGGTGCATGAGAATGAGGCGGCCATTTATGGCGAAAAGGTGGCGCAATGCGTGGACATGATGAAAAGCATTGATTCGCCGAGGCTGCGCAGCGCGTTTGATTTTGCGAATTTCGTGGTGGCGGGCGAGGATCCGCTGGCAAACTGGCCGAAACTCAAGCCGTATACGGTGCATATTCACATCAAGGATGCGCGCATGTCGGACAAGAAAGTCGTGCCGGCGGGCCAGGGGGATGGGCAGATCGAGCCGATTCTGGCGGATCTGAATCGGAGCGGATATCGGGGATATTTGACCATGGAACCGCATCTGGCGCACGCGGGGCAATTCAGCGGCCACACCGGGCCGGAACTGTTCAAGACGGCGGTTGATGCGTTGCGTACCGTGGCAAAAAGGGTTGGGGTTCAGGTTTGATGCTCTGATATTTCGATAAGGCTCTGCCTGAAAACTCCGATGGCCCACGATGGACCGCAAACAGGCCGGTGGCTAGGCGTCGGCGACGAAGCAGTATTTGGTATACTACGGCGAGGAGCCGCAACGACGCCAACGGCCTGTTTGCGGTCCACCGAAGGCGGCATGAAATCGGCTTGTCCACTTCGTTGGAACCGCTCAATGGCTCATCAAGAGCCTGTTTTCGCGATTCCGCCTCGCGGCCAAGCCGATTTGATGCCGTCGTGGACCATCGGAGTTTTCAGACAGAGCCTAATTTTGAGATTCGAGATCGGGCATGAAACATTACCAGGTGCGAATGTCGGGTGGTCGCATCGGGGAGGGGTTTAATGGCCGGCCACCTGCGTTTGAACCGATCGCACTGAGCACAAACGGCTCTACAACGACATCGCAAACCGGCCTTTCGTGTCCATGGCCGGCGCCTTCAACCAGAGTGTTGGTGGGATGGATTGATCGGCTTGTGGGGGGTGGATTGAATGCGGATCGGCGTGGTTGCCCACATCTGAAGGATCAGTTGCATCAATTGCTGACCCGGCCGGTCGATACGGTGGTGTGTACGCTGCTGGATGAGTCGCCCGAAGCGCCGATGAACAGTGCGCTGGCGCACCATGACCCGGCCAAGCTGCTGGCGGGAATTTGGTTATTGGGGGAATTGACCGGGGCGAAGAATCGGTGGATCGTGGCCGAAGGTGGAACGCCCTTTCGCTGGTTGGCGGAGGTGCGCGAGGGGGCAGCACAGTTGAAATTGCGGATGATCTGGCTGCGCAACGATTATCCACAGTCAGACCCATCGGTGTTGCTTCATACTCTGCTGAACCGGAAATTGCGTCCCAAACGACTCCCCACCGAACAGGGTGTGTTGCTATTGGATGCGGCGGCGGCGATTGATATCGGTCAAATTGCCTTGTGCAACAAGCCGGTCGAACGAACACCACTGGCATTTCGGGATCATACGGCCGGCGTTTCACGGTTTGTCACCGTGCCGACAGGGATGAAAATATCCGAGGCGTTGGCGGCGGCGGGTGTGGCAACCGAAGGAAAGGAATTGCGACAAGGTGATTTGCTGCGGGATTTGCGAATCGACGGCAATGCAACGGCGGGATCGGGCGAACTGGTGGTTCATGTCAACCCGCGTGAGCCGGCGCGGTCACCCGATTCGTGCGTTCGCTGCGGGTGGTGCGTGGAGGGATGCCCGACACGAATTCAGCCGGCCGGCCTGTTGGAGGCGGCACAGCGAAGAAATCCCGACCTGGCGGATCATTATGGGTTGGATTCGTGCATTGAATGCGGCATCTGCACCTATGTTTGCCCTTCGCATCTGCCCATTTTGGATGGGATTCGACAAATTCGGCAACAATCCGATGAGTTGAACAAACAATTGTCAGGCACAGTGGAAAAGACCGGATGATGGACCAACAGCCTCCACAAATGAACGAACTGAGTGACGGCGGCGTCGAGATGCCGGAGCGGTCGCATTTTGTGACGCCCGCCATGACCCACGCGATGCCGACACCGCGGCACAGCGGCATGAGCATCGGACGGTTTTTCTGGATGCACGTGCTTGGGGGAGCGTTTCCGGTGGCCGCGGGGGTGATGTTGTTCGGGTGGAGGGCGCTGGGGGTGATCGCGGTGGTGATGGGGTCGGCCGCGTTGGTGCTGCCATTGTGGCGTCGGATCGGGCCGCACGGCCGGCAAATGCGATGGTCGCATACGTTGTGGCTGGCGTTGTTGTTGTCGCTGATGCTGCCTGCGCACCTGTTTAGCATGTCGGGACACGGTGAATCATCCTTGGCCATGTGGCCGATCCTGCCGGCGGCGGGAATTGCGCTGGTCTGGTTCACTTGGTTGCTGGGTGGAGTGGGGTCCTGCCGGATTCATCCGGTGATTTTGACGTATTTGTTGTTGGTGGTGCTGTTTGGGGAGTTGCTGGTGCCGCATACGGTGTTGCGGGTTGGGAAATTGTTTGTCGGCGATGTGAATGATGCGGCCAAAACGGAACAGGTGGTGATCAAGGAGACGTGGATCAAATCGCGCCCAACGGATGGGCATGATGCCACCTGGCGCGAGCCGGCGTCGCAGCGGTTGATCTTTTACACCAGCGGACTTCATCCGGCGTGGGTTTCGTTGGAGAGCATGTTGCGTGATCGAATCCCACCGTTGGAGGATTTGATCATCGCGGGTCAGCCGTCGCCGATTGGGTGTGCCAGCAACATCGCGGTGATCATCGGCGGGTTGTTTCTGCTCTATCGGGGGCTGATTGATTTTCGCATACCGTTATTGATTTGCATCACGGCGTATGGGGCGCTATTGGTGTTGCCGATTCCGGTGGTGATCTCCGAAAGCGGCGCGCAATGGCTCTGGTTGGCGATGCGGCAACAGGGTGTGGGGTGGCCGATGGCGCTGACCTTCGCCAATTATGAACTGATGGCGGGGCCGGCGGTCTTCATGGCGTTTTTTCTGGCCACCGCGCCGGCGGTGCGTCCCATGTCGCGTCGGGGAAGGATCCTTTTTGCGGTTCTGGTCGGCGTGTTGACGGCGGCCATGCAGTTGTATGCCTCGGTGTCGTTTGGGCCATATCTGGCCTTGTTGCTGGTGAGCCTGCTGACGCCGGCGATGGATCGGTTTTTCAGTCCCAGGGCGTTGATATAAAGAGTCCGGTTTGGCTTGTGGCCGGAAAGCCGGCCGATATAGTGGGCGAGCTTTGACTAAACGAATTGCCATTTTGGGATCGACCGGATCAATCGGGACCAACGCGATTGATGTGATCGAGCATCTTGGGCCTTCCTATCAGGTGACGGCGCTCAGTGCCCACAGCCAGTGTGACAAGCTGCTGGAACAGGTTCGGCGTTATCGCCCGGCCGCGGTGGCGGTGACGGAGGATGAGGCCTGCCAGCGTGCCGCGCAAGAGCTGAAAGGAACAGGAGTTAGAGTCTACAAAGGCCCAGCCGGCCTGGTGGAGATGGTGCAACGGGGGGATGTGGATGTGGTGCTGGCGGCGATCGTGGGGGCGGCGGGGTTGCCTGCCGTATTCGCGGCGGTGGAGGCGGGACAATCACTGGCGCTGGCGAACAAGGAGGCGTTGGTCGTGGCGGGGTCGGTGTTGATTCCGCTGGCACGCGAACGCAAGGTTCCGATTTTGCCGGTGGATTCGGAACATTCGGCGATTTTTCAGGCGTTGCACTGCGGCAAGAGGGGTGAGATTCGCCGGGCGATTCTGACGGCCAGCGGCGGGCCGTTCCGCAACGCACCTGTCGATAAAATACAAAACGCCACGCTGGAAGATGCGCTCAATCACCCCACCTGGCGGATGGGGAACAAGATCACGATCGATTCGGCGACGATGTTCAACAAGGCATTGGAATTGATCGAGGCGTGCTGGCTGTTTGATCTGCCGCCCCATCAGGTGGATATCGTGATTCATCCGGAATCGGTGGTCCATTCGATGGTGGAGTTCATTGATGGGTCGGTGATGGCCCATTTGTCTCCGCCGGACATGCGGACGCCGATCCAATATGCCCTGACTTATCCGGAGCGGGCCGATGGGATCAGTCGGCGGTTGGATTTGAAACAGGCGTTTTCGTTGAATTTTCAGCCGCCGGATGTTGAGCGATTTCCGGCGATTCGGCTGGCGTATGATGTGGCCACAAGGGGTGGGACGCTGGGGGCGGTGATGAACGCGGCCAATGAGTCCGCCGTCGCGGCGTTCACGTCCGGAAAAATCCGCTTTGGCGAGATTTCCCGCATGGTCGAGCTTACAATACAGGAACATGAGGTTCAGCCGAACCCCGGTCTGGACGATTTATTGGAAGCGGACCGTTGGGCCAGAAACACGGCCAATCGATGGATCGAAGAAACCTTGATTCGGAATTAACGCATGGAATGGTTGTCATCAGCACCGAGCATTATCCTGCTGGTTTTGGGCTTTGGTTTTGTGATTTTTTTTCATGAGCTGGGGCACTTTCTGGCCGCCAAATGGGTGGGGATCAAGGTGGAACAGTTCGCGGTGGGGTTTGGGCAGGCCATTTTGTCGTGGCGCAAGGGGATGGGGATCAGCATCGGCTCCAGCGGCAAAAAGCTGGAGGAATTGAAACGGCAGGAACAATCGGGCGTCGCGGGGATTGATACCAGCAAATACAGTGAGACCGAATATCGGTTGAACTGGATCCCGCTGGGCGGGTACGTCAAGATGCTGGGTCAGGATGACATGAATCCCAATTCGCAGGCGGAGGATCCGCGGGCGTTTAATAAAAAGTCTATTGGCGCGCGGATGATCGTGGTGTCGGCCGGGGTGATTATGAACATCATCCTGGCGGCGATCGGGTTCATGGTTCTGTTTTTGATGGGGTTCAACGCCCCGCCGGCGGTGGTGGGGAACATCACGGCCGGTTCACCGGCGCAGAAGGCCGGGTTGGAGGTTGGGGATCGGATTTTATATTTCAACGGCGCTTATCAGCATGACTTCACCAAGATCAGCCTGAATGTGGCATTGTCGCAGCCGGGCAAGCCAATTCCGATTTATGTTGAGCATCCGGATGGCACACGCGAACATTTGACCATCGAGCCGCAGGCGGACAGCGCCACGCGCGGTTTCCTTGGGCTTGGGATTTCGCCCGCGATGGAACTGCGCGGGATCAAGACCAAGGATGCGGCCACGATGGAGGAGAGTTTGCGGCTTTCATCCCCTTCGATGTCGGCGGTTCGGCCGGGTGAGCGGATTGTCGCGATCAATGGCAAGATGATTCCTTCGCTGGAGGCGGACAACGCCAAATTGAAACATGCCGATCAGGTCCGCAAGAATATTCATTTTCTGGATCAGGCGGTTCAAGACTCCGGCGGCAAAGATGTGGAATTGACGCTGGAAAATGCCGCAGGGCAAACACGCACCGAGAAGATCAAGCCGTCGTTTGGGATGGTCTATGGCGCGGATTCGTTGAATTTCGGCGGGATGGTGCCGCGAACGACGGTGGTTTCGCTCATCAACGAGTCGGTGGTGAAGGGGAAGATGCAGCCGGGCGATGTGATCTTGGCCGTCAGCGACAGCAGCGGGCAAAAGTCCAATCCATCGGCCGATGAATTGAAGCAATGGCTGGATGATGCGGGACATCGTGGCGAAAAAGTGTCGGTCAAGGTGTTGCGTGACGGGAAGGAATTGACCTTCGCCGACATCACGCTGGGAAACATCGGCAATCGCCATTATGGGCTGGGGGTTGGGCTGGGATTTGATGACCAGCATCCGGTGTTGGCGCAAATTCTGACCGATTCGGCCGCCGCCAAGGCGCAGATACCGGCCGGCGCGACACTGACTGCCATCAATGGCCAACCGGTGCAAAACTGGTTTGATGTGCAGAAAATTCTGGCTTCGGCGGAGGCAAAACAGCCGGTCCAGATCGCCTACACCGCCGAGGGTGGCCAGTCTCTGAAGACAGCGGTTGATATGTCCGCCGAAGAATTGGCTACCGTCCGGTCACACCGATTTGTGTTGCCCCTTTTGTTGCAGGAGCTGATCGAACCGAGGCAGACGAACAATCCGGCATTGGCCGCCTGGTGGGGCGTGGTGGAGACGCGCGATTTTGTCCTGCAATTTTATCTGACATTGAAGCGCATGGTGCAGGGGACCATCAGCTACACGAACATGATGGGGCCGGTGGGGATTTTCGTCGCCGGAACCCACTTTGCGGACAAGGGGACCGACTGGCTGATCTGGTTTCTGGCGATGATCAGCGCCAACCTGGCGGTGGTGAATTTCCTGCCGATCCCGATCGTGGACGGCGGGCTGTTCACGTTCCTGATCATCGAAAAAATACAGGGCAGGCCCCTGTCAGCCAGAACACAGTCCATCGCCCAGATCGTCGGTCTGGCCATTCTGGTCAGCGTCTTTCTGCTGGTGACGTATCAGGACATCACCCGACATCTTTGATCGCCGATGCGGATGTGGATCAACATTTTTCTCAAGCTCTTTTTTCTGCTGACCCCCTTTTTCGTTCTGTCGATGTTTCTGGCGATGACTTCGGGGTGGGAACGGCGGGCTCGGCGCATACTGGCCATCCGGATCACCGCGGCGGTGGTGGTGTTGTGCGGCGGATTGCTGCTCTTTGGGGAATATGTCTTCTCCATCTTCGGAATCACCATCGACGCGTTTCGCGTGGGGGCGGGGGTGTTGCTGTTTTTATCGGGGTTGTCACTGTCGCGTGGGGAGATCGCACGCCCCGCCGGCGATGAGCATGACATCGCCGTGGTTCCCATGGCGATGCCGATCACCGTCGGCCCCGCCACCACCGGCGCGCTGCTGGTCATGGGGGGAGAGATCACATTGGTTCGTGAAAAGCTGGTGGTCGGCAGCGCCTTGCTGGCGGCCATCTTCTGCGTCGGATTTCTGCTTTATCTCGCGGGTGAAGTGGAACGACACATCAGCCGAACCGGCCTGTCGATACTCAGCCGGTTGACGGGGTTGATCCTGGCATCAATGGCCGCACAGATGATCTTTGAGGGGATTCGGGGCCTGATGAAAAACCCCGGCGTGTTCGGCGGGTGATTGGTCTGATCGCCGAACGGTTTTTGATCAACCGTTGATCACGACTTGCCCGCGCCGGCCGTGGCGGCGCCTGCGGCGGCGGGTTTGCGGGCGTCGGGGACGCGGAAGCTGGTCTGGCAGAACTGGCATTTGACGAGTTTGCCGCGAACCTCATCGGGGACCGACAAAATCTTTCGGCAGCGAAGATTGGGGCAGATCAACTGAACTGGCATAGGGTCACTCCCCCATCTTATCGGCCAGTGGGGGCTGGGTCTTGAATGGCGGCGGTGGGGGTTGGGGCATCGGGTCCGATAATCACTTTTTGCAGGGATTCGTCGAGGTCTTCAACCTTCATCGCGGGGTGGTTTTTGTATGGGTTGTAAAGTGGATCGCCGATCATCGAGATCATCCAACTACTGGTCAGTTGCGTTTTCCAATAGACCTCGGCCAGCGTCAGTTTGCCGGTGAACAACAGCGGGAAAAACTCATCGGCCGGCGGAAAGGCCACCAGATACGGCTCGGCCACCGCACCCATTGTGGCCGCGATGCCATCCTCCAGCAGCCCGCGCACCCATCCCGATCCCTTGGCCTGATGCAACGTCACCAGTTCCAGACTGGCGATGTGATACCCCACCGCGCCGGGGACAAAGCTGCACGCTGGAACATAATGCTGAAGCGAATACCACCCGCAATAAATCGCCACATCCTGCACGGTGTTGGCGGCCAGCACCTCGGCGTGGGTATCCAGCACCTGCTTGAGAGCGGTTTTGGTGCGGACGATCTCCGACAGGTTGCGAAGGGTTTGGTCATATTCTCCATACCCATCGACATGGCCATTTTTGAGCCGTGCGATGCCGCGGGAATCGATGACGACCTTGCCCGACAGACCATCGCGTTCGGCTTTGAGCGAGGAGACGATGATGTCGCGGGCCGTGCCCGATTGGGGGCCGTCCAGCCGCATGACCATGAGCGTTTTGGGGGCGTTAAGCTCCTGAAATTTGAAATTCAACGGGTTGCGCACCCAGCGGGAGCGGGGGTAATAACCCCACCACAGCAGCGACAATTCGCTGTCGAGCGCGGCCGCCGTTTCGGTGGTCTGAAAATAATCGAGCTGCGCCTCCAGCAGGCGGGCATAACCCAGCAGGCCGAACAATCCGGTGGCCATTTCACGGTTTTTTTCGCGGGCCTTCGGGTCGTAGCGCATCCATTGTAGTTGCCGCGCCTCTTCCTGGCCCTGCTTCACCTGCTGGATCATCCGGTTCCATTTTTCGCGTTCGGCATCTGGGAGGTTCGGATTTTTCAGTTCGTTGACGCCGATCCGCTCGGCGATGTTGGATGCGCCGCCGAGTGCCTGCAACACCTGCACAACCTGTGCGAACAGTTCCGAACGCTGCTTGGTATCTGCCACGGCTGACAGTTTTGATCCCACCACCCGCAGCGCCTGATCGGCCCGGCGAGAGAGGGCGTTGATGTCATCCTGCCGGCTGGGGTTGAACGATGGATCAAGCGAGTGGGCAATATCTTCCAGTTGGCCGACCACGGGGGCGACCTTGGGCCGCAGCGCGATCATCTCCTTCTTGAGTTGATCGACTTCCTTGCGATCATCGGGTGTCAATATCCGCGTTCCGATCCGCAGCGGCATCCCATAAAAGGTCAACAGGCATGTGGTTTGCTCATCGAGATGGTTGCGAAGCAGAAATGATCGAATCGGCGGCGCCACTTCCCGTTCATATTGCAGAAAAGGGATCTCCTCGGAGGCCGGCAGGCTGACCGAGACGATGTGGTTGGGCGGGATGTTGCGGGCCTTGGCGTAAAATTTCGCCAGTTGCTCGCTTTCGGGGACGTTGCGGTTGACCACCAGCACGATCTGCGTGCGATCCAATGCGCGTGCCGAACCGGCGGCCAATGAAATCAGCACGGCCGGCAGAATCACAACAATCAAACGAATCCATCGCATGATTGGATGCTATCCCCCCCACCGCCACATGACAAATCCATGCTGGATGTCACGCGGAATTTTTTGGTGTGGAGACGGTCTGCTGCGCCTCGCCGGGGGGCAATTGCCGGTGTTGCGCCTCCTCGATCAGGTTGACCAGCGCCTTGATCTCACGCAGCGATTCGGGACTACCCCACATCAACACCCAGTCCACATGCCAGTTGCACCGTTCAAATGAGCAACTTTCCAGATGATAGACCGTCTCACGCAGGATCAGCGTGCATGCGACAAAACTGCATCGGACAAACGCCTGCCCGCTGATGTAGACGGTCTGATTGACGAATGACTCCCCTTCATGTTTGGTCAGCAGCATCGCATCTCCTCGCTGGTTATGGACTGTTGTCACCCCGATCATCAGGCCGGGTCATTGGTGGCGGCGGTGGCGACGGCGGTGCCATTCCATATGCTCCGCCACCGTAGAAACTCCGTGGGTCCGGTTGAGGCCAATAGGGATGGGAATATTGAGTGGACGCCCGCACAAGCCGGACATTTTTCACGGCCTGAACCAGCATCACCATCAGCACGATCAGCAACACCAGCGGCACAACCATCATGCACAATCCCGCCAATGCCCCCTGCTGGCCGCTCGCGGCCTGCAGCATCCCCAACAGGACGTAGAACGCCTCCACCAGGATCATCAGCCCCACCAGGACCATGGATGTGACGATCGATCCCATCCCACCCCGCCTGACGAACAACCCCAGGATCAACATCAGCAACGCGGGGAGCGCCAACACCACACCCATCGCGATGAAGACCTTCTGAACCGGAACGCCTGATTCCGATTCCAGCTTCTGTATCGCCTGCACCTGTTCGGGTGGCAGTTGATCCAGCGGATAGACCCATCCAAATCCGAAGATGCACGCCCCGCCCAACAGCATCAATATCCCCAGCACAACCATCATCAACCCCGCCCGCCGGGCCGGCGCCTGCGGATCGGTGCCGTACGCGGAATATCCATACGACGGCGGATAAGGATACGAACTCGGATCGGGATATTGGCTCAATTCAAGGCCCCAAAAACGTGTTTTTCAATCGACTTGTTCAGTGGCCCGACGTACCCCGGCACGCCACCACCGACGCGGCCGCCAACGCGGCGGTCTCCGTTCGCAAAATCGTCTCTGTCAGCTTTACCCCCGTCAAGCCGTGTGCGGCAAATAATGCGATTTCTTCCTCCGTCCATCCCCCTTCGGGGCCGATCAGCAGCAGCAATTCACGCCCCAAATCCAGCCGTGCAATCGCATTTGCAATCGGCAGTGCATTCAGCTCGGTGGACAAATACCAGACCTGCCGATCACCCTGTTGATCCAATATTTGAGCAATCGTCTTCAACGGCTCGATGACCATCACCCCCCGCCGACGCGATTGCTTGGCGGCCTCAACCGCCAGCCGCTGCCAACGCTGCATCTTGTTTTGCCCCTCCGGCACCACCACGCTCCGGCCGGCCGCCAGTGGAACATAGGACGATGCGCCCAGTTCGCTGAGTTTTTCGATCATCCAGTCGGCACGATTCGCCTTGGGGACCGCCGATGCGATGGTCCAACGCCATTGCGGCTGTGCGGCGATCCTCGGCATATCCACCTCGACCATCACCCGCCGACCTTCGCTTGGGATCAACACACCCCGCGCCACCGCCCCGGCGTCGTCGAACAACTCCACCTCCGCCCCAACATCCAGCCGCAACACATCGCGCAGATAATGCGACTGCTCATCCGACAACTCCACACGGCCGACTTCGAGGGTGGGTAAATGAATTCGTCGTTTCACGCAACAAATTATCGGAACCCTTCCGAAATGGGCAAGATTTTATTGCGATTGGATGCCGCGAAAGTTATGCTGTGGCAAAAATCGTCCGATAAGGCGAATGGATTCGCCCGGAGCCGGGTTGGCGTTGATTTGTTTGCCGCCGCGCTCCACCGTGAAGGAGTATGTGATGGACCAGGCCACACTCGACTTGCCCGATCCACAATCCGTAGCCCCCCATGATTCCACGGCCAGCGCCGACGATCTGTTGTCGCAAATGGCCGGCGAGGAGATCGACCGCCTGTTGGCCGATGCCGATGTCAATTCTACTGTCGAAGAAGCACCATCCCCGGTCAATCAGGAACCAGACGACGCGGAACCGGCCGTCGAGCCAACCGCCACATCCGAATCAGAATCAGAATCAGAACCCGAAGTTGATGACCTGTTTCAATCGGATGCGATGGCATTCGCCTCGCCAGATTTAACCCTCCCCGAAATCCAAACCCAGCTCTCATCCGAACTGGACCAACTGTTCGAGACGCTCAACACCCCCGAACCAACCCCTCAGGATGAACCACCCGCCGTCGAGCAGCCCGTCGAATCGGCCAATGATGCGGAATCGGGCGCATTACTCGAAGCCTCCCAGCAAATTCAGGATGAGGCGGATGCCACCGCCGCGTTGTTGGAATCGATTGAACCGACCAACGCACCATCCCCCCTGCCGATCTGGTTACGTCCGCTGGAATGGCTCGATTCACCCCTCTCCGGCCTGACCGATTCCGCCCGCTCCATCCTTGGCAAGGCCGCACTGGTCACCCTTTTCAACGCCATTGTGATTTTGACATACGTCCTGCTATTCCGAAAACACTGATTCACCCTTGCCTGCCATTGGCCGGCGGCTATGATTGAATCATCATGAAGGATTCGGACGTACTGGTATTGCAGGAACCCAAGCTCTCCCTGGCCGACACGTTTTATCTGCCGCAGGTGCTCAAGGGTCTGGGCACGACCATGAAGCACATGCTGCTGACCCTGGCCGGCACGGATCGGGTCATTCAGTATCCCGAAGAGCGCCGGGAGACCATGCCGGTCCTCAAGGGTGGCATGAACCTGCAATCGTATCGCGGCGTGCATCGCCTGAACAAGGATGAGGAGGGGCGCGTCAAATGCGTCGCCTGCTTCATGTGTTCCACCGCCTGCCCTGCCAAGTGCATCCACATCGAGGCGGATGCCTCCCCCTGGGAAGACCGCGAAAAATACCCCGCCAAATTCGACATCGACGAACTGCGCTGCATCTACTGCGGCATGTGCGAGGAAGCCTGCCCGGTGGACGCCATTGAACTGACCAGCGTCTACGACATCGTCGGCCTGACCCGTCAGGAAATGGTCTTCGACAAGTCCAAGCTCCTGAAAATCTACGATGAAACTGTCAAGCAGGAGCCGATGTAAGCCGATGTAACAGATGTTCGCCGGTTAGTTATTAAAACCCCTGCGCGCATGATGAACCATCGAAGGCTTTTATTGATCGTCCCCATCGCATCGGCCCTTTTGTGCGGCTGCGCCCCCAAAAAGCCCCCCACAACCGCCGCCACCCGACCGGCCGGCATCGACAACTATGTCGAGGCGGTCCAGTCGTATGACAAGGGGAACAAGGACGCCGCCGTCTCGTCATTGACGCAGGCGATCCAACAAAACCCCAACCTGACCATGGCCCGCAACCTGCTGGCGAGCATTTATCGGGATGATGGGGACTACACCAAGGCCGCCGACCAGTATGAGGCCGTCACAAGGCTGGACCCCTATTGGTGGGTCAACCATTACAACCTCGCGTTGTGTTACCAGTTCCTCGACCGCCTTCAGGCCGCCGCTTCATCGTATGCCCGGGCATTAAAACTCAACCCCAACGACATGAAGTCCAACATGAACCTTGGATTGGTTTATCTTGGACTGGGCCAATATGACCAGGCCGCCCAGTATGGCCAGCGCGCGGTCGATCTGGACCCCAAATCCGCCACCGCCCGCGCCAACCTCGGCGTCATATACGATGCCCGCGGCGAATATGCCAAGGCCGAATCCTCCTATCGACAGGCATTGGAACTCGATTCCAACCAACAACCGACGCTGCTGAATCTCGGCTCCAACCTGATCATGCAGGGCAAAACCCGCGAGGCGGTCGCCACGTTGCAACAGGCCCTTAAACTGGCGGATACCGCGCTGGCCCGCAAGCGTCTTGGCGACGCCTATGCCGCCAACAAGCAGTACGATGAGGCCCTGACGCAATACAACGCCGCACTCAAAAACAACCCCCGCTATTTCCCCGCCATGAACGAGATGGGGCTGGTCCTGATCGAACAATATCGCCAGAGCCTCGAACTGGATGAACAAAAAAAGATCGCGGCGGTTGCCATCTGGGAGCGCAGCCTGCAAATCCAACCCAACCAGCCGCGCGTCCAGCAATGGGTCAAACAGTGGAGCGAGAAGGAGATGTTCTCCCAGTGACCGCATCGCCCCGCCGTCGCCCGATGGGGCTGGAGATTCTCCATGACAATCCGCATTGGGTGGCCGTCAACAAACCGGCCGGTCTGGCCACCATCCCCGGCCGGGCCGAATCCACCTCGCTGATCGAAGAACTCGCACAACAATTGAATCTGCCCTGGACCGGATCGGTTGACCCGCGCCTGCGTATCGTCCATCGTCTGGACAAGGAGACCACCGGCGTGCTGCTATTGGCCAAAGACCTCCCCACCCAACGCCATTTATCCCATCAATTCCAAAACAACCTGATCAAGAAGGAATATCTCGCCCTGGTTCATGGCCGACCGGCCGAATCGGATGGCCTCATCGATGCCCCCATCGCCCCCGACTCCCGCGGCAGCGGGCGAATGACCCTCCACCGCCACGGCAAACCCGCCCGCACCGCGTGGAAACTGGAAGAAACCTTCCGATCCCATAGCCTGATCCGATGCTTCCCGCAAACCGGCAAAACCCACCAAATCCGCCTGCACATGCGTCATCTGGGTTGCCCGCTGGCCATCGATCCACTCTACACCCCAAAATCGGCCGGTCTCTTTTTGTCATCCCTCAAACGCCATTACCGCCCCTCCAACAAAGAGACCGAACGCCCCCTGATCGACCGACTGACACTCCACGCCGAACGATTAACCTTCACCGATCCGCAGGGTCTTGAGATTTCCATTCTCGCACCCCTCCATAAGGACTTCCGTGCCGCACTGAATCAACTCCGGCGCATCGGCCGCGCTTGACAACCAGTCTCAATTAAGGACATTCTTGTCCTCTAATCATTGGTCTGGAATCGGTTTGATGAAAAGTATCGCTGAAAGCATTCGTCGTTTATCGCCGGCCTATTTTGCGTTGGTGATGGCCACGGGCATCATCGGGATCGCATTTCATCAAATTGGTTTTCGTGGGTTGTCCATCGCGTTCATGTGGCTGAACGTCGTCCAATACATCATCTTGTGGATATTGACCCTGTGGCGCATCATTCGGTTTCCAAGGGAGTTTGGCGCTGATCTGATCGGCCACCAGTCCGGACCGGGATTTTTCACCACGGTGGCCGGGACGTGCATTCTGGGCAGCCAATCCATCCTCATCGGGCACGCTCATTTCTTCGCATTTTTCCTGTGGGGTTTTGGGATCGCATTGTGGGTTGCACTGACTTATTTCATCTTCGCGACATTCACCATCAAGGAAAACAAACCCTCGCTGGACCAAGGAATCAGCGGCGCATGGCTGTTGGCGGTGGTGGCGACACAGGCGATCGCGGTGCTCAGCGCGCTATTGGCATCGCGGCTGGCGCAGCCGCACCGGTTGCACGTCAACTTTCTGGCTTTGTCCATGTGGTTGTGGGGCGGGATGATGTACATCTGGATGATCTCCCTGATCTTTTATCGATACGCATTCTTTCGCTTTTCACCCAATGATCTGTCCCCCCCCTACTGGATCAACATGGGGGCGATGGCGATTTCCACGCTCGCCGGCGCGAGACTGATCGAAAACGCGGCCGATGCGTGGTTCCTCGAATCGCTGCGCCCCTTCATCAAGGGGTTCACCATCTTCTATTGGGCAACGGGAACCTGGTGGATTCCGATGCTGTTCATCCTGGCGATCTGGCGTCACGTATATAAGCGATTCCCGCTGATTTACGATCCGTTGTACTGGGGCGCGGTCTTTCCGTTGGGCATGTACACGGTCTCCACGCTGGAGATGGACCGCTCCATGCGGCTTGATTTCATGTATGTCCTTCCGCGCGTCTTCATTTACATCGCGATGGGGGCATGGATGCTGACCTTCTGGGGAATGCTGATGTCGATATTTCGGCATTTTCTCGCCAAAAAAAGCCCCATCAACGCCTCCGGCCCACCGGGTCCGCGCTGACTCATTTTGACCTGCCTATAATGGCCGTGCCGTTGGGCTTGTGTTTTGGCCCAAACGGATTCATCATTCCATCGGCGGCGCCATGTGCCGCCCTTTTGTTTGGATGTCAAAAGCGGAAAGCGGTTGTTGACCATGGACCGAAAAGTTGAGCCGGAGCCTTTGACCGGGCTGTCGGCGGAACGGGAATCAGGGATACAGGCCAAGACAGGAAAACTGGACCGCCGATACGTCACGGCCGCGTTGATGCTGGTGATGTCTCTGGCATCCATGGAACAGACCGTCACCAGCACGGCCATGCCCACCATCATCGGCGAGTTGCATGGTCTGGAACATTATTCGTGGGTGGCATCCCTCTATCTATTGGCCGCCACGGTGAGCATGCCGCTCTATGGCCGATTGGCCGATGCACTGGGGAGAAGACGGGTCATTCTGGCCTCCATCCTGATCTTCTGCTCGGCATCCCTGGCGGCCGCCTCCGCCCATTCCATGATGCAATTGATCCTTTTTCGCGGCCTGCAGGGGCTGGGGGCCGGAGGGATCATGCCGGTGGTGCTGACCATTCTGGGTGATATTTTCACACTGGAGGAACGCGCGAAGATTCAGGGCCTCTTCAGCATGATCTGGGGCGTGGCGGCGCTGGCCGGGCCGGCGCTGGGGGCGTTTCTGGTGACGGCATTCGGGTGGCGGTCCATCTTCTTCGTCAATCTCCCCTTCGGGCTGCTGGGGCTGGTGGTGCTGATGTGGAAATACCACGACCACGAAAAACCCCATTCCACCGACATGGACTGGTCTGGATTGATCTCGCTGGCCCTCGGCGGGACCGCGCTGCTGGTGCTGGTTTCGCGCATCGGCCCGGATGGATGGTCATGGGGGATGATTTTGGCATTGTTGGCGTTGACGATCGGCTCCACGATCTTCTTCATCCGCAACGAATATAAAACCGCCAACCCGATCATGCCCCCCGATCTGATGGTGCAACGGCTCATCGGCCCCTCGATCATCGGCAGCCTGCTGATGGGGGCGGGGTATTTGTGTCTGGACACCTATGTCCCCCTTTATGTCCAAGGCGCCCGCGGCGGAGGGGCGACGGCCGCCGCCGGCGTCGTCACACCGGTGGTGCTGACATGGGCGATCAGCGGGTTTTTGTCCGCGCCGCTGCTGGTGCGATGGGGATTTCGCAAGGTCGCACTGGGCGGATCGGCCCTGATCGTGATCGGGTTCGCCGGGCTGGTGCTGGGGGCATGGTGGGGGGCATCGCACTGGGTGTTGACGGCCGTGTTGTCGATCACGGGTTTGGGGCTGGGGCCATGTTCGATGAGCTACCTGATCGCGGCACAGGAAAGTGTCGAATGGCAGCAGCGCGGGATCATCACCAGCGGCATCAGTTTCATGCGCACCATGGGGGGCGCGTTGGGGATCGGCGTGCTGGGGGCGTTGTTTAACGCCCTGACGATGCAGAAACTGGAACAGTTCCGCGCCCATGGTGTGGACATCGCCCGATTGCTCGACCCGCACGCCGATGTACGACTGCCAAAGGAGATTGTCACCGATGCCCAGCGGATCATCGGGTCGGGGTTGCTCTGGGTCTTCGTGGCGATGATGGTGATGGCGCTGATGCAGGTGGGGGTGACGCTCCTGATGAGCGAACACAAAACCAACCGTGCGATCAGCCGACAGGAGGCAATGGAGGCGATGGCGGGGTAATACAAGAGCGATGTAGGGTGGGCCTTGGCCCACCAATTCGTTGATCGATCGAAAATCATGGTGGGCCAAGGCCCACCCTACATTTTGATCCGATCCCGCAACCCAATGCAATCTGTTCATTTGAAGGCTATAGTGACACCATGGACATCAACCTACTGGTCCTGAACATCGGCAATTCCCGCCTGGCGGTTGGGGCGTTTTCGCGCGGACAGCTTGAATATTCCACCCGCATCCCCCTGGCCCAGCGGGCCGACTGGACCGGCAAGATCGCCGAGGCGTGGTCCCGCATCGCCGAATTCGACGATGCAGAGATCGCGGCCGCCGCCGTCAACGCCCCGATGATCGAGTCGGTCGAACACGCCGTCCATCAGGCCACCGGCAAATCCGTCCAGTGGGTCGGCCGGGACATCGACTTGCCCATCAAGGTCCTGACCGAAGACCCCTCCAAAACGGGTGTGGACCGCATCCTGAATATCGCCGCAGCCTATGAACAGATGGGCAAGGCGTGCGTGGTGGTGGATGCCGGCACCGCCATCACCATCGACTGCTGCAACGATCAGGGTGCGTTTCTGGGCGGGGCCATCGCCGCCGGTGTCGGCATCTGTCTCGACGGCCTGCACCAGCGGGCGGCCGCGCTGCCGAGGGTTGAATTACAAACCCCCGCACAAATCTTTGGCCTCTCCACCCAACAGGCGATTCTCAACGGCATCCACCACGGCGTCCGGGGCATGGTCAAGGAACTGGTGGAAAATTACGCCACCGAACTGGGCCACTGGCCCGATATCATCGCCACCGGCGGCGACGCGGCCAAACTCTTTGAAGGGTGGGAGATGGTCCACGCCATCGCACCCGACCTGACACTGTACGGCATCGCGCTGGCCTACGCCGAACATCACATCAAACACCGCACATAGGCGAACTCTGAGAAATGGCCCCCAGCCGAGCAATGAGACTCACACCCCCCGCGGCCGCCGCCATCGCGGTGGTTCGGCTCACCGGGCCGCTGGTGCGCCCCTTTTTGCGGGATCATTTCAATCACCCCACCCCCATCGGCCGACCCATCCACGGCCAATTGCATGACCACGAAACCATCCTCGACGACCCGGTGGTCCTGCTGGTCAACGACCAACTGGCCGACCTGAATCTTCATGGTGGATCATGGATTATCCATCGTATCCTTGAACTGACCAAACGCTTCGGCTTCGATCCCATCGACCCTCCCCACCTGCCCCTCCCCGATGGGATGTTGGATGAAGATCAGGATCAACCCCTTTTGCGCGAGGTGGAATCGCATCTGCCCCTGGCCAAAAGCGAACTGGGATTGCGAACGCTGTTGGCCCAGCCCCGCGCGTGGCGACATCTCCAACAAACCCTCCTCCATCAATCCCCGGAACAACAAAAAACATCCCTCCGGAATTGTCTGGATGACCCGGCGTTGCGTGACCTGCTTTATCCCCCCACTGTGGCGATCATCGGCGCACCCAACGTCGGCAAGTCGACGCTGGCCAACCAACTCTTCTCCCGCAAGCGCTCGATCACGGCCGACCTCCCGGGCACCACCCGCGACTGGGTGGGTGAAATCGCCGACATCAACGGCCTGCCGGTCCTGCTCATCGACACCGCCGGCATCCACCGGGCCCCCGACCCCCTCGAACGCGCCGCCATCGACCAAAGCCACCATCAGGCCCGCTCGGCAGACCTGGTGCTGATCGTTTTGTGCGCCAACCATCCACCCGATGACCACGAACGACAACTGCTCACCCAGTACCCCCGCGCACTTCGCATCCTCAACCAGTGCGACCTCCCCAACACCTGGGACCCAACCGTCTTGCATCCCCTGCGCACCATCGCCACCACCGGCGCGGGAATCGACCCCCTGCGCCGACAAATCACCTCCCATTTTCATTGTGATGAACTTGATCCCACCCGCCCCCGCCACTGGACCGAACGCCAACGCCAAATTCTCAGACGCGCCCTGGATGGAGATCCGCACACATTAGCGGACCTGTAACATCCCTCCCCAAACCCACCGGACATTTCTCACCCCCTCACCTTGTCACCTTGTCTCCCCCTCCCCGCCGGGCACCTCGGCTCGCGGGTTGATCCTGATCGTCGCCGCCACATCCCGCATCAGTTGTTCATCCTCCCCAAGGGTGTTTCCCGTGCTGCTCAGGTGCACAATCAACGCCAGATTTGGCCGGACCATCGCCACGGCCACAATATCCCGCTCCGCCACGGCCGCCCCGCCCGGGGCGCGAATCTGCCTGGCCACACCCACCATCGCCCCCGTCTGGCCGGCGATCAGGATCGGCTGGTTCACCCTCGCCGCCGCCGGCGGGGCCAATCCGCTGCGGATGATGAACTCCAACGGCGACATCTCCCCGCGCACCGGTTGTCGAAGCACCGACAAGATGCGCGCCCGACCATCCCCCCCCTCCTCCGCCTGCACCACCAGCACCGGTTCATCCTGCGCCGTGATCGCCCATCCCAGCGGCAGGCGAAGGCTCACCGGTCCAAAATCCTCCAACGGTCCCAGTTTTAACGCCGTGGCCGTGCTTCGATAATGATCCACCAGCGCTGCCAGCCCCACCGTGGCGCACAGGACAACCCAGAGCGTCCCCTGCATTACAACCCGCCGCCAGCGGGGATATTGCCATGATCGGGACATGATCGATCCACCCTTCCCCCACACCTCCCCTCACCCTCTCCCATCACAACTGCGCGCCGCTCAATTGCAGCCGAAGCAAGAGCAACGCGGCCGACAACTGCGGGTCGCACGCCAATGGATCGGTTTGATCCGGCTTGGCCACCTCCTCCTGAGTCGTAGGTGCCTTCTCCTGCGGCTGGGATTGTTCCCCATCGCCCGGTGTGCCGTGCGCCTTGCGCAAAATGTCCAGCTCCTGTCTCGCATCAATCGCGGCCCGCATCTGGTCGGGTGTCATTTCGATGGTCAGGTCGGGATTGACACCCCAATCGGTGGAATTCTCCTCGCGATGAATGCATCGCCCGCTGGGGAGGTAATAGTGGCTGGTGGTCAGCTTCACCAGCGCCAGCCGGGTGCTCAGCGGAAAGAGCATCTGCACGCTCCCCTTGCCGAAGGTGCGCTCGCCGACAATCAACGCCCGCTTGCGGTCCTTGAGCGCCCCGGAGACGATCTCGCTGGCGCTGGCCGAATATTGGTTGACCAGCACCACCATCGGCAAATCGCAGTCATCCTCATCCTTGCGGGCGGTGGTGATGCTCGGTGGGTTGGGCGTCTCACGGTCGGCGCGGGTGCTGACGATCAGCCCATCCCCCAGCAGCTTGTCGCAGACCTCCGTTGCCGCCATCATCAGCCCGCCGGGGTTGTAGCGCAGGTCCATGATGATGCCCCGCGCCCCCTGTGCCCGCATCTCATCGACCGCCCGGCCAAAATCCTCACCCGTGGTCTTGGTGAAATTGGTGATCCGCACATAGGCGATCTTCTGGTCCGGATCGACAAAATAACTCCACCCACCCCCCGGCTGGTGCATCCAACCTTTGATGCTGGCCACCTTGATCGTCTGTCGACGAATCGTGTATTCCCTGGTCTGCCCGTCGGGGCTTTTGATCGTCAGGCGAACGCGGGTGTTTTCCGGCCCGGTGATCTGCTTCACCGCCTGCGTCAGGGAAATCCCCTTGGTCTTTCGCCCATCAATATGGGTGATGATGTCCCCCGCCTTGATCCCCGCCTCATAGGCCGGGCTGTCCTCCAGCGGCGTGGCGACTTTCAGGTTGCCATCCTCATCGGTCTGTATCTGAATCCCCACACCGCTGAATTCACCCTGCGTCTGCTTGGTGAAGTCGGCCAGATCGCTGGGCCAGATCATGCTGCTGAAGGGGTCCAGTTCACCAAACGCCCCATCGGCAAATTCACTGACCAGCACTTCCTCGGGTAAATTCACGGTGGCGGCATTGACACTCTTGATCTTGGCCAGCGCATTGCGCAACACAAGCTGCTCGGTCTCATCAGTGGCCTGTTGCGCCTCTTTGTCCAGCTCATCGAACGTGGCCAGAAAGGCATTCTTTTTGGATTCATCCTTCAAGCCGGCAAAGGTCTTCTCAAGACCTTCGGTCGTGACCACCGCCCGCAATCCCTTGATCCCACCCTCCATCAGCGTTTTGTAACTCACCTCACGGAAATATTGTTCGCGCACATCCACCAGCGCATCCCAGAGCATGTCCGCCCGCACACCACGCAGCGTTTCGGTCCAATCGGTCAGGATATCCGCATCGGCCTCATCGTCGGCCGGCTTGGTGGCGGGCTGGGTGGCCGGATTGGTAGCCGGGCTGGTGGTCGGCTTGAGCAGTTGATCCACCGCATCGCGTTCCTTGCTCTCCGCCTCCCGAAGGGTGTGAAATTCCTCCGGCGTATACATCGCAATCAGCCGAACATGCCGGGTGGCGGCCTTGAGACGTTCCTTCCAGTGCGAATTGGAAGGCTCCACCGATGCCAGGTCGGAATAGACCCGCAACGCCTTGATCCACTGGTGCGCATCCTCGTATTGTTTGGCCAGCGCGGAGGTGGTCTGGATCAGGCTCTTGACCCAAGGCTCATTGGCAAAGGCCGCTTTGTCATCGGCCAATCCATACGCCCGCGCCGCCACATCGATCGCATAACTGTCCTTGAAATGCTTCAGTAATAGATGAACCTCATCCACCGCCTTTTGATATTGCTTTCGACGCTCGGCCGCGAAGGTGTCATGCTGGGTTTTGAATTGCTCAACCCACTGGGCCATCAAGGTGGTGGCCGGGTCGTGGGCCTGCTGGGCGGCCTTGCTGATCAGTTCGCTGGCGACGCCAAAATCACCCCCGCGCAGCGCGACAAACGCCTCGCTTTTGAGCTGGCTGGTCGATGCAACCTCATCGCCGCCACGGGCGATCCCCACCCCGCCCACCCCCAGCGCCAGCGCACAGGCCAGCGCCATTTTCATCCATCGCCCACGGTTTGGCAGTCGACTCATGCAATCGCCCTTTCTGTAGGAATTAGAGCCTATGGACTGTAAACCCGCAGGTCAAATGCCATTGAAACAATCGGGAAATTCCGACTCTGTAGCACGCATTGATATAGACGCCCGCCACGGTGCGAAGTTCGTACAGACCCCAGCTTTTCACCGGATGAATCTCTGCTACACTGCTGCGGGTAGTCCTATGTCGTATACCGTCATCGCACGCCGATACCGCTCCAAGACGTTCGACGAAGTCGTCGGACAAAATCACATTGCGCAGACCCTGAAAAAAGCGATCACCTCCGGCCGGATCGCCCACGCCTTTTTGTTTTGCGGCACACGCGGCGTCGGCAAAACCTCAATGGCCCGGATCCTGGCCAAGGCGCTCAATTGCGATAAATCCGATGGCCCAACCCCCCAGCCTTGCAACGAATGCGCCTCATGCAAAGCCATCGCCAAGGGGGAGGATTTGGACGTCATCGAGATCGACGCCGCCTCCAACACCGGCGTGGATGACATCCGCGACGTGATCGACAACGCCCAATATCGCCCGGCGCGCGGCCGGTTCAAAATCTACATCATCGACGAAGTCCACATGCTCTCCAAAAACGCCTTCAACGCCCTGTTGAAGACGCTTGAAGAGCCACCTGGCCACGTCAAATTCATTCTGGCGACGACCGAAGCGGAAAAGGTGCTCCCCACCATCCAGTCGCGCTGCCAGCGATACGACTTTCGCAACATCCCCACCCGCGAAATCGCCGGCCATCTGCGAGACATCTGCAAACAGGAAAAGATCGACGCGGATGAGGATGCCCTGCTGTTGGTCGCCAAGGCCGGCGCCGGGTCGATGCGCGATGCCCTGTCGCTGCTGGATCGCCTGTTAAGTGTGGGTGAAAACAAACTGACGGCCGAATTGATCGAACAACTGCTCGGATTGCCCAAAGGCCAGTCGATTTTTAACCTGGCACAGGCCATCGGCGAAGGGCAAATCCCACAGGTTCTTGAAGGGGTCGATGCGATGCTGGCCGGCGGATTGTCGGCCGAGGCACTGATCGCCGCATTGGCCGAACACCTTCGCAACCTGCTGATCCTGCGAACCTGCGGCCCGCAATCCAACCTCGTTGAACTGCCGGGATTGTCGGTGGAGCAAATGAACCAGCAGGCCCAGCAGTTCGATACGATCGCGCTGACACAGGACATCGCGATTCTGGAGGAATTGCGCCGACTGTTGCGACAATCCCAGGCCGGCCGCTCTTTGCTGGAAGCAACCATGGTCAGGCTGGCACTGGCCGACCAATTCGCATCCATCGCCGATCTCTTGTCAGGAATGAACGCCTCCCCGGCAGCGCTCGCCGCGCCGGCGCAAAAAAAAAACTTTGAACCCGTAGCCTCGCCACCAACACCACCACCCACTGTATCTGAAACCAACTCATCGGATGAAGCTGACGATGATAGTGATCTCCCCCAGGTTGGCCGGGTCTGGGAAGGGCCTCGCCCATCATTATCAACGCTGATGGCACGCTCCCGCACGGTCGATCCTCCCCAATCTTCGCCACCACCAAGCAATATCGCTCCCGTTGAACCCGACGACTCCCCGGCCATCTGGCAGGCGCTGCTACGACAACTCTCCGAGCAAAACCCCAGCCTGATCGCCATGCTCTCCAAAGGGCGATTCGCCGGCATCGACGAAGGCCAAGCGGTGATCCAATTCGCCAAAGAGCAGGAATTTTTCGCCAAGAACCTCGACCGCAACGGCAAAAAAGACCTCCTTCGCGACACTCTGGGCCGCATCCTAGGCCGCCCAATCGGCATCAAAATCGACATCACCGCCGAAGCGATCACACCAAGTATCACCCCCACCCCGCCACCAACGCCAACACCCAACGCTCCATCTCCAACCCACCCCACCGCGGCCACCACCACTCAAGGCGACCCCACATCCCTCCCCCTCACTCCCGACCGCCTCGCCTCCATCCAATCCGACCCCCTGATCAAATCCCTCCTGGACAATTTCGGCGGCACGATCATCAAAGTGATAGAGCAATAATCTGGCATGAGGGATATTTAAGAATGGCGAAATCCAATACTGAACAAATCGCATCCACCTCCGCGCAATTAAGCAAGATGGGATTTAATCCCAAGGCAAAGCTCCCATATGGGCTAAAGTCAACTCATGTGAAGCGCGCCATGATCGACTTTTTGGATTTTCTTGGATTCATCAACCAGGCATTGATTGCTAAAAAGATCCAACGGCTCGAAACTTTTCTGATGCCGGCCAATTTCAGCAGCATTGTTGGCGAGTTCATGGCCACCTCCATCCCCAAATATTGCAAAACCCTGACAAAGAACAATTATCACAACGGACATCCGGATTTGGTGCCGATCGGCATCTTCATCAACGATGCGTGTCTGCACGGTGATCGCGGAATCGAAATTAAAGCATCCCGCCATTCAAGTGGATGGCAGGGGCACAATCCTGAGGATGTTTGGCTCATTGTCTTTGTATTTGAATGCAACAGCCCTCGTGATCAAGCCGCAGGCAATCCCGCGATGCCATTTCGATTCCTGAAAGTTGTTGGCGCAAAACTGAACAAATCGGATTGGCAATTCTCAGGTCGATCCGACAAAAGCCGCCGGACGATTACCGCAAGCGTGAAACGCTCGGGATACGAAAAAATGGAAGCCAACTGGATTTATCAAAGTTCCACGCAGGCATCCATTCAGAAGTAATTGCGGAATTTGATTTCAGACGGTGATTACGAACCAACCCTGCTGTCAATGGCAAACAACGATTCCTGATCGAACTCCCTCTCTTCAACCATAACCAACGAATCATGCGGGTTGAGACGGGCGAGTTCAGGCACGGCACGACGCGCCATCTGATAATAGTCGGCGAATCGCTCAATCCCGATCGCTCGTACGCCGACTGCTTCGGCGGCGGCGACGGTCGAACCCGATCCCATGAAAGGGTCGGCAATGCAACCGAGGCCCAGTGGCAATGCCGCATAAACGATTTTTCGCAAAAACAATTGCGGCTTGAGGCTTGGATGATTCGCCAATCGTCGTTCCTGCTTTGGTGTGCGTTCGCTGGGAATCAGATCACCAAATGGATTGCCATCCGGCAAACGCCGAATCCCTCCGGTTTGATACTCCCTTAAGCAGTCGCTGACCCGCATTTTGGGCGGCAATGGCTTTCGAAAAAGTCCCCATGGTTCATAACAACCACGTGGAAGCGAGGATACACCGGGAAATGCATCTTCAGCGTTCTTCGGTCGATCCCCTCCCCGAAGCGTTCTGACCAAACGAATGATTTGTCCTCGAAATTCGAGGCCCCCTTCAACCAGTGAATCGTACACCAAAGGAGCCAAAAACGAATTGCTGGCCAGAAATACATGACCACCCGGACGCAACGCATGCACCGCAACACGGGACCATTCCACAAAGAATCTTCGCAGCCGGGTTCGTTCACCCGCATCCAATGCGGTAAATCGCGGCAGCGGTGAACGCAAATGACCATCAAAGGAAGGGGGTATCCGCCATACCCCACCGTTGCCATTGGCCCGTTTTTCGAGTTGGTCAAAATCGTATTCTTTTACTCCGTATGGTGGATCGGTCACGATTGCATGAAGGGTGTTTTCCGGCACCCGCCCCAACCATTCAAAACAATCCGCATGAACCAGAAGGGACTGGCCAACTGTTTCCGACGAGTAATCAAATGCGAGCGGCGACGAACTGTTCAAGTGACGAGCCATTCTGCCATTTATTTTATCATGCGGCATGAGTTTGGGGAAAATTTCTTACAAATTCTGATTCACCTCATCGCCCCGCCGACAACCCAAACCGCGCATGAACCCTCTTTTCCAACACCGCGAAAACCCATCGGTCCACGATCATCCCCACGATCACCATCATCGCCATCACCGCGATGACCTGCGAAATATCCGAAAATTCCCGGCCGACGTGGAGCAAAAAACCAAGCCCGTGATTCCAGACCATGAAGATCAACTCCGCCCCCATCAGCGATCTCCACGCGAACGAAAAACCCTGCCGCAGGCTGCTGGTCATCGCCGGCAGGCTTGCGGGCAATAAAACGTAGCGATAGAGCCGCCAGCCCCCCGCCCCCAGCATCAGCCCCGCCTTCTGATAGACCGGCGGGATCGTTCTCAACCCATCCCGCAGCGCGATCGCAATTGCAAAGCAGCTCCCCATTACCAGCACAAACAAGATGCCGCTTTCGTTGATGCCGAAGGTCAATATCGCCATCGGAATCCAGCAAACACTCGGCAGCGTCTGCATCCCCAGGAACAACGGCCCAAAAAATTCATCCACCCCGCGCCATCGCCACATCAGCAATCCCAGCGTCGCGCCAATCAAAATGCTGATTGAAAATCCCACCGCCAGCCGGGTGCCGCTGACCAGTTGTGCAACCACCAGCGGGCTGCGATAGATCGGCGGGCGAACGCGGGTGTCCGGCGGCTGATCGTCCGGCCGCCACGGCCACCCCGAATGCAACGGCTGGCCGAAATAACTGCGAATGTTGAGCATGTCCAGTGTCGAATCCAGCACATGGCTGGGCGCTGGAAACTGATACGCCTTCCACCCGATAACCCTATATGCCCCCTCCCATGTCAACAAGATGACCGCCCATATCATCAGGCGTTTGAGGCTTCCAGTATTCAGCCATCTGCGCGTTGACACGATTAACCTCATCTTCAATTTCCCGTCGAACCCGATGCACCAGTTCGCCGATCTCCCGGCTGTCAAAATTACGCGGATGCGGCAATTCAATCGCGATCTCGGTGCGAATGCGCCCCGGATGCGCGTGCAGCACGATGATCCGATCCGCCAACCGCACCGCCTCACCCACCGAATGGGTGACAAATAAAATCGTCTTGCGCGTCTGCACCCACAAATCCTGCAACTGCGCGTGCATCAGCGTGCGCGTCTGAGCATCCAGCGCCGCAAATGGTTCATCCATCAGCAGCACCGATGGGTTCATCACCAGCGACCGCGCGATCGCCACCCGCTGACGCATCCCACCCGACAATTCATGCACCAACTTGCCGCCGCTCTGGCTCAGGTGAACCATCCGCAGCGCCTCCTGAACGCGGTGACGGCGCTGTTCCTTCCCCATGCCCGCCATCTTCAACCCGAACTCGATGTTCTGCCCGGCCGTCAACCAGGGAAACAACCCATGATCCTGAAACACCACCGCACGATCCGGCCCCGGCCCATTGACCGGCCGACCATCCAGCAACACCCGCCCCCCTTCGGGCTTGAGCATCCCCGCCGCCACATTCAAGAGCGTGCTCTTGCCACATCCGCTGGGGCCGACCACCACCACAAATTCCCCCGGCTCGCAGGTCAAACTCAACTGCCGAACCGCCGCCATACGCGTGCCGGGAAAGGTCTTGTCGATCTTCTCCAACACCAGTCGACCTCGCCCGACCGGTGCTTTTGTTTCAACCTCCGGCGGCCGGGGTGTGTCGGTCGAAATGTCTTCTTCCGCAATGGTCATGACTTGGCCGCCGGCCGGGTTGTGGATTGTTGAAGCTGACGAAGAACGGATACATCCACCAAACCATCCAACTTCAACGGCCGGCGGAAAAACTCTAACTCATAAGACCACCGCGCAAAAGCCTCCAACGACTTCTCCAACGGCTCATCCGTAAATTCCACCCGCCCAATCGCATCCCTCAACACACCCGCCGGCAATTTTCGCCCATTCAACGCCAACATCGCACTCTCAAGCTCCGGCAAATATTTTTGTGGATCATTGCTCAGCTTCTGTGTCCATTGGCGATGCACCCGCAACATTTTTTCAACCACGTCACGATGTCGCACCAGAAATTCCGGCGTCGTCACCACCACCGTCAACGTAAACTGCTTGTCCGGCCACAAATCCTTCTCCTGACCCACCAACACCCCACCCGCCTCGGCCATCAGTCTCGCCCCCCAAGGCTCGGGCACCCAAGCGGCATCAATCTCCCCACGCTGCATCAGCGCCGCCTGTTCACTATTGGAAATAGGCAGGATATTTCCCAAATCCTGCTCTCCCAACACCGATTTCAGATAATGCCGTGCGGAAATATCCTGCGTGTTGCCAATCTGCGGCGTCGCAAGTCGTTTGTCTTTAAGGTCTTTGAAATCAATGATGCCCGCTCCCGCCCGTGCAATGACGACCACACCATTGGCCGCCCCGCCGGCGATGATCCGAATCCCCTCCCCTTGGCTTTTCGCAAACGCCGTCAACGCCGGCCCCGGGCCGACATATCCAATGTCGATCTCATTGACCAGCAAAGCCTCGATCAACGACGGCCCGGCATTAAAGACCTTGGCCGTAAGTTTAATTGGTGCAATGGCTTGCGAAAAATCTCCCGATGCCACCCCCAACACCGCCTGGGCATGGGTCAGGTTCGGAAAATAACCCAGCCGAACCTCCTCCAACGGTCCGTTGTCCGCCTGCCTGGAATTGCAGCCGACCAATGGCAATGCAAAAAGAGTTGCAAAAATGAATAAAATCTGCCGCATGAATCCAATTACCTATAAATCCGCTAGGTTATATAGTAATTTACATTCCCCCGCATTATACGTCAAGTGCCACACCAAACTTGACAGTCTGGCCAGCGATGGCGGATTATCACGGCTTCATGAGCAAAGCGATTATTTTACAACACGTTGCGTACGAAGGTCCGGGGCGGATTGTGCCGGTCTTTCGGGACATGGGAATTCCCACCGAATTGCGCCGGCTGGATCGGGGGGATGAAGTTCCCAGCGATCTCGATGAGCTGCGGGTGCTGGTGGTATTGGGTGGGCCGATGGGGGTGGCGGATGTGGGGAATGAAAAGTACCCCTTTCTGGCCAAAGAGGTGGAACTGCTCAAGCGAATGGTCGCGGCCGACCGTCCGGTGCTGGGAATTTGCCTTGGGGCACAACTTCTGGCCCATGCGGCCGGCGCGAAGGTCTATCCAAACGTGAAACCGGGGGCCAAACCAGAAGAGCCGGGCACCCCGATGCCGGAACTGGGTTGGGGTGGCGTCAATTTCCCCTTTCCCGGCGGGACCGATCCGATCGTCTTCGGGTTGATGGATGGGGCTCCGATGTTTCATTGGCATTTCGATACGTTTGATCTGCCCAAGCTCCCCCCGCCGGCCAATCCAGCGCCGCCCCCCGCACCGCCGCCACCGACGGGCAATTCATTGATATCCAGCACGCGGGCGTGCAAAAACCAGGTGTATCGGTTCAAGAATCGGCTGTACGGATTTCAGTACCATTTTGAGTTCACGCAAAAAGACATTGAAGGGGTGGTGGCCAACGCCTCCGATTCGGTCAAACAGGCCATCGGGGCGGATGGTTTGAAACAGGTGATCGATCAGTTGCCCGATGTTTATCCCCGACATCAGCGTCTGGGTGATCGGATTTTGCGAAATTACGTTCAGTTCCTGAAGGTCTATTGATCGGTGGTATGAAACGACTGGTCACAGGTTTGTGGCGCTTTGCCAACCGCACGCATGTGCGGCCGTGGGGACTGGCAACGCCGATTCTGGTGTTGCTGGTGGCGTTGCCATTGCTGCGCCCGTTGCGCCATCCCGATCCGATGCGCGTATCGGATGATGAGGTGCTGCGCCTGGCGACGATCCAGTCACTGGCGGAACATGGGAACCTGATCATCAACCAGACCGCCCCGGCCGATGCGCATGGGGTGATCTGGATCGACGGCCACCGCTACAGCGGCCAAACCCCCGGCCTGGCGGCGATGTTGGCGGGGCCATACTGGGCAATGCTGCGGCTGGGGTACAACCTTCACGACAATTCGATTCTCGTCCCCTACCTGTTGACCTTGATCGGAGCGACGCTGCCGGTGGCGGCGGCGGGCGGGCTGGTCTATCGCATGGGGAGACTCTTTGAGTTGCGCCGGGTGTGGCGAATGACCTTGGCGCTGGTGGTGGTCTTTGGGGGAGGGTTGATCAGCTACGCCACGGTGCTCAACGCCCACGCCCCGGCCGCCGCGGCGGTGCTGGCTTCGGCCGCCTGTCTGATCCACCTGGGGGTGAGCAAAAAACCAACACGCGGCGGCGGCTGGTTGATGCTCGCCGGGCTGTGTGCGGGGGTGGCCATGATCATGGAACCCACGGCCGCGGTCCTTTTTGTCCTGCTGGCGGCGGTCATACCGACGATGCGTTGGCCGATGGCATTGCGGCTGGGGGGTGTGTTATTATTTGTCATCGGGGCATTGCCCGCGATCGCGATGCACGTTGCATTGACGATGCCCGCCTATGGAAGCTGGATTCCGGCCGAGATGATCCTGCCCCGATCACCGGCCGACTCCTGGTCCGCAATCAGTGTGTCACAACCCTCTACGCCGCTGGACATCCATTCAATCAATGACGAGGAATCACCGGCGGCGCCAACCCTCTGGATGTCGATCGGCAAAACCACCGGCCGACTGCTCGAAGCGCTCCTGGGATCACACGGCCTGTTCAGCCATTTCCCATTGGTGATCGTCGCCTTTTTCGGGATCGGGGCGGTGATGCACCGCCATTGGCCCACCTCGACCAAGGCGCTGGCGGTGGCGGCCGCCGCCGGTGGCGCGATCATCATCCTGACGGCCGTCCTGTCGCGGGCGGATTGGTCCAGCGCCATGTTCGCCTCGCGCTGGTTTGTCGTCTTTCTCCCATTGCTGATGTTCTGGATCGGCGCCTGGCTTCGACGAAACCACCGGCCGTTGTCCTGGGTCATCGTGGGCCTGTTGGCCGGGTTCAGCGTGACGGTCTCCCTGATCGGCGCCAGCAACCCCTACCCGCGCGGCGGATTTGATGGCTACACACCGGTCGCGGTCTTGCGTGATCTTCCCCCCACCCCAACATTGACGCCACCGGCACATGGCCGACAATTGGCGGGCGGTTGACCGTAAAGATAATCTGTCTTCCCGGCAGAGCCTGATCCTTTCCAGTCTCAAGCCCATCACTGGCCTTACACCATCCGGTGTCGCCCGTGCGACGAGCGAGATCTCAACACATTCAGAATCAGTCCGACAGCAAGCAGACCTGTAGTAGTTGGCTCTGGAACGACCGTTAATACGATGCTGTCACCGATCAATTGGGTATTGAATGACAGGCCGGACAGATTGCCATACATCTGGAACGTGGCGGTGCCGAGCCCGGTGATATTTCCATCGGCCGTCAGGAATGCAAAACTGTCCCCGGGCGCAGGCGTATAATTGAACAGATACTTGATCAATACACCGTCTATTTCAACATCGCCGGTGACAAGAAGGAGATCGTGCATACCGGGCGAATCCAGTTCGATCTCGAGTGTCGAGCCGAGCATGTGCAGCGAGCCGTCGATGGTCATCGTCCCGGGCGAGTTGCCGGGGGCGAGTGTGGCGTCATAGTCTGTGTCAAGAAACGCTTCGATTTTACCGGCACCCTTGATAATGCCGCTCGAGATTTGAACCACGCTCTGTTTCAGTTGGCCGTTGATGGTAGTAGTAGCATCCATGTCGTCCTGCACATAGGTGCCATCGCCATTGATGGATGCACCTGCTTCGATGACAAGCTCGCCGGTATTGCTGATCTGGCCGGCATTCTCGACAGTCCCGGAATTTAGAATCGTGCCGGTGTTCCCCAGAACCGCGCCGGTCTCGTTGACGAGCATCCCGCCATTTTGAAGCAGGCCAGAGTTGTCTAAGAAATTCTTGTTGGTTATGTCTCCGTTGTTCTGCACACTGTTGGTGTTCTGGAACACACCTTTGATCTCGACCCAAGCACCGAGCACGTTCTCGAATGTGCCTTTATTGAAAAGCTTATCGGTCAACTTCATAATCCCAAATCCACCGTTAATCACCTGCCCGGTTCCTTCGTTTGTGAATATGCCGTCGCTATCAAGAAGACCGGTGTTGGTCAGTTTTCCATTGTTCAACAACTCACCGTGGTTGGTCATCGTTGATTGGTTCTCAATCTTGCCCTGACCGCCGTTCACCAACGAAGCGGCGATCTCCGAGACCCAATGGCCTGTGTTGTTTATTGTGCCATTGTTCAAAGTCGTGCCGCCGTTGGTAAGCAAGCCGACGGTCTCCAACGTGCCGAACGATCGAATCGTGCCGAAGTTATCCAGCGTCCCTGAATTGTTGAAATGAGCCGACACATCGTTGAACATGTTCTGGAGATTCTGAATCTCGCCATCGGAATCGAAATTGCCATAGTTGATCAGCGAGCCATCATTGGTAATCAGGCCGGAGTTGGAGAGGCTGCCATTAAGGCCCGATAGGGTGCGTGTCTCGGTGTTGTCGTTATAAATCGAATCGCCAGATGGAATATTGATCGGTGTGAGGGCGACGGTCACCACACCGACTTTGACGTTGGTGAAGGAATAGACTGCATCGTTGAAATCTAAGTCGCCACCACCAAACATATCCTCAAATCCAACGATGACCGGTCCGGCAGGCTCGTCGGTGTCCCAAGTGAACACGGCATGCGGCAGATGATCGGGGTTCAGCGGAAGTTCACCGGTCCCTGTGAACCATCCAAAATTAAAGCTCGCCGGCCCCCCATTCTGGCTGGGCAGGTATGATTGATCGCGAATAAACAACACGGTTTCAGGCAAAAACGTACCCATCGATGCCGTTGCGTTCACTGCTGAACTCGTGCTGATGAAAATAGGCCCCTGAAACGTCGGCGAATCGAGATACAGCTCGTTGGTGAACAATGAATTCGCCCCGATAAACTTCGCCTGAACTGCAGTACCCCCCTCAACCACGCGCAGCGTTCCCCCAATGACAGATACCATTCCGGCCTGTGCGTAAACTGCAGTGCAAACCACCGCCGCAAAAGCCCCTGAAACCTGTAAAGCCATCCTCGAAGAAATGAGGTATCCTCGAACTATATTTCGCATGGGTTCACCTCCGGCCCAATAGGATATTTTTGCTGTTCTACTCAGATTCGATGCTTTTTTGCTATATTTCTACTTTTTATCATTATATTGCCGTGATCTTGGCGAGTAAATAGTAAATTTGTACTAATCGAGTTTTTTTTAATCCCCGCCAAACATCGGTTGACGGTAACGAACATTGCCTTGGAACGTCAGGGAAGAAACGGCTTATACTGATAAATTGCGGTGTTCAAAGCGATAATGGTTTGCCTGAGTATATTGATCCTTATCGCGTATTGGAGAATAAGCCATGCGAAAGTGGATTGCGGTGGTGGTCTGTTGGGTGTGGGTGGGGATCGCATTTGGTCAGGGGTTGGACCAGCATGTCCCCGGTGAGGGGACGGTGGTTTACCTGCAATGGAAGGGGACCGAGGCGCTGCGGGAGCCTTACAATGGCTCGCGGCTGAAAAAGGTGGTGGACCAATCCAACCTGCCGGCACTCTTCAGCGAGTTTTTGCCGCGGGTGGTGGAGAAGATCAAGAAAGAGAGTCCGCTGGATGCCCAGGTGTTGGGGAACTGGCTGGAGGCGATGGAGTTGCTGGGTCAACACCCCACCGCCATCTGGTGGGGAGGATTCGCCAAAGCAACCGGCCAACGGCCATTGCCGCGCCTGGCGGTGGTTTGCGAAGCGGGGGATGGCGCGGCCGGTTTGCGGGAGAAATTGATCGCGGCTCTGGGTGACAACGCCCAGAAATGGGCCATCCAGATCGATCAGGGTTGGGTGTCGATCACACCGGTTCCTTATGCCGAGCAATTTCAGCGGGAATTGAAGGATGACCATTCGCTGGCCAAAGAGGAGCGCTATCAGCACGCCAAGTCGCTGGTGATGGGGGATGCCGCCCTGCTGGCCTATGTGAATGGAGAAAATCTGGCCGGCGTGATGGAGCAGGACAAGAGTGCCACCGAATTCATCGCGGCATCGGGTTTGAATGGACTCAAAAGCGGCATCGTCACCTCCGGCTTTGATGGGGCGGACTGGCGCTGCGAAGCATTCATCGACGCCCCCGCGCCGCGCACGGGGCTCCTTTCGCTGCTGGATGGCCCACCCTTGCCGGATGAATTGCTGGATCGGGTTCCCGCATCCGCGCTGGGATTGACCACCGCGCGATTGAGCCTGCCCAAACTGCTCAATGAAATCCGCACCGCACTGGGGAAGGTCGATCCCAAGGCCCAGCGGCAGTTCAACAAGATGCTCGGATTCGCCACGATGTCCCTTGGCGTCAACGTCGAGACGGACCTGATCGCATCCTTCGGGGACCAATGGCTGACATACGATGATCCCCAATCCACCGGCGGCGGGGTTCTGGGAACGGTCCTCCTCAATCACCTGGCCGAGCCGGCCAAAGGTCAACAATCCCTCGATGCCCTTGCCCGACTCGCCAACAGCGTTTTGGCCGGCCAGCTTCGCAACACCCCCGCCACCGTCTCGATTCGACAGGTGCATTCTGATGATCTGACCATCTCCTACCTCCCCCTGCCGGCGATCAGTCCGGCATGGACGATCAAGGATGGCTTTTTGTATCTCTCCCTCTACCCGGAAGTGGCCGCACAGGCCGCCCGAACCCAAGCCTCGGCCGGGAATTCGATCCGCAACAACGAAACATTCATCGCGATGAAAAACCGTCTGGGCGTGACCGAAGGAATCATGTCGATGGGCTTTCACAACCTTCCCAAATCGGCGTCGCGTGCCTATCCGGTGGTGCTGCTCCTCTCTCGGACGTGGCTGGGGGTGGGTGATCTATTGGGACTGGAATCACCCGAACTGATCCTCCCTCCGCTGGAGAAGATCATTCCGCAGTTGACCCCCGCCGGCAGTGTCTCATGGACCAATGATTCCGGCTGGCATTACCGGGCGATCAGCCCCTTTCCCCTCAGCGGCATCTTCGGGGGCGAATGGGGCGCCCTGGCCAGCCAGTCTCCTCTATTGATGACGGCCATCTTACCCGCGTTTCAACGGTCGCGGGAATCAACCCGAGAGACAAGATGCCTGAACCAGATGAGACAATTGGGAATGGCGTTTGTGATGTATGCCAACGATCACAAGGGCCAACTCCCCCCCGATCTGGGATCACTGCTCCCCTATCTGAACGGCAACGCCCTGTTGATGATATGCCCCGATATGCCAATCAACCCCAATTCAATTCCAGCCGATGCCGCCGGGCGGGCCAAATGGGTTGATGAGCATTCCAGTTATGAATACCTGCTCCCCAACGTGAAGCTGGCCTCGATCCAAAACGCCACGACCAAAATCATGGTCCGGGAGAACTCCTCCATACACGGTGGAAAAATGAACGTGATATTCGCCGATGGGCACGCGCAGGGGATGTGGCCCTACGAGGTGGAGAATTTGATGGATGCGGACAAAGCAGAGGACCACACCGGCGAGTAGGCACATCATCCGCATGGGCGAGGGGAAAGAGAAATGCGCCACGGCTCGACGTGGCTCGCCGAAGCAAGAGAAACATGCGGGCATTTGGGCCATCGGTTGAACTGGCGATTGTCTCTACCGGCGATTACACTGTAAGCTCCCAATACACCATGCAAGGCAATCGTCAACGCATCATCGACTATGGCGAGGTCTTCACCCCGCCGGGGCTTGTCAATGACATGCTCGATCTCGTCGCCCACGAGTGCGATCGCATCGACGCCCGTTTTCTCGAACCCGCCTGCGGTGACGGTAATTTTCTCGCCGAGGTATTGCGCCGCAAACTGCTCGCCGTCGATCGGCGCAACGGGCGCAATCCGGGCAAATGGGAGCGGGATGCGATCCTGGCTTTGTGCAGTCTTTACGGCATCGATCTGCTGGCGGACAACATCGCCGACTGCCGGGCGCGGCTTCTGAACATCGTTGACGAGGCTTACGCCGCGCGGTTTGGCGCGCCGTTTCCCGCCGCCGCCGCCCGGGCGGCCGCGTTCATTCTCTCCCGAAACATCGTCCAGGGCGATGCGCTGACGCTGCTGGATTCGCACGGTCAGCCGATTATCCTAAGCGAATGGTCCCCGATCAACGGCGTGCTGCTCAAACGGCGCGATTTTGCCTACGGGCATCTGCTGGGCCACGCCCACGCCGCCACCACGCCCCTGTTCCGCACCTTGGAAAAAGATGTCTATCTGCCCCGGCCCGTGGCCGACTATCCGCCGTGCCATTTTCTGGAGGTATCCGAGGCGGCAACGCACGGGTACGATACAAAGTGACGGGAAGCATCAAAAATACGAGACATGACCTACGAACTGACGCAACACGCCGCCAAGGTGCTCGATGAACGCGGGATCGCCCTGGAATGGATGGAGCGGACGTTGAACGATCCCCAGTGGATCTCGCCTGACCCGAATGACCCGAGCGTGGAGCGCCATTTTCGATCCATCCCCGAATTCGGCGGCCGTGTACTGCGCGTGGCGGTCAACACCACGGTGTCGCCGAACCGGGTCGTCAGCGTCTTCTTCGACCGGACACAGAAAGGAAAGCCATGAAACTCCATGTCGATCAGCAGGCCGATGCCCTCTACCTGAGACTCGACGAGTCCCGGATCATTGAATCCGAGGAAGTCTCCCCCGGCGTGGTACTCGATTTCGACGACGCCGGACAGGTTGTGGGCGTTGAGATTCTGCGTCTGTCCCAGCGCGTCGCCAAACTCAATCTCAACGAATTGCAGTTTCAGACGACCCAGGCCGCCCATGACCGGCCATAACCCCGACATCCTCACCTGCCTGGCCAATCTCAGCGCCGACGAGGTCTTCACCCCGCCCAAGCTCGCATCGGCCATGCTCGACCTGCTGCCGCCGGAGCTGTTCCGCTCGCCCCAGACGACGTTCCTCGACCCCGTCTGCAAATCGGGCGTCTTCCTGCGCGAAATCGCCCGCCGGCTCAACGATGGCCTGGCCGACCGGATGCCGGACGACCAGAAACGGATCGACCACATTCTGACCAAACAGGTTTTCGGCCTGGCGATCACCGAACTGACCAGCCTGATCAGCCGCCGGTCGGTCTATTGTTCGAAGAAGGCCGATGGCAAATTCAGCATCGCCGGCGCGTTCGATTCCGCCGAGGGAAACATCCGCCTGCCCAGGACCCGCCACACGTGGACGAGGGAAGGCCGCTGCGAGTTCTGCGGCGCCAGCCGTGGGGAATACGACCGGGACCAAACGCTGGAGGAATATGCCTACCCGTTCATCCACGGGATCGACCCGAGAGAGGAGTTTAACATGAAATTCGACGTCATCGTGGGGAACCCGCCGTATCAGTTGAGCGATGGGGGCGGAAGCGGCACATCTGCGAGGCCGATCTACAACTTCTTCGTTGAGCAAGCGAAGAAGCTCGAACCGCGATTCTTGATGATGGTCATTCCGTCACGCTGGTTCACGGGCGGTAAGGGCTTGGACGAGTTCAGAGAGTCGATGCTCTCTGACAATCGCATACGTTCGATCAATGACTACTTAATGGCATCCGATGTCTTCCCCGGCGTCGCGCTTAAGGGCGGCGTGTGTTATTTCCTTTGGGACCGCGACAATCCCGGTCTGTGCGACGTCAACACTCATTTCAAAAGTGACCCGCCGTCGAAGGCAACGCGAAAGTTGCTCGAAATCGGTGCCGAGGTATTCGTACGCTACAATACAGGTCTGTCCATTCTAAAGAAAATTGTTGCCAATGAAGGCGGCGCAGCGAAGTCTGTAGCACTCCCTGATGACAAACGGTTTGATAAGTTGGTAAGCACCCGAAGACCATTCGGACTCAATTCAACGTTCAAGGGCAAAAGCACAAAGAGCGACGGCGATGTTTCCGTTTACCGCAAGGGTGGAACTGGATTCACATCGCGGTCGTCGATCACGAATGGATCGCCACTGATCGACAAATGGAAGGTTTACATCGGATTCGCCGCACCGGGAACCGGGAACAAGGACACCTATCCGAGCCGGATCATCAGTACGCCATTTATTGGGGAACCGGGCAGCATTTCGTCAGAAACTTACCTCTGCATTGGGCCGCTCAAATCGAAGAAGCAGGCCGAAAGCGTGTTGTCGTACATTTCATGCCGACTGACGCGCTTGCTCATCCTCTTGCACAAGCCGTCGCAGAACACGACGCGCAAGGTTTATACGTTCGTCCCTATGCAGACGTGGGATCGTGTCTGGACGGACGAAGAGTTGTACGCGAAGTACGGGGTTAACAAAGACGAAATCGCTTTCATCGAATCAATGGTTCGCCCAATGGATCATACCGATGACGACTCTGACGAAGCCGTATACGAAATCGACGACGAGTAAAAGGGTCGCCGCATGCCAATGAATGACATCTTCCCCACCCATCCCGCCGCCCGGCCGGCGCTCCACGCCTTCGCCGGCGCGCGTCTAGAAAATGACGGGATGCTCAAGGCGGGGTTTGACGGGGCGGGCCTGGCGGGGCGGAATGCGGAGGCGTGGGCGGATGGGGCGAAGGGGGATCGTGTCGGGTGTACAATGGATGGCCGGAAGGACGTGGATTGATGTCGCATGCACCGGTCAAGCCTGAACTGGTTCGCTGGGCGCGCCAGCGCGCGGGCTGGACGATTGACGAACTCGCCGGCCGGTTCAAGAGGCTTGCGCAATGGGAGCGAGGCGAAGCCCAGGCGACCTTTCGGCAGTTGGAGGATTTTGCCCGGGCGATGCATGTCCCCTTCGGATACCTGTTTCTCCCCGAGCCGCCGGTGGAGCGGATTCCGATTCCCGACCTGCGGACGATCCGCAATCAAGCCCTGGCCCGTCCGAGTCCCGACCTGCTGGAGACGATCCAGACGATGCAGCGACGGCAGGCGTGGTTTCGGGAGGAACAGATCGAGTGCGACGCCGAACCGCTGGAGTTCGTGGGCAGCGCTCGACTTTCGGATGATCCGCGGGGCGTTGCCCGCGAAATGCGTCGGCTGGCCGGGCTGGACGACGGCTGGGCGCAAAAGGTTCGCACCTGGCGCGAGGCGGTCGGGGAACTTCGGCGCTCCATCGAGCAACTTGGGGTGATGGCTGTCGTCAATGGCGTGGTGGGAAACAACACGCACCGCAAGCTGAACGTCACGGAGTTTCGGGGTTTCGCGTTGAGCGACGAGATTGCGCCACTGCTGTTTGTCAATGGAGCCGATGCGAAGTCGGCACAGATGTTCACGCTGGTTCACGAGCTGGCGCACATCTGGCTGGGTGAAAGCGCCGTCAGCGATACGGGGCCTTCCTCCCTTCCAACGCAGCGGGTCGAATCGTGGTGCGACCGGGCGGCCGCCGAGTTTCTGGTCCCGGAAGATGAACTGAAGGGGCTTTGGCCGGATGTTCGACATGAGGCATCGCCATTTGAACAGCTCGCCCGGCATTTCAAGGTCAGCCCGATTGTGGCCGCCCGGCGCGCGATGGATCTTCGTCTTGTGAGCCGCGAGGCATTCTTCAAATTTTATGAGGACTATATCGCCCAGGAGCGCGGACCCCGGTCGGATTCGGGCGGCGGCGGCGATTTCTACAACAATCAGAATACACGCGTCGGCGAACTGTTCGCCGTTCAGGTGTTCCGGGCGGCCAAGGCGGGCCGGGTGAGCTTCAAGGAGGCCTATGACCTGACGGGTCTCCGCGGGGGAGCGTTTCAAGAATACGCCGGCCGGTTGGGGGTGAACCTGCCATGAATGCAAAACGCCCGTTTATCCTGGACTCGGATGTGTTCATCGCGGCGAAGAACAGTTACTACGCCTTCGCGATCTGCCCGGGGTTCTGGGATAGCCTGTTGCATCATCAAGGGGCTGGAAACGTGCGCAGCATTGACCGGGTGCGAGGCGAACTGCTTGCCGGAAGAGAGACCGAAGACCTGGTGCAATGGGTGAAAAGCCGAGTTCCGCCCGAATTCTTCATGGACACGAACGAGCAAAGCGTCGCTGAGGCCTATGGGCAGGTCATGTTATGGGCGCAGCGCAGCACTCAGTATTTGGATCAGGCCAAAGCGAAGTTCGCAACAGAAGCAGACGGATGGCTTGTCGCGAATGCAATGGTTCATGGCGGTACCGTGATCACGAACGAGCAGCCGCGTCCGCAGTCGCGTAATCGTATATTGCTCCCGGATGTCTGCGAGCAGTTTAACGTGGTTTACCAAGACACTTTTGCAATGCTGGGCGAGTTGGGTGTGCGTTACGAATGGAGAAGCGCGATCTGAGGATATCGGATGCGCTGCGCGGGGTAAGCCCCGCCGGACCTACATGAATCTCTCACGCAGGGCGTAAGGCTTCGGTTCGAGCAGGGCTGAAGGATTATCGGGTAACGGGCTTTATTTTGTCAACCAAAGAATCAAACAGCATGAACACAACAGACTTCTTCCCCTCCCGTCCGGTTGCCACCCCCACCATCTACGCCTATTCCAGCACGCACCCCGATCATGGCGGGTTGCTGAAGGTGGGGTATACCGAGGGTGATCCGCTGGAGCGGATCAAACAGCAGTTTCCGGGGGGATGGACGCAGTTCAGGGTGGAATTGATCGAATCGGCGATGCGGCCGGATGGGACGAGCTTTACCGACCATGACATTCACCGGCATCTGCGGGCACGTGGACACAAAAACACATCGCACGAGTGGTTCAAATGCACGGTGAAGGATGTGAAGGGGGCGATTGTGGCCGTGATGAACCGCTCGGCGAATGTGGAGGACCGGACGCTGAGCTTCGCCCCGCGCCCGGAGCAGGAGCAGGCGGTGGCGATGACGGCCGACTATTTCAAGCGGGCCGCAAAAGATCAACCGGGGCACGCGCCCCATTTTCTGTGGAACGCCAAGATGCGATTCGGCAAGACGTTTGCCGCCTATCAACTGGCGAGGCGCATGGGGTGGAAGCGGGTGCTGGTGCTGACCTTCAAGCCGGTGGTGAAACACGCCTGGGCGGATGATCTGAATCAGCACGTTGATTTCGAGGGGTGGCAGTTCATCAGCCGCGATACGGAGTTGACCTTTGAATCGGCCGATGAGAAGCGTCCCATCGTCTGTTTCGGCAGCTTTCAGGATTTTCTGCAGCGCGACCGGGCCGGGGCGATCAAGGCGAAAAACGAGTGGGTCCATCTGACCGAATGGGATTGCGTCATTCTGGATGAATACCACTACGGGGCATGGCGCGAGAACGCCAAGGGACTTTTCGGAGCCGATGAGGCGGAGGAGGGGGAGGTGGAGGAGGAGGTGAGCCGCGAAGAGAAGGAGCTGGATACCTCCATCCTGCCGATCACAACCGCGCACTATCTCTATTTGTCGGGTACACCCTTTCGGGCGCTGGCCAGCGGCGAGTTCATCGAGGAGCAGATTTACAACTGGACCTACAGCGATGAGCAACGGACCAAGCGGGATTGGACGGGTGAGGGGGAAAACCCGTACGCCGAGCTTCCCCGGCTGGTGCTGATGACGTACACGCTGCCCGATGAGATTCGCCGCGTGGCCGAACAGGGGGAGTTTAATGAGTTTGACTTGAATGAGTTTTTCCGTGCCGAGGGGGAGGGGGAGGCCGCGAAGTTTGAGCATGGGGAGGAGGTGCAGAAGTGGCTGAATCTGATTCGCGGGGCCTATACGGGAGCGACGATTGACGATTTGAAGCTGGGCCGGGAAAAGCCGCCGCTGCCGTTTAGCGATATGCGCCTGCTGGGGGTGCTGAACCACACCTTCTGGTTTTTGCCCAGCGTGGCGGCCTGCCGGGCGATGGCGAATCTGCTCGCCGGTCAGCACAACACCTTCTATCACGATTTTAAGGTGGTGGTGTCGGCTGGGTCGGCGGCGGGAATCGGGGCGGCCGCCCTGCCGCCGGTGCTGGAGACGATGGAGGAACCCCTGAAAAGCAAGTCGATCACGCTCTCGTGCGGGAAACTGACCACGGGCGTGACGGTGCGGCCTTGGACGGGGATGCTGATGCTGCGGAAGCTGGCCAGCCCGGAGAGTTATTTTCAGGCGGCCTTTCGCGTCCAGTCGCCATGGACGCTGAGGGATGAGCGGCAGAAGACGGTGATCGTCAAGCCGGAATGTTATGTCTTTGACTTCGCCCCCAACCGGGCGCTGCGCCAGATCGCCGATTATGGCTCGCGCCTGGCAACCGATGAAACCACCCCCGAACAGCGCATCGCCGAACTGGTGGGATTTTTGCCGGTATTGGCCTACGACGGGGCGGCGATGCGGCAACTGGATGCCTCGGCGATTCTCGATATCGCCACGGCCGGCACCAGCGCCACGCTTTTGGCCAAGCGATGGGAGAGCATCCTGCTGGTGAATGTGGATGATGCGACACTCACACGGCTGATGAACGATCCGGCGGCGATGGAGGCGTTGCAGGCGATCGAAGGATTCCGCAATCTCAACGATGATCTGGAGACGATCATCAACCGCTCGGAACAGATCAAGGATGCCAAACGCAAGATCAGCGATGAGGATGATCTGAACCCCAAGGAGAAGCGCGAGTTGACCGAGGCGGAAAAGGAACGCAAATCCTTGCGAAAACAGGTGCAGGAGAAGCTGATCAAATTCGCCGCCCGCATCCCGGTCTTCATGTACCTGACCGATTTTCGCGAGCAGCGATTGAAGGATGTCATCACCAAATTGGAGCCGGGGCTGTTCAAACGGGTGACGGGATTGACGACGGCCGATTTTGAGCGACTGGTGGGGCTGGGGGTCTTCAACAGCGCCCTGATGAACGATGCGGTCTGGAAATTCCGGCGCTATGAGGATGCGAGCCTGCGCTACATGGGGGTCAGCCGGCACAAGGGACTGGATGTGGGACTGTTCGACACCGCGCTGAGCGAGGAGGATTTTCAGAGAACCTTCCAGGGTCTGGCGGAGCAGGAGACATAAGCCCGCCGGAAAATCCATCCGGCACCGTCGGGAAGAGGGCAGGATGGATTTTTGATTGATGATTTTGGATTTTTGATTGAATGGGGCAGCGGGCGGGATTGATCCCGCCGATTTGAAATGGCACCGACCCACCCGGCGCGGTGGCAATACATATTTGCCACAGGGCCACGGAGAACACGCAGACAAACACGGAGAATATTTTTATATTTTATTCTCTTCTCTGTGTTCTCTGTGCCTCAGTGGCACATTGTATTTGGATTTTTGATTGAATGGGGGGTGTGGCGTGGGATTAACAATGAATTTACCCCACCTTGTACAGCGGCTTGCGGCCAGCCCCGCGCGGCCGCGCCAAATGAACCGGCTCTGAAAAACGCCCGGAGGCTTGGGAAAAGACGATCCCCACCAGAACCCCGGCCGAATCGTATTCCAACACCACCCCGCCCGGCGCTTTGATGCGCTGTTTTGCCGGCCGATCCGCAAACCGCATGCGCAACTTGTCCCCCCGACGGGTGTAGGCCAGTCGAGGGGCATGGGTCGATTTGCGAAGCCGGCCTGGGGGCGGAAGAAAATCCGCAATAACCTTCGCCTCCATCGGCTCATCGGTGTATCTGATTTTCCCGCTCATAAATCCTTTTTCCTTTCCGCCAATGCCCGGCGCCGATTATACGCACCCGCCCACCCCGAAACACGAACCGGACCGATTTTAGTCGTTGTGAAAGAGGGGGTTCGCCGGTAGGTTGGGGCATTCGGATTCTTATAAGGAGCAATTGATGAATTTCGGCGTGTTGAAAATCGGATGTTGTACGACGGCGCTGTTGTTGATGGTGATGGGGTGCGCCAACAATAATCAATCCTGCAAGCCGGCAGAGCCGCAACAGAAGATGGATCAAAAATGTTGTTCAGTGCAACCCAAGGCGATCACGGCCGTGGCGAAGATCGCCCCTTCACAGGCGGCCTCCACCCGGCCGGTGTTGAACGGGGTCAATGGCCTCGTCACCTTCACGGCCGTTGATGGGGGTGTGCGGGTGGTCGCCGAGCTGCATGGGTTGAAGCCCGACAGCCATCATGGGTTTCACATTCATGAGAAGGGTGATTTGAGCGCCCCCGATTTGTCGAGCGCGGGGGGACATTTCAATCCCGACCAACATCATCATGGTGGGCCGGGGTCGGCCGCGGCCCATGCGGGGGATTTGGGGAACATCACCGCCGATGCGAAGGGGGATGCCCATCTGGAGACCACCCTGAGCGGCGTCACGCTGGAGGTTGGCCCGCGCGGACTTGTCGGCCGATCGGTGATTGTTCATGCCGATGCGGATGACCTGAAGACCGACCCGGCCGGCAATGCGGGACCGCGCATCGCCGGGGGTGTGATCGAGTTGACCGACTCCTGTTGCAAACCCTCGGGAGATTGAAAGCGGGAGAGCGCATCCCCTACATCAAAATTCCCCTCCCTTCTTCACGCATCACGTCCCACGCATCACGGGATGGTGGGCAAAGGAGGGGGCGTGTGACAGTTTTTGCGGGCATAAATGGTGACTGGAGGATACCATATGTTGTGGGGATCACCTTAAACCTCATGGAGGAGGTTGCCATGGCTTCACGGACGAATCGCGAGCAGTCCCGTCA